>NZ_JAEKEC010000001.1:4752500-5052500 GCF_016651305.1 Pseudomonas sp. TH06 | reverse complement strand
GAGGCGCATCGTACGATTGAGTGGACTGGGCTTTGATTAATTTGAAGTCCTCGTCATAGTACTCGGTCAGTGCGGTTGATTTAATGCGAGTGGCAATACCGAATCTGACACTTTTTGATGGCCTTTTTAGTGTGAATCTTAGAGTTTCGTCAACATTCAGGTGGAAGTAATTGCCGGTCAGGAAAGGGGCATATTCAATGGCAGCGTTGCCGTCTAAAGCTACCGGGCCTTTTATTACCGTCACAGTCATACTTGGAAAGTCCATGATGGTGCCTTCGTCTTTCCATTCCACTTTGCCTGTTTCGAAGCTCTCCGTAATTACCTGGGGGGCGTTCAAGAAATGCAATATCAGTATGGGAAATATAATGGATGTCGACGCTGGGCTTGGCAGTAACTCAAGAGTTACTTGAATGGATGTGGCGTGTTGCAGAATGGACAGTTTGTCTCTGTGTAGCGTTTCTTTTATTCCGAAGGTTTTTTCTTGTTCTGTGATTTTATGATTGGTTAGTACAAGAATCACGTAATCGTCGTTATTGTTGTCTTTTCCTTTGAATTCCAGTTGCACTACGTTGTCAGTGCTGATTCCGAGCCAAGGCAATACCGTCAGTTCAGCATTGCCTTCGAAGGTGTTTAAATCCAACACTTTGTCATCAGGCGCCTGAAGGATTTTCGGCGTCGGCAATCGTGAGTCGCCATCGGCAATCTTCAGCACCCTCAGTGGCGTCGGGGTTGACTTCCCGGCCTGCCCGCCATTGCGATTGAGGTTCCAGCGCAACTCGAATGACTTGCCTTGGCGGGCCGCGAGATACGCCGGGGTCAACACGGTGTTGACCCGTTTGTTGCTGTTGAATGCCACCAACGGAAACTGCGGCGAACCTGCCGGCGGATTGACCTCGGCCAATCGCGCGCGATCGCCGTCGAGGGCGGCGAGGTATTCGATGCGCATCGTGATCCCGTTCGGATAGGCCAGCACATCGACAGGATCGACGGCCGGCGCCACGAGAAACGGCGGTAACAGATCAATCGGCGTGGCTCCGGTTACCGTTGCATTGGCCGTGATCGAATTGCCCACCAGATCACCGTTGGGCCTGCGCAGTTCGTAGGTCGCGGTCACGCGGCTGCCGGCGAAGACCTTGGCGTTGGGCACTTCGAGAATGCAGGGCTTTTTCGACCCGAACTGATCCGCTTCGACTTTGCCGCTGACGTTCACCACCACATCGGTGGGTTGCCCGGTGTCTTGGGCGGTGTAGGTCGCCAGCACGTTATCACCCGCAACAAAATGGGGATTCGCCGTCAACACCACCAGCAGCAAAGGCTTGCCGGCCAGTTTTTTCAGATCGATTTCCTCGGGGTCATCCCCCGGGAAATCCTCCAGGCGTTCCAGCAAAATCGGCTTCGGCAAACGCTTGCCATCCAGATCTTCATCCACGACTTGCACCGGCGACCACGGCGCATCGGTGTCCGGGCCGTTGCCGATCTGGTCGGTGACGGTGTAGGAAAAATACAGTTTCTGCTCTGTCCGTTTCGCCTTGTCCAGAAACGCGCGGGTGATGGTGAAGCAGATGGTGATGGGCTCTTCGGAGCCATGACTCGGCGGTTGCGGCGCCTGATTCGGATTCACCGTGGGCTTTGGCTCAAGCAGTTCGCCATTGCATTTGAGGGTGATGAGGTCATAAGCCCGGCAGTACGGGTAGGACACACAGACGTCGGCGCTGACGAAATCCGCACCGACGCCGTTCTTGATCACGTCGGGCAGCAGCAGTTTGAGTTCGGAATGGCCACCGGAGGCGTCGTACTTGTCCTTGAGGCCTGGACGGATCTTGTTGTAGAGGATGGTGAGCGGATTCGATTTGCCGATGTTTTGGCTGCCGCGCGTGATGGTGTAGTAAAGCTCGTTGACCCGATTAGGAAGCAGCCGGCCCTTGGGAATGCGCAACCTGGTGCGCACGTTCGGATCGTCAATGGTTTTACTGTCCAGTGCGGCCAACTCATCCTTGAGCCGAAGCTCCATGACATCCCCGGACTCCATATCGCCCTTCGGCGGCGGATCGACAAAAACAACAGCGCCTTCACCGTCGGTGACCAGGTCGTATGCCACCAAAGGCACGCCGATGTCCGCGCCGACCACGGGCTCTGTCTGGCTGTTGACTATGGGCGGATAGAGGACAAGGACAGTGTTGTCGCCAGAGGACGAGGCGGTCATGGAAGAGGCTCCTGCGTAGTGAGAACGGGAAGGAGCCATCAGAGCGCTAAATGAGGATTTGCGCACCTGTCAGATCTGACAGGTGGCGACGGATGGTGCGGCGGTGGCGAAAGTGCCACACCCACCGGTTGATCGCATTCCGCATTTGTAGGAGCTGCCGCAGGCTGCGATCTTTTGATCTTCAAAAAAACAAGATCAACAGATCGCAGCCTGCGGCAGCTCCTACAGGGGGCATCGGGTTTAGTCCTTGAGGATGTCGCGGTCCTTGGTTTCCGGCAGGAAGAAGGTGCCGAGTATCGCCGTCATCACCGCAATCACGATCGGGTACCACAGCCCGTAATAGATATCTCCGGTGGCCGCGACCATGGCAAAAGCCACCGTCGGCAGGAAACCGCCGAACCAGCCGTTGCCGATGTGATAGGGCAGTGACATCGAGGTGTAGCGGATGCGGGTCGGGAACAGCTCGACCAGCCACGCCGCAATAGGCCCGTAAACCATGGTCACGTAGATCACCAGGATGGTCAGCAGGAGCAGCACCATCGGATAGTTGGTTTTCGCCGGGTCAGCCTTTTCCGGATAACCGGCGTCTTTCAACGCAGTACCCAAAGTGGCGGTGAAGGCGTCGTTGCGGGTTTTGAAGTCGGCGGCGGGCAGGGCGCTGCCCTCGAAGCTCTCGACGACTTTGTCGCCGATGCGCACTTGCGCGACGGTGCCCGGTTCGGCGATCACGTTCTCATAAGGGATCGCCCGCTTCGCCAGCAGGGTTTTCGCCAGGTCGCAGGAACTGGTGAATTTGGCCTTGCCCACCGGGTCGAACTGGAATGAGCACTGATCGGGATTGGCGATCACCTTGACCGGGTTTTTCTCCTGGGCGATGAACACGTCGGGGTTACCGTACTGGGTCAGCGCATGGAAGATCGGAAAGTAGGTCAGCGCCGCCAGCATGCACCCGACCATGATGATCGGCTTGCGTCCGATGCGGTCGGAGAGGCTGCCGAAGATCACGAAGAACGGCGTACCGATCAGCAGCGAACCGGCGATCAGCAGGTTGGCGGTCTGCGGGTCGATCTTCAGTGTCTGCAACAGGAAGAACAGCGCGTAGAACTGCCCGGTGTACCAGACCACTGCTTGCCCGGCCGTACCGCCGAGCAGCGACATGATCACCACTTTGAGGTTGTCCCAGCGCGCGAAGGATTCAGTCAGTGGTGCTTTCGACGCCTTGCCTTCGGCCTTCATTTTCTGGAACACCGGCGACTCGCTCAGTTGCAGGCGGATGTACACCGAGACGATCAGCAGCAGGATCGACAGCAGAAACGGAATCCGCCAGCCCCAGGCTTCGAACGCTTCGGTGCCCAGCGCAGTGCGGCAAGCGAGAATCACCAGCAACGACAGAAACAGGCCGAGGGTCGCGGTGGTTTGAATCCACGAAGTGAAAAAGCCGCGTTTGTTGCGGGGGGCATGCTCGGCGACATAGGTCGCCGCGCCGCCATACTCACCGCCCAGCGCCAGACCTTGCAGCAAGCGCAGGGTGATCAGAATGACCGGCGCGGCAACGCCGATGGTCGCGTAGCCGGGCAGCAAACCGACGATCGCCGTCGAGACACCCATGATGACGATGGTGATCAGGAACGTGTGCTTGCGCCCGATCATATCGCCGAGTCGGCCGAATACAATTGCACCGAACGGCCGAACCGCGAACCCTGCAGCGAACGCCAGCAGGGCAAAAATGAACGCGGTGGTTTCGTTGACACCGGCGAAGAAGTGCTTGGCGATAATCGCCGCCAGTGAGCCGTAGAGGTAAAAGTCGTACCACTCGAACACCGTGCCCAACGATGAAGCGAAGATGACCTTGCGCTCCTCTTTGGTGATGCCGCCGCTGCGCGGTGGGCTGCCGGTGGATGCTGTGTCGATTGTAGCCATGGGTGTTCTCCGTCGTGCTTATTGTTGTAGGCCGGAGTCCCCCGTTACTGCTTATCGCACTCTGGCCCTGTGGCAAATGCCGCCATTGCTCTCGCGTGAAACCTGCACAGTCTGACGACCGCGCATTGCTGTGCGGTTTCCTGAAGCATAATCAGCTTCTGGCAGATATCCACTCGCCAGCGGCGACGATTAAAGATCAGCTGCCGGCGGCCGATAGCAGCCGATCAGCCACCCTTCAAAAAACCATTTTCAGGGAAGATGTCCATGAACGCTTCGTTGCAGAGCGCTGCCGCGCAAATCCGTCAGGCCGTGCGGGTCGCCACCGAAGGTCTGGTGGGACGTGAGCAGTTGGCCGAACTGATCGTGCTGGCCGCTGTGGCGCAGGAGCACATTCTGGTCATCGGCCCACCCGGTACGGCGAAAAGCGCGGTGGTGCGGCGCGTGGCGCAATCGATGGGCGGGCGCTATTTCGAATACCTGCTGGGACGCTTCACCGAACCGTCGGAGCTGTTTGGCGCGGTCGACCTGAAAAAGCTGCGCGAAGGCACGGTGGAAACCGACGTCAGCGGCATGCTGCCGGAAGCTGATATCGTCTTTCTCGACGAGGTTTTCCTCGGTTCGACGGCCATCCTCAATACCTTGCTCGGCGTCCTCAACGAACGCCGCTTCCGCCGTGGCCATACGCAGATCCAGTGCCCGTTGCGGGTGTGTGTCGGCGCCTCCAATGGCCTGCCGGACGATGAGGCACTGGCGGCATTCGGTGACCGTTTCCTGCTGCATCTGTTTGTCGAGTCGGTGCCGGACAGTCAGCTCGAAGCGATGCTCGCCGGTGGCTGGCAGTCCGAGCAGCGCCCGGTTCAGCAGTTGCTGGGCCTGAGTCAACTGGACACCCTCGGTCAGGCCTTGAAGAACGTCGACCTGACGTCCGTTCGCCCGGCACTGGCTCAGGCCATTCGGCGTCTACGCGAGGCCGGCATTCAGTTGTCGGATCGCCGCATCGTCAAATCCCAGCGCCTGATCGCCGCAGCGGCATTGCTCGGCGGACGCCTGGAGGCCAGCGACGCGGACCTGTGGCCATTGCTGTATGTGCTGCCGACCAAGGAAACCCAGCAGCATGGCCGTGAAGTGCTGCGCGAGATCTTCGCCCAGTCCAGCAATAGCCATCTGTTCAGCGCCGTGGAAGAGGCGACCTTGCAGCCGATGTCGCGCCTCAGTCGCTTGCTGGAAACCGGTGAGGATTATCTGGCGCGCAGCGAACCACCGGCGAGTACGTTGCTCGAAGGTCTGCTGCGCGAGATCGATGCCAACTTCAATGATCAGACCATTCCGTCGTCGTTGCAGGACATGCGCGGTCAGGTGGCGCGTTTGCTGACGTCTGCGGCATGACGATCAAACCGATGAGTTGGGCCTGGCAGTCACGGCGGACACCGGTCGAACCCCAGGCCGCCGTGGCGTGGGGCGACGTAGCGCGGCGCTTGCTCGCGCGGTTGCTGCTGATTCCCGAGGAACAGGCCGGGCGCTTGCAGGCCACGGCCAATCGCGACGTGTTGGTGGTGACCGGTGTCGCGGCGGATCTGCCGTGGGTCGACGGCGTGGCGTATGCGGCGATGGACGATCGCGCACCGGGGCTGTGGCTGCCGACCAGTTGGGAGCCCGACCGGCCGACAGACCTGCTGGGACAGGCGTTGTCCAACCGATTCGCACGGGCGCCGCTGCTGCTCTGGCGCGAGCCCGCCGCCGTGGTGCCGCTGGATCGTTTGTTGCCGGTGACGACGCAGCATTTGCAGCGCATTGATGCTTATTGGGCGGGCCGCTGATGCAATTACCGGAATCGCTGCAACCCTGGCGCGACTGGCTGCAATGGTTTGCTCCGGAACAACTGCCGCTGTTTGCTGACCTGTTCGGGCGTCTGGATCCGCTGCTCGGTCCGCTGCGCGGCCAACAGCAGGGCGGGGTGCCCGAGCCCGACGGCTTGGCCGATCTGCAACGTCGCGGCCCTTATGAGCGGTTGTTGTCGAGTGAATGGCTGTTGGCGGACGAGGTGCCTGACGAGTTTCTGCGCCGGGCGGTGGTGGGCGAGCATCTGTTTCTCGCGCCGCAATATCGCTCGCATCAGGCCAGCCGCTTGATGGTCGTGCTGTTCGATGCCGGGCCGTTGCAACTGGGCGCTGCGCGTCTGCTGCACATGGCCTTGCTGATCCTCCTTGCACGTCGCGCCAGAGACGCCGGCGCCGAGCTGCGCTGGGGCATTTTGCAGCAGGCGCCGCAACTGCATGCGCCCGACAGTGCTGCACAACTCAAACGCTTGCTCAGTGCCCGCACCTTCAAAACCGTCGACGCCGGACACTGGCAGGCCTGGCGTGACGGCTTGAAGGCGCAACCGGAGCCCGTCGGCGAATGCTGGCTGGTGGGCCAGCGCTTGCCCGTGACCGAAGGCCTGTCCTGCACCCATCGCGTGCAGGTATCGCGCAGCCTCGACGGGCGCAGTCTGTCGGTCGATCTGCAAGCGGCGGGTTCCCGGCGTGTGACCTTGCCGATGCCCGATGAGCGCCTGGCCTTGCAGTTGCTCAAAGGCCATTTCGAAGGCGAAGTGGTGGTTGCCGCGCCGACCGCGAAGGGCTGCGTTCCGCGAGTATCGCTGACCTTGCCGCCAGTGATTTCCAGTACGGGTAGCCATGTCGCCATGAAGATGCTCGATGAACCGGGCATGGTGGTGATCAAACTGCCGGCGCAAAACCAGAAAAAACCGATCGAGGTACGCCGCAATCTGTGGGCTGTCGGGCAAACACCACTGGCGCCGACGTTCTTTGGCAGAGCTCTGGGTGCCGTCCTCAGCGACCAGTGGAAGTTGTCGTTCTGGAACATGCCGGGTCTTAAACCGGTGGACAAACCTTGCCCCGAAGAACTGAAACTGCCGCCGGGCACCGCCACTTTTCTGTCGGTAGTCGGATTGCGCAATCACTCGAGCGGCCGCTTGTTTTTGCTCGACGCCCAGGGGCATCTGGCGTTCTGGATGGTGGCGACCGGGCGCTCACCCGCCAAGCCGATATCCCGCCATACCCATCACCTGGCGAATAATGTCATGGGTCTGGCCAAGACTTACGGCAGTACGGCGACTTATGTACGCCGCGAAGGCAATCGCTTGCACGCACATACGGTTGACGCTGACGGGGAGGTCTCGGATGCAACCGATATGGGACTGGCCGATCACGTCAGTCAGGTGCTGTTTGTCGGCGGGCGGCGCAGGTATCTCGATGGCTGTGCGTTGTTGACCTTGAAAAACGACGAGTGCGAGAGCTGGCGCGTGGTGTCGGCCGACGGCACTCCTGTCGAAAAGGAATGGATTAACCTCGCACCCGGCTGGGAAGCGATAGGTTTGCTGAAACAGGACAATGAGCCCTATTCCCTGCTGTTGCTCGGTCGGCAGGCAGTAGCCATACATTACGAAGGCGAGCAACGCGTGTTGTTCACCACTACCGATACCATTGCCAAATCAAGCTTTTGCCCCATGAGTGGCGTGCTCGCCGTGCTGACCAGCACTCGCGAATTGCTGGTGTATTCGGTGCCGCAGCGCCTGATGCGCCTGCAAGTATTCTGCAACGATCAGCCGTACAAGAAGGAAGGCAGCGATGACTGGACATGACGCCGCGTTGATCCGCCGACCGCTCTTGACCGGGCACCAGCATATCGAAGGCCTGTGGTTTGCCGCCGATCGTTTCGACGAAAGCGAACGCACCCGACAGCTTCTCGAACACTGGCAAACCGAGGCCCGGGCCTACCGTTTCGCCGACGGCGATTTGTTGCGCTTTCGCCAGCCCGTCGCCGTGCAATGCGAGACGGTGACCGGTTGGCCGCTGATTCGCCAGGGCAACGCACTGTGTTCGGCGCTGCTCGATCCGCAGGAGATGCGCAACCTGCCCACCGCCGACCTCTGGCTGGTGCGCGGCAGCCACGTCAGTGCCCGGCATTTACGCGATGCCGTGGCATTGGCACCGGGTGACTGGCTTGACATCAATGGCCTGACCTTGCTCGACACCTATGACTGTCGCAACGTGCTGCCGGAGCCAGTGCTTGAGTCCGTTGCCGTGGTCACCGACGTCCGGGAAATTCTCGGCGACGCGTTGCGTCCGGTCAGCCCAGAGCAGGCACAGGTCATGAAAGCGTTGCTGGAACGTCAGCAAAATGCGTCGAAGGTGCCGCCCCCTCAGGCAAATACGACGCAGAACAGCACCTGGACGCAGACGCCAGGCACTGCCTTGCCGTGGCTGAAACTCAGCGTAACGCTGGTGATTCTGGTGGCGCTGTTCTGGATGGGGTCGCAAGGCGAGAAAACCGGCATGCAGCGCATGACCATGCCCGACACTCCATCAATGTCGGTGCAAATCGGCGGCGTGGTGGTGAGCATATTGATCGGCGGGATCGCTCTGACACTGTTGCTGGCAGGGTTGCGCCATGTGTTGCGCCGGCCGGTGCCGGTGCAGCCTTCGGCTCCCCGTGCCGCCGAGCCCGGCATCGAGGCCCGCGCCACACCGGCCAAAACCAAGCCGTCGCGCTGGCGGCGCTGGGTGACGCGCCTGACTGAAAACTCGCGTCTGTCGGCACTGTATGGCAAGCGTCAGGCCGCCTACATGCGGCGCATGCTCGAAATGTTCGAGGACGGCAACTTCGAAGAGGCGCTGCGTCACGCGATTCCATTGGGCAGCGAGCAGAGCAGCGGCGAGCAGTCGTTCGGTACGCCGCAGCGACGTCAGGATCTGATGATCGACCACAGCCGTGGGCCTACGCGTTCGATCCGATTCGAACACGACATGGAAGCGCATCTGCGGCAGATCTACCGGCAGACCTTTGAGCGCCTCGATCGCGAGGGCCGCATCGAGGAAGCGGTCTTCGTGCTCGCCGAATTGCTGAAGGTGCGTCAGGAGTCGCTCGACTATCTGGAAAAGCACGGACGCCTGCAACAAGCCGCCGACCTCGCGCTGGCCTGGGATATGCCGTCCGCGATGATCGTGCGGCTGTTGTGTCTGGCCGATAACTGGCAGCGCGCCTTGCTGGTCGCTCGACGTGACGATGCGTTTGCGGCCGCCGTGACATTGCTGCAAGGCAAGTGGCCGGAGAGCGCCGACCGTTTGCGTCTGGAATGGGCCGAATCACTGACCCGCAAAGGCCTCTGGCTGCAAGCCGTCGAAGTGATCTGGCCACTGAGTGCAGAGCGCGAACGCGCCGCCCGGTGGCTGCTGGATGCCGAAGCGGCGGGCGGCACGCTGGCGTTGGGTGCATTGGTCAAACGGGCGGCGTTGTTGCCCGATACCTTGCAGGCGTATGCCGAGTGGGTCGAGCAACTGCGCGATGATCCGGCGCGTCACGCCGAGCGCGGGGCATTGGCGGAGATTTTGTTGCAGCACAAGACGCACGTGAATGCACTGGCATGGCTGGCCGCCGCCATGGTGCACGCGGTGCTGGCGGACCAGATCGACGGCCATGGGCGCTTGTCGCATCTGCAATTGCAGGCACTGGTCAGCATGAGCAAGGACAAGCTGTTGCAGGCCGATCTGCCGGGAGCGTTGCCGACACTCGCCTCCAAGGTGCCTCTGTCGAAGGTGGCTGAGCCACTGGAGTGGGCAGCTCCGTTCATGGGCAACCGCAAGATTCTCGACGCGGTGCCGCTGGAGGAGGGGCGTTACTTGCTCGCGTTGGGCGAGGCGGGGGCGGTGGTCATCGATGCGCACGGCCAGACGCTGTGCCATTTCCCGGTGCCGGCACACAACATCGTCTTGGCCCATGACCGCCAGGTCGTGCTGGTGCTGGCCCGGCGCGATGATGTCTGGCGCATCAGCAAGCTCGATCTGGTCACGCGCAACGCGACGGATCTCGGTGTGCAGATGTTCGATGTGTTCGCCCGGTCATTCGACGGTCTGACCTGGACCATTGGCCGGGGTCGGCAGGTGCGGGTGGTGGATGTCGATCATGGGTTCGAAACGCTGTGGCACGTTAGGGATTTGCCGGGTCAGGTCTGCGGCATGAAAGATGATGCGCAAAACGAACTGTTGTGGCTGACTCATCCGGACCAAGGCTTGTACCTGTGGCATTACCGCTTGCCCGAACGTCGATTGATCACTCGGGATTTGATGCCGGCCGTGCCAGTGGGCAGTTTCCAGGTGCTCGACACCGACGGTCGAATACTCGGCGCACAACTCAAACTGGCCGACAATGAAGACCCTGTGCTGGTGGTGGAATGGATCGGCGGGCGCAAGGGCTATCGGTTACCGGGGCTGGATGGCGAAGAATTCGATTCGCTTGATGTGTATTTGCATGGCCAATGGATGCTGATCCGTTACCTGATCAACGATCAAGAAATGCGCTGGCATTTTATTCATCGCGACAGCGACCAACTCTGCGCCACGTTGCAATGGCCTGTACACGGTGCGCAGGTACGCTGTGTCGGCGCCGATTACTTGCTCTTCGATCACCATGGGCGTTTCAGTCATATCAACGTCGACGCGGCTACCCAACACAATCTCTCGCTGAACTGACCGAACCGGGCCGCCTACGCTTTGACCCAGCGCTGGCGGCTCCAGGCACTCAACCAGTCCACCGCAAATACCAGCACCAGCATCGCCAGAATCACCGTGCTCGCCTGTGCTTCCTGAAACAGGCTCAGGCTCACATACAACATCTGCCCCAAACCGCCCGCACCGACGAAACCCAATACGCTGGCCATGCGGATATTGTTTTCCCAGCGGTACAAAACGTAGGCGAGCAGTTGCGGGGCAAGGTTGGGCAGGGTGCCATAGCAGAACGCGAGAATCGGATGGCCGCCCTGCAAGCGGATCGCCTCGGCTGGTTGCGGCGGGGTGTTTTCCAGTGCTTCGGCAAACAACCGGCCAAGCACGCCAGTCGTGTGCAGGGCGAGGGCGAGGGTGCCGGCGTTGGGGCCGAGGCCGGCGGCGAGCACCATCAGCGCCGCCCAGACCAGTTCCGGAATCGCCCGCAGACCGTTCAGCAGCAGGCGCGATGCACTTTGCAGCGGCCAGCCGAAACGCCCGGCAGCGGGCAGGGCGAGGACGATGCCGAACAGCGCCGCGAGCAAAGTACCCAGGGCTGACATGGCCAGCGTTTCCAGCGAACCGTGGAAAATCGCTTTCAGGTAATCGGCGCTCAAGTCCGGGCTGAGGAAGCGCTGCACATACGCGCCCATCTGCTTGAGGCTGGTGGCACTGCCCAGCTCGCCGAGATCGAGGCTCAGATAAGCGAACGAAGCGACAACCGCCAAAGCGATGCCGACGATCAGCAGAAGATTGATCAGACGATTCATGCCAGCCTCCAGCGCAGCAGGCGACTGAGTTGATCGGCCGCCAACACCAGCAGCAGGAAGGTCAGCAGAATGCTCGCGACTTCTCCACCGGCAAACATGCGGATCGACAGGTCGATTTGCTGACCCAAACCACCGGCCCCGACAAAACCCATCACCACCGAAGCACGGATCGCGCATTCCCAGCGATAGACCGTGTACGACAGCAACTCCGCCCCGACATTGGGCAGAATTCCATAGGCAAAACTGGCCAGTCGACCACTGCCCGATTGCAACAATGCATGCGCCGGGCGCTGGTCGGTGGATTCAAAAATTTCCGCGTAGACCTTGCCGAGCATGCCGCTGTAGGTGATGGCAATCGCCAGTACACCCGCCGCCGGACCTAGGCCGACTGCGCGCACAAACAGCAGCGCCCAGACAATCTCCGGCACGCTGCGCAGGAAGATCAATAAACCGCGCACCGGCCAGCGCAACAAGCGGCCGAGGCGACTCGGCACGCCGCCGCGTGAAGCAGCGGACAGCGACAGGGCGCGACTGGCGAGCAGACCGGCGGGGACCGCCAATAGCAGCGCCAGCGCCATGCCGGCGGTGGCGATTGCCAGGGTCTGCAAGGTCGCTTTGAGCAGTAACTGCACGAAGGCTTCATCGTGTGCAGGCGGCCAGAATTGCGCGACGAAGCGGCCCATTTCATTCTGGCTATCGGGCAGCAATACGCGCAGATCCAGTTCGCTGAGCTGGATGCCCGGCCACAGTAAAACGATGGCCAGCAGCGTCAGCAGCAATCGTGGCCAGGCGGCGGGATCGCGTGAATCGACTCTCAGCATCGTGGGATCTGCACAGTCAAAGGCGCGAGCGCAGCCGCCGGCGATTGCAATTTTTCGTTGGCGTACAACGCATCGAGCATTTCATGGCTGACTTGATCGGCAGGGCTGTCGAACAGGATCTGCCCGTCACGCAAACCGATGATGCGCGGGAAGTGCGACAGCGCCAGATCCACCGCGTGCAGGCTCGCCACCAGCGTGACGTTGTGCTCGCGCGCATGGCGCGACAGGATCGACAGTGTGTGCGCGGCCATGACCGGGTCCATAGCCGACACCGGTTCGTCGGCCAACAGAATTTCCGGTGCCTGATACAACACGCGAGCGATGCCCACACGCTGCAACTGGCCGCCGGACAATTGCTGGCAATGGGCGAACAGTTTGTCGCCCAGATCCAGCCGCGCCAGCGCCGCACGAGCGCCGGGTACGTCCAGCGGATGCAGCAGATTCAGCAGACTTTTGCCCAGACTCCATTGCCCGAGTTTGCCGGCGAGCACTGCCGTCACCACGCGCTGACGCAAAGGCAACGGCGGCGCCTGGTGCACCAGGCCGATCCGCGCGCGCAGGCGTTGCCGTTGACGGGCGGACAAGTGCCAGGCGCGCTCGCCCAGCACGTCGACCTCACCGCTGCTCGGTCGCAGGGCGGTGGCCAGCAGATTGAGCAATGTCGATTTACCGGCCCCGGACGGGCCGATGATCGCGACCTGTTCGCCACCGCCAATCTGCAAGTCGATGCTGCGAAGCGCATCGACTCCATTGGCGTGGCGCAGGCTGCATTGGTTAAGCCGAAGGGTCATTTCAGCAGATCGGCAGCGCGGGCGGCTTCCTCGATGCCCTTGTAGTTTTCAGGCTTGGTGTCGATGAAGCGGGTAGCCGCTTGCAGATCGAGGATCTTCTTCTGTTCAGGGTTGGTCGGGTCGAGATCGAGGAAGGCTTTTTTGATCTTCGCCGCCAGCGCCGGATCGAGCGTACCGCGTACGGTCCAGTTGTAATCGAAGTAGGTCGGGGTGGTGGCGAAGACTTTGACCTTGTTGGTGTCGACCTTGCCGGCATCCACCAGTTTCTGCCAGACACTGGCGTTCAATACGCCGGCATCGACCTTGCCCGCCTGCACCCAGGCAACGGTGGCGTCATGGGCGCCGGAGTAGGCGACGCGGCTGAAATACGCTTCAGGCTTGATGCCGTCATTTTTCAGCATGAAGTAGCGCGGCATCAGGCTACCGGAGGTCGAGGAAACGGAGCCGAAGGCGAAGGTCTTGCCTTTCAGGTCGGCGAGGCTTTTGACATTCGGGTCGGCAGTGATGAACTTGCTGGTGAACTGCGCATCCTGTTCACGCTGCACCAGCGGAATCACTGGGGTCGTGGCGTCAGTCTTCAAACGCGCCTGAACGAAAGTGAAGCCACCCAGCCAGGCCATGTCGAGGCGATCAGTCGCCAACGCTTCAACCACCGCCGGGTAATCGGCCACTGGCACAAACTGCACCTTCATGCCCAATTGCTGTTCCAGATACGCACCCAGTGGCTCGAACTTGCGCAGCAACTCGGTCGGGGCCTCATCGGGAATCGCGCTGACCTTCAACACCTCTGCGGCTTGCGCCCACAGTGCGGAAAAGGACAGGGCCAGGCCGGCCGTCAATGCCAGGGTTTGCTTGAGCATGGAGATCTCCGTTTCATGAGCGTCAATGTCGGTGCGCTTGCGCAGAATAATCAGCGCAGGTGCGCAGTCAGGTTAGACGAAATGGCGAGGTTATACGCAGCCGGTCGCTCAAAGACCAGCACGGTGTGCGACGAAGTTTTACGCCAGGGTTCCCCCTACAGGGGAGGGATCAGTGGGTTTCGGGGCATCTGGCGATGACTTTGATCTCGAAATCGAAGCCATACAACCAGGTCACGCCGACTGCAGTGACGGTCGGATGCGGCGCATCGCCCCAGAACTCCGAAAGCACCAGATTCCATATCGTCTCGAACTTCGACTGCGGATCGACGATGAATATTGTCACGTCGACCACATCGTCGAAGCTGCTTCCGGCAGAGTTAAGGATCGCATTGAGATTCTGGAAGGCACGCCGTACCTGAGTTTCCAGATCCGCTTCCGGCGTACCGTCCTCGGTGCTGCCAACTTGGCCCGAGACAAACAGAAAGCCATTCGAGCGTACGGCTGGGGAGTAGCGGTTGCGCTCGTAAAGTGCTTGGCGGCCAGCTGGAAAAACGACATCGCGCTGAGTCATGGGGGTCTCCATCAGTGAGTTGATGGCCTGACTTTAGGGGCTTGCGTTGAGCGGATAAACGCGCAACCTTGGTGTTCACTGTTTGTTAAATCCAAACAATCGGAGATTGATAAGTGGATCGTTTCGATGCAATGCAGGCTTTTGCGCGGGTGGTCGAGGCGGGCAGTTTCACCAAAGCCGCCGACACCCTGCACATGAGCAAGACCACCGTGACCCACCTCGTCCAGCAACTGGAAGCGCGATTACGGGTCAAGTTGCTCAACCGCACCACGCGCAAGGTCAACGTCACCGCCGACGGTGCGGCGTATTACGAGCGCGTGATCAAACTGCTGGCTGACATGGATGATGCCGAAACCAGCCTGCCCGGCGTAGCGGCGATCCCCAGCGGACGGTTGCGCGTCGATGTGCCGAGTCCGTTTGCGCGGTTGATTCTGATGCCGGCATTGCCTGAATTTCATGCGCGCTATCCAGAGATTCAGATCGACATGGGCGTCAGCGATCGCATCGTCGACATCATCGATGAGAACGTTGATTGCGTGGTGCGTGGCGGCGAGTTGCTGGACCAGTCACTGATGGCCCGCAAAGTCGCGGATCTGCCGCTGGGCGTGTTCGCCGCGCCCGACTATCTGGCGCGTGCCGGCACTCCGGCACACCCAAAAGAGTTGGAAGATTCACATCATCGGGTCGTTGGGTTCTTGTGGGCGCGCACTGGCAAACCCGTGCCTTATGCCTTGCATGACGCCAGTGAAAACCTGCAGATCAAAGGGCGCCACGTACTGGCGGTGGATGACGGCAATGCCTATCTCGCGGCAGGCCTGGCGGGAATGGGTGTGCTTTGGCTACCCACGTATATGTCCGACGCCCATGTAGCGCGCGGTGAGTTAGTGCCGCTGTTCGAAGATTGGCAGTTGGCGCCGATGCCACTTTATGTGGCGTATCCGCCAAACCGGCATGTGAGCTTGAAGTTGCGAGTGTTTATCGATTGGGTGGTGAAGCTAATGGCGTAAAAAGTGACTGGTGTACTTTTTGCTTGCTCGCTCCGAAGCCGTCAAATAACTAACACTGCTGGCGTCCGCAGACGCTGAGGCGTTGACCAGAAAAGCTCTGGGTTCAAGGAATTTCACTCATGAATATGTACATCGATATCGTCGGCGCCTGCAATCTGAGCTGCCCCTCTTGCCCGATGGGAAATTCGGAGAACCTCAATTTCAAGAAATCCATGCAGCTCGACATGTTCCGGGCGATCGTCGAGAAGGCCAAACGTGAAGGCGTTCGCTCCATCTTTCTCTACAACTGGACTGAGCCTCTGGTGCATCCAAAGGTCGGCGAGTTCATCGAGATCATCAATGCTGCGGGCATGAACAGTGGCGTCAGCACTAATCTGAACCTCGCCAAGAATATGGAAAAAGCTTTGTTGGCCGAGCCAGGGTTTTTCCGTATCTCGCTGTCAGGGTTTTACCAGGAGACCTACTCGAAGGGGCATCTTGGGGGCGATATCGAAGTTGTAAAACAGAACATGATCACCCTGAGTGAGCTAGTGCAGCGGCAGGGTCTGAGTACCCAGGTCGAGGTTTATTACCATCGTTATCTGGACAACCTGGAAGAAGAAACGCTGATGCGCGAGTTCAGTGAGCGTCTCGGCTTCGCATTCACTACGGGTTATTCCGTGATGATGCCGCTGGAGAAAGTGCTGGCCATTGTCGAACACGATCCTTCTGTGACCGAAACCGACCACGAAACCCTGAAAAGGCTGGCACTGCCGCCTTACGATGATCTGGTCAATATTGTGCAGCACTTCCACAAGCAAGCGTGCACGCTCAAAGATAACTGGCTGGTGATCGACTGCAACGGCAATACGGTGCTGTGTTGCACGATCTTCAATCAAAGCGAATACCAGGTCGGCAAGTATCTCGACATCGCTGTCGATGAGTTGATGCAGCGTAAAAATACCCAGAAAAACTGCACCGACATGTGCAACCGGTGCGTCAAGAAGGGGATGCACATCTACGCGATGTATCCCGGCAAGGGCGCGCTTGAAAGCCATGCAATCAATCGCATGATCGATTTCCAGCAGCGCAGCATTGCGGGGTTGCCGATTGATAGCAAACAACTCGGCCGGGCCGGTGAAGTCAGTGCCGAAAACTTCGATGAAGATCAATACCTTCAGTTGAACGACGACGTCCGGCAGGCTGTTCGCAACGGCGCTTTCTCCAGTGGCTATCAGCACTACGTGCTTTTTGGACGCCTGGAAGGAAGAGTCGGCGCCGGTGTTTTTTCAGTCGTTTAAACGCCCGTCAGGCTGACTGCAGATGATCCGAAAGCCAAGCGGTAAAACGCTGGGCCAACGGATCATTTTCACTGTCGCGATGGGTCAGCAGCGCCCAGTTCGGACCGCGAATAGTGTCCTCGACCAACGGCAGCAACACGCCGTCAGCCCGCGCCTGACGGCTGAGTAACTGACTCACCAGCGCGATGCCGAGCCCGGAGCAAGCGGCATCGAGCAACAAGCCCGGATCGGAAAAATTCAGGCCCTGATCCTGCTGGCCCACATCGATTCCGGCTTCTACCGCCCAATGGCTCCAGTCCATTTCCCGCTCGCCATGCAAGGTGGTGCGTTGCCCGTCAGGCAGTGCCAGGACGCTCGGATGACAAGCAGGATAGAGGCGATCGGCGTACAGCACCTTGAAGCTGCATTCGGCCTGTGAACTGATGTCATCGCGTACCGCCAGGTCGATCGTCTGGCTGGTCATGTCCGGCACTTCGTCAGTGCTGAAAATCCACAGATCCACCTGCGGATGCTCCCGGCGAAACTCCCCCAGTCGCGGCAACAACCAATGCCTGGCAAACGCCGGAGTGGTGTTGAGCACCAGTTGATTGGGTTTCTGATACTGCCCGAGACGACGAATCCCGACCGCCAATTGCTGCAGCATCGCTTGCGTGGTGCTGAGCAAATCGTTGCCGGCATCGGTAAGTGCCACGCTGCGACCGTTGCGGAAAAACAGCGGTTGTTCCAGATACGCCTCAAGGCTGCGGATCTGCTGACTGATCGCCGACTGCGTGAGGTGCAACTCATCGGCGGCCTTGTGAAAACTGCCGAGCCGGGCGGCGGCTTCAAAGCCGCGCAGCGAGCTGAGAGGGGGCCAGTGTTTGAGCATGATCGATAAGTTCCTCTAATCAGTTGTGCGCTAAATCCATCGTTTGTTTGCCTGTTTGCGCGTCCGTAGCATGGGCTCCGTGAACACAACAGCTTAACTGACGAGGCTTATCATGCAGCACAACGAAAACAAAAACAGCGGTTGGATGATGCCGGCGGAATGGGTGACGCACGCGGCGACGTGGATGGTCTGGCCGCATAATGAGGCACTGTGGCAGTCCGGTTGGCGCGTGACCTTGCCGCTGGTACAGAAGGATTTCGCCGGAGTGGCCAATGCCATCGCCCGCTTCGAACCGGTAAAAATGGTCGTCGATCCCTCGGCGATTGCCAGCGCCAAAGCGTTGTGCGGGCCGAACATCGAGCTGATCCCGTTGGCGGTCAACGACAGTTGGTTCCGTGACTCCGGTCCAAGCTTTGTCTGCCATCCGCAACAAGGGCTGGCCGGTGTCAGCTGGCGCTTCAATGCCTGGGGCGGCAAGTCAGCCCATGACCTGGATGAAAGCGTGGCGCGTCGTGCGCTCAACCATTTGGGCCTGGAATGCTTCGGCACGCCGCTGAGCAACGAAGGCGGGGCGATTCATGTCGATGGCGAGGGCACGTTGATCACCACCGAATCGGTGCTGCTCAACCCCAATCGCAACCCGGGCGTGAGCAAAGCCGAAATGGAAGAAATCTTCAGCCGCCTGCTCGGCGTGAAGAAAACCATCTGGCTGCCGGGCGATCCGGATTACGTCACTGGCGACGTCACGGACGGTCACGTCGACGGCGTTTGTGCCTTTGCCCGGCCCGGTGTGTTGCTGGTCGATGCAACTCACGATCAGGGTTCGGTGTATGCCGAAGTGGCGCGGGAAAACCGTCGCGCACTGGAACTGGCGACTGATGCTCGCGGCCGTAAATTCGAGCTGCTCGAACTGTTTGAAGCCTCCGAAGCGGTCGACAGCGAAGCTGAAGTCTTCTGCGCTTCGTACACCAACTTCTACATCGCCAACGGCGCGATCATCATGCCGGCGTACGGCATCGAGGCCGACAACGTTGCCGCGAAGGTGCTGGAGCAGGCATTCCCCGGGCGCGAAGTGGTGCCGGTGCGCATCAACCATCTGGCCCATGGCGGCGGCGGTGTGCACTGCATTACCCAGCAACAGCCAGCCTGGCCGGTGGAGGGTTGATCGATGTCACTACTGAGCATCGCCACCACCCAGATGCCGTGCACCTGGGATTTGCCGGGCAACCTTGATCAGGCCGAACGTCTGGTGCGGGAGGCTGCGGGGAAGGGCGCGCAAGTCATCCTGTTGCAGGAACTGTTCGCCACGCCGTACTTCTGCATCGAACAAAGCCATAAACACATGGCGCTGGCCGAGGAGTATCGCGACAGCCGTGTACTCGCTCGTTTTGCCGCGCTGGCCCGGGAATTGGGCGTGGTGTTGCCGCTGAGCTGGTTCGAGAAGGCCGGCAACGCCTACTTCAATTCGCTGACCGTGGCCGATGCCGACGGGCGCCTGTCGGGTGTGTATCGCAAGACACACATCCCCAACGCCATCGGTTATCAGGAGAAGGAGTATTTCAGCCCCGGCGACAGCGGTTTCAAAGTCTGGGACACCGCGTTCGGGCGTCTTGGCGTCGGTATCTGCTGGGATCAGTGGTTCCCCGAAACGGCGCGTTGCCTGGCCTTGATGGGCGCTGAAGTGTTGCTCTATCCCACCGCGATCGGTTCGGAACCTGGCTGCGCGGCGCTGGATTCACGCGACCATTGGCAGATGACCATGCGTGGCCACGCCGCCGCCAATCTGCTTCCGGTGGTGGCGTCGAATCGAGTGGGTCGAGAAGTCGCGAGCACCGACCCGAGCCTGCAAATGAGCTTCTACGGCTCGTCGTTCATCAGCGATCACAAGGGCAAATTGCTCGCCGAAGCTGACCGCGACAGTACCGGCGTGCTGCTGCACAGCCTCGATCTGGCAGCCATGCGCGAAGAGCGTTTGGGCTGGGGCATCTACCGCGATCGTCGTCCGGAAATGTATGGGCCGCTGCTGAGTCAGGACGGTCGCCACCTTCATGCACGCTGGAACACTCAAGGGGTTTGATTATGCTTACCCACCACAAACGCTTGCTCGGTGCGATTGGCCTGGCATTGACCTGCTTCATACCGTCGTTGCACGCGGAAGAAAAGACCCTGCGGCTGTACAACTGGGCCGATTATTTCGCCGAAGACACCTTGAGCCGCTTCACCGCCGAAACCGGGATCAAAGTGATCTACGACGTTCTGGATGGCAGCGAAACGTTAGAGGCGAAAATGCTGTCCGGCGGCAGCGGGTATGACCTGATTTTCCCCGGCGACACGGTGGCCGAGCGCTTGATGCGCGCTGGCAGCCTGATGCCGCTGGATCAATCGAAGATCACGGCGATGGACGACATCGAACCCGGTTTGCAGAAGCTGCGCAGCCATTATGAATACTCAAAAAAAGCCACGGTGCCTTACACCTGGGGCACCATCGGCCTGACCTACAACGAAGAGCAGATCAAACAGCGCATGGCCGATGCGCCGGTCAACAGTCTGGACATGCTGTTCAAACCGGAGCTGGCCGCGAAGTTCGCCAACTGCGGCATCTCGATAATCGACTCGCCGGATGAAGTATTGGCCGTTGTGCTCAATTACCTTGGCCGCGATCCGCGCAGCGCCAAACCGGCAGATCTGGCGGCGGCAAATGATTTGCTGATGAAACTGCGGCCGCATATTCGCAAGTTCCAGTCGCAACCGGTGACCGATCTGGTCAACGGCAACCTGTGCCTGTCCCTCGGCTACAGCGGCGACATGACTCAGGCGCAACGCACCTCCGACAGCGCCGGCAAACAGACGAAATTTCAGTATCGAGTGCCCCGCGAAGGCACGACGATATGGATGGACACCATGGCCATTCCGGTAGACGCCAAACACCCGGAATACGCCTACGCGTTCATCAACTTCGTCATGCGTCCGGAGAACATGGCCGCGATCAGTAATGCCACCGGTTACCCGACGTCCAGCGCCAAGGCGCGGGCAGGTGTCGATGCGGTGATGCGTGACAACCCGGACATCTATCTTGATGAAGCGACCTATTCTCGATTGATTGCGGGCAAGGACATTTCCCAGGCCGACATGCGTGCCCGCATGCGCACCTGGACCAAATTCAAAACCGCCACTGGCCAATGATCCACGGCCGGCGAGCCATCGCCGGCCTTCACTGTTACTCAGGAAAACCCACATGACGACACGTCGCGAATTCATCAAACAGGCTTCGGTACTTGCCGGTGTCAGCGCTGCGGTCATGGGCCTCGGTCTGCCGGGCCAGGTGCTGGCAGTCGCGCAAGGACGCTGGTTCATGCCCGACGAGGGCGATAAGCACGAGCGGGCCTATATCGCCTTCGGTGCGCAGGATGCGATCTGGGAAGACTTCACCGAAGACGTCCAGGAAGCCCTCGGCCGCATCGCCCGCGCCATCGCTCGTTATGAACCGGTCACGGTGTTCTGCCGCAAGAACGAGCGCAGCCTCGCCGAAGAGTTTTGCGGCACCAGCAACATCACCTACGTGACTGCAGCGCTGGACGACATCTGGATGCGTGACATCAGCGCCAATTTCGTCATCGACGACAAGGGCGGGCTGGGTGCCGTGGATTTCAACTTCAGCGGTTGGGGCAACAAACAGCAGCACAGCAAAGACGCGAAAATCGCCGCACTGGTGTCTGCCGATGCGCAAGCGACTTATCAGCGCAGCGAACTGGTGGGCGAGGGCGGCGGTATCGAAGTCGATGGCCATGGCACCGGAATCATGACCGAAAGCAGCTGGATCAATAGCAACCGCAACCCCGACTGGAGCAAGGCTGATGTCGAGGCAGAATTGAAGGAGCGTCTGGGTCTGCGCAAAATCATCTGGCTGCCGGGGATCAAGAACAAAGACATCACCGACGCCCACGTCGATTTCTACGCACGCTTCATCAAACCGGGCGTGGTGATCGCCAACCTCGACACCGACCCTGAATCCTACGATCACAAGGTCACACTGGCGCACCTGGAAATCCTCAAGAACGCCACCGACGCCGATGGCCGCAAGCTGCAGATTCATACGATGTCGCCGCCGCTGAAACCGCGCAACACCAAATTCAACAAGAACAATCCGGACTTCGCCGCCGGTTACATCAATTATTTCGTGATCAACGGCGCAATCATCGCCCCGGAATTCGGCGACAAAGCGGCGGACAAAAACGCCTTTGATCTGCTGGCCAAGCTGTATCCGGATCGCGAAATCGTCCAGCTCAACATCGACGCGATTGCCGCGGGTGGCGGCGGAATTCACTGCGTGACCAGTCATCAACCACAGGCGTGATTGACTCTGCGGCGGATCGGGCCAACTATCGGCGGATAACAACATGACCGATGGACCTGACCTTGATCGAACGACGCCAATTCAGCGGAGGCATGAAGGGGAAAAACCTCCGCTATCTGAATGAGCAATCGGCTGACACCCGCATGACGCGCACCGGTTTTCTACTGCTCGAACACTTTTCTTTGCCGGCCTTCACCCAGGCGCTGGACACCATCATCACCGCCAACCTGTTGCGCGCCGAGCTGTTTGCATCGCGCACGTTTGGCTTGAGCGAAGCCGAGGTGATCAGCGATCTGGGCCTGGTCATTCGCCCGGACGCACGGATTGATCTGGCAGCGCTTCAGGAACTGGATTTGCTGGTGGTGTGCGGTGGTTATCGAACCGAGCTGAAGGCAACGGATGAGCTGATCGGTTTGTTGCGGGCGGCGGCGGAGCGGGGCGTGTCCCTCGCCGGTTTGTGGAACGGTGCGTGGTTCCTCGGCCGCGCCGGATTGCTCGATGGCTATCGCTGCGCGATCCACCCGGAACATCGCCCGGCGCTCACCGAAATCGCCAAGTCCACCCAAGTCAGCAGCGAGCCTTACGTGATCGATCGCGACCGGCTCACCGCGTCGAGCCCGTCCGGTGCGTTCCACATGGCGCTGGACTGGATCAAAGGCTTGCACGGCAAGGCTTTGGTCGAGGGGATCGAAGACATTCTGGCGTTCGAGGAGTCGCGCTATCGGCGGATCAAACCGGATGAAAACATCTGCGTCAGTGCGCCGTTGCGTGAAGTTGTGAAGTTGATGGATGCCAATCTGGAGGAACCGCTGGAGCTGGAACAACTGGCGGTTTACGCCGGTCGCTCGCGGCGTCAGTTGGAGCGCTTGTTCAAGGAGCAACTCGGCACTACGCCGCAGCGCTATTACCTGGAGCTGCGCATCACTGAAGCGCGGCGGTTGTTGCAACACACCGAGCTGTCGCAAGTGGAAGTGCTGGTGGCTTGCGGGTTCGTTTCGCCAAGCCATTTCAGCAAGTGCTACAGCTCGTATTTCGGTTATCGCCCATCGAAAGAAAAACGCCTCGTTAAATAACAAGCCGTCCATTAACCCGAGTTCAACACGGTTTCACACGTCGGCGAACCTCCCCCAAACACCCCGGTCAGTCCCCTCTCCCTCCGGGAGAGGGTTAGGGTGAGGGGCTCTGGATTCCTGATTTTGGCCCTCACACCAATGTGCGCAACTTCTTGCGCACTCGAATGTGGATAACCATGTGGACACATCTCTCCAGGCCAAGTAATCCGTTCTGTACAGACGAGTGCGCAACTTCTTGCACAGCACTGCGCAAGAAGTTGCGCACTTTTCTTTGTTTATTTTGGTTTAAGCGACGTAGGAATGCGCTAGGTCCAGCTCAAAGCATTGATCCAAAAGGGGTTCGAAATATCTGGCATGAAGTTTGATAGCTCATCGCCACTCTGATGGGCAATGGTGCCTGTCGAGTGAGTCTTTTTGAGCAAGGAGAGCATCCCCATGGCAACACCAGCGTACATGTCGGTTACCGGCGAAAAACAAGGTCTGATCACTGCCGGCGCATTCACCGCCGACTCCGTTGGCAACACTTACCAGGAAGGTCATGAAGACCAGGTCATGGTTCAGGCATTCACCCACGACGTGATCATCCCGCGTGACCCGCAATCCGGTCAGCCAACCGGTCAGCGCGTGCACAAGCCAGTTGTGATCACCAAGGTCTACGACAAGGCTTCGCCTCTGCTGCAAGCCGCTCTGACTTCGGGCGAGCGCATGAGCGAAATCGTTATCCAGTGGTTCCGTACTTCGGCTCAAGGTACTCAAGAGCACTACTACACCACCAAACTGGAAGACGCGATCATCGTCGCCATCAACAACAAAATGCACAACTGCCAGGACCCAGGCAACTCGCACTTCACCCACCTGGAAGAAGTGCAGTTCACCTACCGCAAAATCACCTGGACCCACGAAGTATCCGGTACTTCGGGTTCCGATGACTGGCGTGCTCCAGTCGTTTAATTACGGCTGATGGTGTTACCGCCTCGGCCGGTTTCGCCGGTCGAGGCACGTTCACGACTTAAAGAATTTTTCGCCACCGGCCCACCAGAGGCTATGGCGCGTTGCAGCACTGCGCGAGGAACAAGGGATGTTCTCACCGGCCAATCAGCCTCATTTCAATCTGACCGTCGATGGCGTCGACAGCGATTTCCAGGTGCTGTCGTTCACCGGTCGAGAGGCACTCAATACCCCCTTCGAGTTCGAACTGGAACTGGTCAGCGAAAAGGCTTCGATCAACCTCGAAAGCGTGCTGCACAAACTGGCGTTTCTTCAGTTGTCGCCGAGCGGTAGCGGCATTCATGGGCTGGTCTACAGCATCGCCCAGGGCGAGGCGGGCAAGCGGCTGACGCGCTACAAAATCTCCCTGCGCCCACAACTGGCGTACCTGGCGCATCGGGTGAATCAGCGCATCTTCCAGCAGATGACCGTGCAGCAGATCATCAGTCAGGTGCTGGAAGAACACGGCATCCTCGCCAGCGATTATCACTTCCAGCTGAGCGCGATCTATCCCGAGCGCATCTACTGCGTGCAGTACGACGAGTCGGACCTCGATTTCATCCAGCGTCTGTGTGAGGAGGAGGGGATTCACTACCACTTCCAGCACACCGCCAGCGGCCACAAACTGACCTTCGGCGATGACCAGACGGTGTTCCCTAAACTGGCGCCGGTGGCCTATCAGCAGGACTCCGGACTGGTCGCCGACAAACCGGTGGTCAAGCGTTTCGGTCTGCGTCTGGCCACCCGCACCAGCCGCACCACGCGCCGCGATTACGACTTCGTCAAACCGAAGATCGAGCTGGAAAGCGACGCCAAAAGCAGCGCCCAACCGGACCTCGAAGATTACGATTACCCGGGCCGTTTCGTCGACCGCGAGCGTGGCAAGCACCTGGCCAATCGCGCCCTGGAACGCCATCGCAGCGACTATCGTCTGGCCGAAGGCAACAGCGATCAACCGATCCTGGTCAGCGGGCATTTCCTCGCCCTGACCGACCACGCCAATCCGACGTGGAATGACCTCTGGCTGCTCACCGAAATCTTCCACGAAGGCAAGCAGCCGCAGGTGCTGGAAGAGTCGGTGACCAGCGACACCACTGACAACAAGGACGATTTTCACCAGGGCTACCGCAACCGCTTCAGCGCGATCCCGTGGGACGTGCCTTACCGCCCACCGCTTGATCACCCGAAACCAAAAGTCCTCGGCACGCAAAGCGCTGTGGTCTGCGGCCCCGAAGGTGAAGAGATCTACTGCGACCAGTACGGCCGGGTGAAGGTGCAGTTCTTCTGGGACCGTGAAGGCAAGCACGACGACATGACCAGTTGCTGGATGCGCGTGGCGTCGAGCTGGGCCGCGGAAACGTTTGGTTCGATCAATATTCCGCGAGTCGGCATGGAAGTGCTGATCACCTTCCTTGAGGGCGATCCCGATCAGCCTTTGATCACCGGTTGCCTGTACCACGGCGCGAATCTGCCGCCGTACAAACTGCCGGATTTCAAGACCCTGGCCACGGTCAAGAGCAAGGAATACAAGGGCAGCCGCGCCAACGAACTGCGCATCGACGACACCACCAGCGAGATCAGCATCGCGCTGCGCAGTGACCACGGTGCGAGTGCGATCAACCTCGGTTATCTGACCCATCCGCGGCCAAGCGGCGGTCAGCCACGCGGCGAAGGTTTTGAACTGCGCACCGATCGCCACGGTGCCGTACGTGCGGCTGCGGGTTTGTTGATCACCACCGAACCGCGCCCGAACGAATCCAAGCACCACAAGGACCTGCCGGAAACCGCCGAGCGGCTCGCTACCGCGAGCGATCAGCAGGATGGCTTCGCCGTTCAAGCCAAAGAGCTTCAGGCTCAGGAAGCGGGCGATCAGGACGACGTTGCCAAAGCGCTGCACGCCCAGCATCAAGGCGTGCTCGGCAGCGGCCCGGCCAACCTCACCGCCAACGAATTCCCGGAATTCACCGAGCCGCATCTGGTCCTCGCCAGCCCGGCCGGCATCGCTTTGACCACGCCGCGCTCCAGCCACATCGCCACGGGCGAACACCTGGCGCTGAGCAGCACCGGGCACACCAGCCTGTCGATCGGCAAACGCCTGCTCGCCAGTGCCAGCCGGGGCATGCGTCTGTTCGTGCAAAGCATGGGTTGGCGTCTGGTCGCGGCGTCCGGCGACATTGATGTGCGGGCACTCAAGGACAGCATCAACCTGCTGGCCAAACTCAACATCACCGCCAACGCAGACCGCATCACCATCACTGCGAAAACCGAGCTGGTGATTCAGGGCGGCGGCAGCGCGACCACCTACAACGCCGGCGGCATCACCCACGCCACCAGCGGCCCGTACACCGCGCACGCGGCGAATTTCGCCTACACCGGGGCGAAAAGTCTGGCCGGTGTATTCCCGGAACCACCGAAACCGGGCAAGGGCAATCTGGAATTGTTCAACCAGTACGCCGGGCGTCAGGGCATCAAAGAAGGCGATTACGAAGTCATCGACGCACTGGGCAAAAGCATCAAGGGCAAGCTCGACGGCAAAGGTTTCGCCAGCGTCGCGGGCGCCGCACCGGGGCCGGCGCGCGTGCTGTTCGGCAAGGACCCGGCGGACACCTGGAGCGATGGCAGCTACATCGGTAAACCGGAATGGCCGTTGAACCCGCCGGGGGCTGAAGAAGTGCCGAGCCAGGTGCAGGCGATGGTCGCACAGGTCTTGCCGAGCAAGAGCTGGGACATCCTGGAAAAGGGCAAGGACATGGCGCAAACAGGGATGAGTGCGATGCAGACCGCCCAAGGTGCGATGCAAACGGCGCAGCAGGTCAAAGGGGTGGTGCAGGGCGGGGTGGCTGGATTGCCGAAACTGGCGAGCGCTGCGATGCCGAGCGCGTCGGGGATTTTGGGGGCGGCGAGCAAGGCCGGCAAGTTGCCGAGTCTGCCATCGGTATCGTTACCCAAAACCGCGATAAAAACGCCGGACCTTGGCTCGTTCTCCAGTCTGCTGCCAGGTGAGGTGCTGTCATGACCACACCAACTCCCGCTGCCGAGAAAAAGCGCGAACCGCAAGTGGCGGTGGTACCGCTCAATACCATCGACATCAAGGATGTCGGACGTGGTGCGGCAAAATTCGATGCCTGGTTGCAATCCATCAGTGGCGGCGTCGTGACGCTTGATCGAGTCAAGAACGTTGCGGGTGCCTTGCCGGTGGTGGGCAACATCATGGCGTTGGTCGATGCGCTCGGCGACATTGTCACTTTGGCCAAAAGCAAACAGCGTCAGGTACTGGACTGGGTCAGTCTGGGCATTAATCTGATCGGTGTGCTTCCGGCACCGCCGACGATGGCTTCAGCGCGAATGACCTTGCGTCCGACACTGTCTCTGGTCCGTCAGGAGTTGCGCAACAGCGCCAAGATGTTGCTGGGGGACTCGCTGATAGAAGTGCTGATCGGCCACTTGAATGCGACCATCGTTGGTACGATCGATGACTTCGTGGAAAAGGCCAAGCCCAAGCTGGCAAGCATACTTGACGACGCCGGCGAGCTTGGCCAAAAAGCAGTAAACGAGATTGCCAAGGGTCTGGAAACCGTGGTCAACGGCAAGCTCGATGCCAAAGGCGACATGAAAGCCGCGAGCGCCAAAATGAGTGCCGCCGGCGGGCAATTGCTACATGACCCGAAGGCCGCCATCGGCAATATATTTGGCGCTGCGTTTAGCGCCTATAAGGCCGCGGGTAAAGGCGTCGCCAACAGTGCGGCGAAGAATCTGCTGCCGGACAGTGCCAAGGCTTTAGTGCTGAGCAACACCTCCATGCTGCGCACGTTGGGCGTGGAGTTGCGCACGCAAATGAAAAAACTCGGTGATCCCGGCGTCCAGCATTCCATCGGCTGGCTGCTGCAGATGTTGGCGGGCGCCGTGGTCACCTGGCGCAAGCGCCGGGCTCACGGTCAGGGAACATCGGTCAAACCCAATGCGACAAGTCAAGCGCGGCATCAGGCGGGTGAGGGCCGGCTGGAGTCGACTAGCCTTCAGGCGCCCGCCACCGCGCACTGCAACGCCTGTAAGAATGGCGTCGCCGCGACCACCACTCGCAGCATCAGTTTTGCCTTGGGTTCGGAAACGTTCAGTCATACCGATTTCAGCCTGCCTGGCCCATTCCCGATTGAATGGATTCGCACCTATAGCTCCCGACTCGACGCTTACGATCAAAGCGAGCTGGGCGCGCGCTGGGTCACCGAGTTCACCGCGCGTTTCGATTGTGTCGATGAAGGCCTTGCCTACCACGCCGCTGACGGTCGGATTCACGCATACCCGCTCCCCAAACCGGGGGAATTTCACCATGACGCCATCGAAGACGTTACCGTCGTTCGCGCGTCTGAAAACCAGATCGTCTTGTGCCGTGGTATCGAACGCCGGGAGACCTACGTGCGGCGAGGTCAGCGATACCTGTTGAGCGGTGTGGTGTTGCGCAACGGCGCGGGGATCATGCTGCATTACGAACACCGGCACGGCGACTTGTCAGTGTTGTCGGACCTGATCACTTATCAGGATGACATCACCAAAGTCCATCGGCATCTGGGCACCATGATCGATGACCAAGGCCGTTTGTCCGGGCTATGGGAAATTTACGATGGTGTGCCGCAGCGTCAGCTTTGCGCCTACCAATATGACGCCAATGGCGATCTTACTCAGGCGCAGGACGAGAACGGCGCGATCAGATCGTACGAGTACCAGTCTCACCTCATTACACGATATGCCGACCGCACCGGTCGCGGCATGAATCTGCAGTGGAACGGCCACGGTGCGGACGCCAAAGCGATTCGCGAGTGGGCGGATGACGGTAGCTTCGATACACGCCTTGAGTGGGACGAAAACATTCGTCTGACCTATGTGATCGATGCGCTTGGCAACGAAACGTGGCACTACTACGACATCCTTGGCTACACGTATCGCGTTCGCCATCCGGACGAGCGTTCAGAGTGGTTCTTCCGTGATGAAGCCAAGAATGTCTTGCGCCACGTTCACCCTGACGGAACCGCGGATCTTTACAGTTACGACGAGCGTGGCAACCGGGTTGAACATATCCGCCCGGATGACTCGGTGGAGCATTACGCCTACGACGATCAAGACCAACTGATCAAGATCATGGACGCGGAAGGCGGAGTCTGGCTGCGTGCCTATGACGATCGCGGCAATCTTGTCGAAGCGGTCGATCCGCTGGGTAACAAGACGGAATACGCCTACAGCCCGTCCGGCCAACCCGTTGCCATCAAGGATGCAATCGGCAACGAAAAAACCCTTGAATACAACGACGCCGATCAACTGATCAAGTACACCGACTGCTCCGGGAAAACCAGTACCTGGGATTACAACGATCGCGGTCAGATGTGCTGCTTTACCGATGCCGCCGGACAAAGCACCGAGTATGACTACCAGGCCGGGCAGTTGGTGCTGATCAAGCATCCGGACCAGACCGAAGAGCGTTTTGAGCGTGATGCCGAAGGGCGCTTGCTGGCCCATGTCGATGCGCTGGAGCGTTGCACAACCTGGCAATACACCGCCGCCGGCCTGATTTCGCAAAGAATGGATGCGGCCGAGCAGACGTTACGATATCGCTGGGATCGCATGGGCCGCTTGCTGACCCTGGAAAACGAGAATGAGCGGGGCGCCCATTTTCGCTATGACCCGATCGGTCGGCTGCTTGAGGAAAGCGGCTTTGACGGGCGCGTGACGCGCTACCGCTATGACCCGGAAACGGGGCGGCTGGCGGACATCATCAACGGCAGTCGACGCATTGGTGTCAGTTTCGACCCGATGGGGCGTCTGATCGAGCGCAGTGCCTATCTGGGGGATCAGTCTCAGAGCGAATCGTACGCGTATGACGGTAACGGCAATTTGACCATGGCCTGTAATGACCAGAGTCGCTTGCAATGGTTCTACGACCCGGCTACCAATCTGGTGCGTGAGCACCAGCATTACCTGGGGCTGGAAACTTCGGCGGTTGCGCTCTGGCAGCATGAATACGATGCCCTCAACCAGCGTATTGCCACGGTTCGCCCGGACGGGCATCGGGTCAGTTGGTTAACCTACGGCAGCGGCCATCTGCTCGGGATGAGGGTGGATGAGCAGGAACTGGTCGGGTACGAACGCGACGACTTGCATCGCGAGGTCGCCCGTCATCAGGGCAACCGGCTGCTGCAAACGCAGAAATGGGACCCGGTCGGACGGTTGCAGGAGCAATTGCTCGTGCGCTCTGATGACAAGTCCACGCTGCTCAAGCGCCAGTACACCTTTGATGCCGTCGGCCAACTGACCGACATCAATGACAGTCGCCGTGGTGCGTTGAGCTACCGATATGACCCTGTCGGCAGACTGCTGGTCGCTGCCAGTCGTCTGGGCACCGAAACCTTTGCCTTTGATCCGGCCGGTAACCTGCTGGACGAACAGGTCAACGAAATACGCCGTCCGCTTGATCAGGACGCTTCGCGCCACAAGGTGCTGGATAACCTGCTGCGCGAATACGCCGGAACGCATTATGAATACGACGAGCGTGGTAACCAGACAGTGCGTTGGCACGATGGCAATCGCGCCTGTTTGCAATGGGACCTTTTCGACCGGTTAGTGCATTTCGAAGATAAACATCTGGCGGTGGATTTCGCCTATGACGCACTGGGAAGGCGTCTGCATAAAAACTCCCGGGCGCATTACACGGCGCGTCCGGAAGCCGGCTCGCAGTGGAACCGTCACGAACAGGCGCGTAAACAGCGCGAGTTCGACTGTGGATTCACGCTTTACGGCTGGGACGGTGACAATCTCGCCTGGGAAAGCAGCCCCGCCGACCTTGAGGGCGGCACCGGGCGCACGGTGCACTATATCTATGAGCCGGGCTCCTTTGTTCCAGTGGCACAGGCCCTTCGACACGCCCCCATCAACCTCATGGAGGTGCCTGAGTATCATGGCGATTACAGCCTGGACGACGATCCGTTGTGGAATCATCAGCCGCGCGTAGAACCCTTCGATGCGGTGCTCTGGTACCAGTGTGATCACTTGGGTACACCGCAGGAGTTGACCGACGAGAGCGGCAATATTGCCTGGAGTGCTCAGTACAAAGCGTGGGGTGTGGCAAGCGAAGAGTACTCGCCATGGGCGCAGCGGCAAGGTGTGCGCAATCCCATTCGTTTTCAAGGGCAGTACCACGATGTTGAAACCGGGCTGCATTACAACCGCTATCGATATTACGATCCGGGCGCTGGACGGTTCATCAGTCAAGATCCGATCGGTTATCTCGGTGGGGTCAATCTCTATTGCTACGCGCCGAACCCGGTGGGATGGACGGACCCTTTCGGGCTCAAGAAACAACCGATACGAGTCGTTAACGGTTGTCCAATCGTCGGCACCGGGCAAAAGACCGGCGGCGTCGGTCATGCCGAACAATCCGAGGCCATTGCCGAGGAGATGGCGAAAAGCGGCCAGTATCAGAAAGTCGGTGTTGATGTCGCCGTTAAAACGGTGACGGGTGTGCCGACAGATCCTCTGACTCGTCCGGACGTGACCGGGCTGCGTCATGACGGTAAGGTGGATATCGTCGAGGTGCCTTCGCCGACTGACCGCTTTGAAAAACTGGACAGTAAAGCGGCTAATACTTTGTCCGCACTGGGCCCTCGAGCCGGTGACTACACAAGAACCAATAGAACGAAGAGACGCTAGATATGAGTCAGCATTACAACTTCTTTGTCGCCCATCTGAAAAAAGAGGCGTTGGTACAACTGTCAGCGGTCAGCCCGTTTCTCAAGGCATGGTTTGCGCAAGCGGGCATGGATATTGATCGCTTTGGCAGCAAATCCGGGAAGGTCGTCAAATTTTCCGAGAAGAACTATGAAAAAACTCTGCAGGCATCCGAGAGCGAAGCGATAGAGTTTTTTTCCGAGCGAATCTGGCCAAAGGATGAATGCGACGAACTGATGAACTGTAATGTCAGTGCAATCTTTTCCCGCAGAAACGGTTTGCTCTTGAGCGTCGCAAACGAGGTCATGAGCCTCGATCAACTGATCGAATCGTTCTGGCGTCTAGAGGGTTTTGCCGAGCTCTTTGAATACCTGTATGCCTACCAGGAAAGCCAGGGGTACGGAACCGGGTTCGGTTTGGGCCATTACACCCCGGACGAGTCGCATCCTTTGATGTGGGAGGGGCGCAGCCAGGTCGGCAAATGGGCAGCGGCCACTCGAAACGCAGTCGATGTTCACTACATCAGGGATGTTTTTGACTACAACGCGTTCAGTGAGGAAAAACTCAATGCCTTGCCAGTGCAAAAGCAAAACGCACTGGAATCGGTGATGGATCGATTCGGTGAGCGCCAACTGCAAAACGGTTGGAATGTCTGGCGCGTGACTGACGCCGATCAGCAAGACGCCAGAAAAGAGCTGATTGCCAGCGATGTGCTTGCCGCCTTCGTTTCTTGATGTTGATGTCGCAATAGCGGCATCCAGCTTGCCCGTCAAAGGAGTGACACCATGAAAGACGCAATTCGCCTCGGCGACTCCACCACCCACGGTGGCAAAGTCCTCGAATCCTTCTCCCGGACCGACCTCAACGGCAAACCCATTGCCGGGCTCGGTCACAAGGTCAGTTGCCCTCTGTGCAAAGGGATATTCCCGATTGCCGAGGGCAGCAGCACCTACACCGTCGACGGTACGCCCATCGCCCTCGACGGCATGAAAACCGCCTGCGGTGCTGCGTTAATTGCAAGCGGCCCGAAAGGGGCAGTGATCAGTTGATCAGTTGACTTCATCTTTGGCCCCATTGCCTCGGTCGAATGCCGAGTATGCGATGCGCCTCACGTTATTTCTGAATTCCAAAGCCTGTTGGCTGGTAAGACGCTCCCATGACGACGAATACCGCTGTCGCAACCAAACGTGAACCCCAAGTTGCCGTTGTTCCTCTGAATCTGATCATGGTCGAAGACGTGGGTCGCAGTGCGGCTCAATTCGATGCCTGGTTGCGAGAGATCAGTGGTGATCTGGTCACCTTGGAGCGCATCAAAACGGTGGCGGGGGCCCTGCCTGTCGTCGGCAACATCATGGCGTTGGTCGATGCGCTGAACGATGTTGTGACGCTTTCGAACAACCCCAAACAAGATCCTCTTAATTGGGTCAGTCTCGGGATCAACTTGATCGGCGTTTTGCCTATGCCGCCGAACATGGCAGCAGCGCGCATGAGCTTGCGACCGACGCTGTTCCTTGTACGCCAGGAAGTCGCCAAGGTCGGAAAGCTGGTCCTGGGCGATGCGTTGATCAACGTCGTGGTCGGTCATTTGAACGCTGACATCGTGGGCGTGATCGATGATTTCGTTAAGCAGGCTCAAGCCAAACTCAAAAACTTGCTCAGTGATGCAGGAGAACTGGGCGAGAAAATTCTCAACGAAATTGCCGTCGGCTTGGAGAGAGTTGTAAACGGACAACTCGACGCCAAAGGTAATTTGAAAGAAGCACAGCAGATGGCAAGCGCTGCCAGTAGGCAGTTGCTCCATGATCCGATGAGCGCAATCAGCAACATTTTTGGCGCTGCGGCGAACGTTTACACAGCGGCCGGCAAAGGCGTCGCCAACAGTGCGGCCGAACATCTCTTGCCAGAGCAAGCGAAGAAGAAGGTTCTTGTTCATACGAAATCGTTGCGCGCCATGGGGCCTGAGTTGCGCACGCAGTTGAACAAGTTGAGTGACCCTGCCGTTCAAAGCTCCATCGGCGCGTTGTTGGTGGTGTTGGCCAGCGCTGTTGCGGCTTGGCGTATGCGCAACGCGCACGGGCAGGGCGGTCACGTAAAACCAGGCACTACCAGTCAGTCCAGACGCATCGCCAGTGACGGCAAGGTGGAAATCAGCCGGGGTGAGTCAAGGCCGAAGTCGCGCCCTAATGACGAAAAAAACGAAGTGTGTCCTGCAACCTGTAAGCGCATCAACTTTGCCATGGGTACGGAGACGTTTGATCACTCGGACTTCAGCTTGCCCGGCGCATTTCCCATTGATTGGACACGCACCTATTGCTCAGACCTTGGCGCCTATGATTCGGGCATTTTGGGAGCGCGCTGGATCACATCGTTTACGACTCGCATCGATGAGCACGACGAAGGCCTGATGTTCCACGATGCAGGCGGTCGAAGTCACACCTATCCGCTACCCAAGATCGGCCAATTCCATTACGACGCGATAGAGAACATTACCCTGCTGCACGTTATCGAGGGTCAGTTACTCCTATGCCGTGGTTTCGAGCGCAAGGAGACCTACAGCCGTCATGGGCACAGTTACGTGCTGGTCAGTGTTGAGTTACGCAATGGCGCTGGAATCATGTTGCATTATGAGCACCGTCACGGGGAAATGCCGGTCTTGTCAGATCTGATCACCTATCAGGAACATGACATCACCAAGGTTCACCGCCACATCGGCACTATGGTCGATGCCTATGGCCGACTGACCGGGCTGTGGGAAATTTGTGATGGTGCCCCGCAGCGTCAGCTATGTGCTTACGAATATGACGGGCAGGGTGACCTGGTTCAGGCGCAGGATGAAAATGGCGCCGCTTGGTGGTACCAGTACGAGTATCACCTGATTACTCGCTACACCGACCGAACCGGGCGCGGCATGAACTTGCAATGGCAGGGCACGGGCACTGATGCAAAAGCCGTGCGTGAATGGGCAGATGACGGGAGCTTTGATACTCGCCTGGAATGGGATGAAAACATTCGTCTGACTTATGTCACCGATGCTCATGGCAATGAGACGTGGCACTACTACGACAGCCTGGGATATACCTATCGCATACGCCATGCGGACGGTCTTTCGGAATGGCTGTTCCGTGATGAGGCCAAGAACGTCGTAAGGCATGTTCATCCCGACGGCACGACAGACCGCTTCATCTACGACGAACGCAGTAATCGACTTGAGCATATTCGTGCCGATAACGGCGTGGTGCACTTCGCCTATGACGATCAGGATCAACTGATCAAGATCTTGGATGCAGAAGGTGGACTTTGGCTGAGAGCTTACGACGACGTTGGGAATTTGATTGAAACGGTCGATCCGCTCGGTAACAAAACCGAGTACGCCTATGACAAGAAAGGTTTGCCGATTGCGATCAAGGACGCTAATGGCAATGAGAAAACGCTTGAGTACAACGATGCCGGACAGTTGCTCAAATATGTCGATTGCTCCGGCAAGACCACTGCATGGGAGTATGACGATCGGGGCCTGATGATCTGTGCAACCGATGCCGCCGGGCAGAGCACCGAGTATGAATACAAGTCTGGACACGTGGCGCTGATCAAGCACCCCGACAAAACGGAAGAGCGTTTTGAACACGATGCGGAAGGTCGGCTGTTGGCGCATGTCGATGGATTGGATCGTTGTACGAACTGGAGCTATACGGCGGCGGGTTTCATCTCTGAACGGGTGGATGCTGCCGAACAGACTTTGCGTTATCGCTGGGATCGCTTGGGACGCTTGCAAGCGTTAGAAAATCAGAATGAGCGCTCGGCACAATTTCTCTATGATCCTGTTGGACGTTTGTTGACTGAGACAGGGTTTGACGGTCGCCTGACTCGGTATCAATACGACATAGCTACCGGGCGCTTGTCGAAGATCGCGATCGGTGAGCGAGTTGTAACGCTTGCTTACGACGAAATGGGGCGTGTGACGGAGCGTCTCGCCACCCTTGGTGATGAGTCTCAGGCGGAACATTACGCTTATGACGGCCGGGGTAAGATGATCCTTGCGAGCAACGCCGACAGTCGTGTGCAGTGGTTCCATGATGCCGCTGGCAATATGGTGCGAGAGCATCAGCATTATCTTGGATTGGAAAAACCACTTGTTGCTGTCTGGCAACATGAATACGACGTGCTCAATCAGCGCGTCGCTACGATTCGCCCTGACGGGCATCGTGTCAGTTGGTTGACCTATGGCAGCGGCCATCTCTTGGCATTGCGTCTTAACGAGCATGAGTTGCTTGGATACGAGCGCGATGACATGCACCGCGAGGTGGCTCGGCATCAAGGCAATCGTTTAGTACAGACTCAGAAATGGGACCCGATTGGGCGGTTGCAGGATCAAGTGCTGGGGCGCAGTGATGACAAGTCGGTTGTGCTCAAGCGTGAATACACTTACGACGCAGCAGGACAACTGAACGAAATCAACGATACGCGTCGTGGTCAGCTGTCGTACCGTTATGATCCGGTCAACAGGTTGCTCAGCGCAGTCAGTCGTTTGGGTGTCGAGACGTTCGACTTTGACCCAGCGGGTAACTTGCTGGATGAGAAGACAGCTGAGCATCGGCGGGCACTCGAGCTGACCCCGGCACGCAGCAAGCTGCTCGATAACCTGCTGCATGAGTACGCCGGCGCTCACTACGAATACGACGAGCGTGGTAATCAGATAAAGCGCTGGCGGGATGGTGCTTCCAGTCAAATGCGTTGGGACCTGCTTGATCGGTTGGTGCATTTTGATGACGGCATACTATCGGTGGAATATGCCTACGATGCACTTGGGCGGCGACTCCTGAAAAACTCCAAGGTGCATTACAAGAAGCGACCGGAAGCAGGCTCACTGTGGAACAGCGCTGAGCAGTCACGTTTGCAGCGAGAGCATGGGTGTGGTTTCACATTGTACGGCTGGGATGGCGATAACCTGGCTTGGGAAAGTCGTGCTGCCCAGCAGGATGGCGAGACGGGGCGCACAATTCACTATGTGTTTGAGCCGGGTACGTTCATTCCGGTTGCTCAGGCCATATCGAATCATTCCATCAATCTGGTGGGGCTACCCAGCTATGGCGACGACTACAGCCTGGAGGAGGATCCGCTTTGGAATCACTCAGCGGTGTCGCCATCCATTGATGTATTGACGTGGTATCAGTGCGACCATCTTGGCACGCCTCAAGAACTGACCGATCAAAACGGTGACCTCGTATGGCGTGCTCAGTACAAGGCTTGGGGAGATATCACAGAGGAGTGGTCGGGATGGGCGAGGCAGCAGGGGATTGCTAACCCTATTCGATTCCAAGGGCAGTACCATGATCATGAAACGGGGCTGCATTACAATCGGCATCGATATTATGATCCATGCGTAGGTCGCTTTATCAGTCAAGACCCAATCAGCTATGCGGGTGGACTGAATCTTTATTTTTATGGGGCTAACCCCGTCCTGCTCATCGACCCTTTAGGTCTCGCAGGTCATAAAATAGGTGCGAATACTGCTGGGCAAGACGTGACGAATCGAGGTGTTCACGTAAATGTAAGCGGGGATGGTTTGCCGCGAGCCGGTGGGCACATCGCCCTCATACCGAATGCTCAAGGAACCCATGTGGTACTTGAACCATCCGACAAGGCAACGCGAGCAATGCCCAACTCTCAATGGGGTAAGGCGTGTGAGTGTGTTTTAAGATACCTCGATAAACCGATGAATGTGGATCGGCTTGCGAAATCCGCACAGGCGGGCATTGATGCAGATCCAAACTCTTCGCGTGTGCCTCAACTGAAACAGGTGGGTACCATTCTAAGTGAGCACCATGCCGCGGGTACGAACCCGGTAGCGCGTAAATAAGGGAATATATGATTTCTACTGATTTTCATCAGCTTGTTGAGTTGTTCATAGAGGGGGCGGGTAACCTTCAGCCAGGTATTTTTGGGTTGAACGGCTTTTCCGAGTCGGATTTCATAAACGCCGATTTTGAACTGATCGGCGATCCGATTGGTTTTCATTCTTTCGAGAAAGCATACGAAGTTCCTTATTTCCGTAGAAAAATAACGGTTGTCTTCAAGCAGTATTTTTTTGCGAGCGAGAGTTTGGGGGGCGGTCTTGGTATTGCAGGTGGGGTAAGGCTGACATCGCTTTTAAGAAAGCAGCCATTTGCTACGTCAACGGGGCAGGTCGATACGAATCGTATGGAGTTCTTTTTCTTCGAAGATAAAAGTGATGGGGCACTGATTTTTGACGAAAAAATCGTAATAAGATTTGACCAGTGGTCCAAGCGTAATTCTTATGTTGTTTCAACAGTAGAATGTGATTTTGATAATGCGCAGTTCAATGACATAGCGAAGAAAGCGGTTCGCGAAACGTTTGAACCGTCCACTTACGATTCGATGATCAGAGATGCAAAGCAACGAGGCTGCTCACGTGCGTTTAACCGTTTGCTTGCAAAGCTTTAACTCGAACGCGTGGTGTTTGTTGAAGCGCAGGCCTGCGTACTGAATGCCGCAGGGCAAATAAAAGTCGGGCTAGCGGAGCAGTACCATCATGCCTAGCCAATCGCCAAACTAGCAGCCGGTCGATCAAAAAATGAGCGAAGGATTTACGACTGACACGCGGCTTAAACAAGATTCTGCAAACACGTTTAACCTACACCAACTGTTACGCCAAAAAGGCTACAAATCCTTGTGCCTTTGCCTACGCATACGCCAGAATCCGCCGGCTTGTGCGCTTACCCCTCGGGCTCTATCGTTGACCTGCCACTGCCCATCAGTGGTCGGGTTTAGTAGCTCGGATAGAATTAGTAAGCGCACGAGTCCCATTCAGTCAGGTAAGTTTTGTCCTGCACTTGATGGCGGTTGTGCGCAGGGCGCTCTCGGGCGCGCCGGTTTTGCTAATTCCACCGGTCTACTAACCTGCGCACAGCTGCCACCCTTCTTTTAGTAGGGAAGGGGCGCGGCCCTACTTTTGGAATTAGATAAATGTTCAAAATAACGCCCAACCCACCAGAAACCGACCCAATCCCCTACGACGCCGCGCTCGAACCTCAGAACATCAAAGAGGCCACAGAACGCGCCATCAACTTCTACCTCAATCCCTCCGCACTGAAGACTTCAATCCCCACCCGCAAGACCGGCAGGATCTACCTCATCGACCCGACGGTGGATGACGAAACGCTGCTCGTCGAGGCGACTGAAACGTTGTCCTCCGCCAGTGACATGGCGCGTGAACTTGCTGATTCGATAGACATTTCGCAGCGTCGAAAGATGCTGATCCTGCAGCAGGTGATCATGCTCAGTGAGCTGGTCGTGGGTCGAGTCCTGGACAACCAGCGCTTGCCGCACTAGTCGCGGTGCAGATGGGTGAGGGGGCGTGCCCCCTCATTGCACGGAAGCGTCCGCGAACGCGGTGCTTCACGCTTTCTATCCAAGGACCTGAACCGGTTCTTGTTGGAGTTTCAGCTGATGTCCAAGACACCCGAACCACCGATCACCGATCCGGCGTCGCCGTACGCGTCGCCCAATTCAAGAAAGCTCCACGAAGCGGCCGAGCGTGCGCTTGATCATTACCTTTTGCCTGCCGCGATCGTGGCAACACCCTACACGCCCAACGCTCTGTTCATGGCCAATCCGCACGCAGACACCGAGTCGTTGCTGACCAATGCTTGCGGGTCGTTGGCGTCCGCCTCGGTCATGCTCGGCAATTTTGCCGGGGCGCTAGAGGGATCAAACCGCCATACCCTGCTGGGCATTGCGCAGGTGGTCATGTTGGGGGAGTTGGCGGTCAACAAAGCGCTGGATCTTGTTGTGCCAACCGAGTAATTACGCACGTTAGTCGGGGTTGAGGGTGTCTGGTCGGGCGTCATCGCGAGCAGGCTCACTCCTACATTTGGAATGCGTTCTCCTGTAGGCCTTCGCCTGCTCGCGATGACGCCAGTTCAGGCAAAGAATCTGCAAAAGTTGACCATCCCTCAAGCCTCAACCCCAACCATCAAACAATCAAGCAGTTAGCCTTTGCGGCTGACTGCTTTTTTGTTTCTACAGGTGATCGGCGTCGATCACAGCCTTGGCGAACGCCTGCGGATCTTCCTGCGGCAGGTTGTGGCCAATCCCGCCGTTGATCAAGCGGAACTGGTATTTGCCGGTGAAGCGTTTGGCGTAATCCTCGGGCGCCGGGTGCGGTGCGCCGTTGGCGTCGCCTTCAAGGGTGATGGTCGGCACGCTGATCGACGGCGCGGTGGCCAGTTTCTGCTCCAGCGCCGCGTATTTCGCTTCGCCCTGTACCAGGCCCAGACGCCAGCGGTAGTTGAACACGGTGATGTCGACGTGATCCGGGTTCTCCAGGGCTTTGGCGGAGCGGTCGAAGGTGGCGTCGTCGAATTTCCACTGCGGTGACGCCAGTTGCCAGATCAGCTTGGCGAAGTCGTGGGTGTTTTTCTGGTAGCCGTCGCGGCCACGGTCGGTGGCGAAGTAGAACTGATACCACCACTGCAATTCAGCCTTGGGCGGCAGCGGATTCTTGCCGGCGGCCTGGTTGCCGATCAGATAGCCGCTGACCGAGACCAGCGCCTTGACCCGTTCCGGCCACAGCGCCGAGACGATGTCCGCCGAACGTGCGCCCCAGTCATAACCGCCGAGCACCGCTTGCTTGATCTTCAGTGCGTCCATGAAATCGATGACGTCACTGGCCAGCGCCGCCGGTTGGCCGTTGCGCAGGGTGTCTTTTGAGAGGAACTGCGTATCGCCATAACCCCGCGCATACGGCATCAGCACGCGATAACCCTTGGCTGCCAGCAACGGCGCGACCTCGTCGTAGCTGTGAATGTCGTAGGGCCAGCCGTGCAGCAGAATCACCACGGGGCCATCGGCAGGGCCGGTTTCGGCGTAGGCCACATCAAGCACACCCGCCTGCACATGTTTCAGCGGGCCGAAGGGCGAGGGCGCCGAATAGCTGACCGCAGCAGGTTCAGTGGTTTGTGCCTGAGCCGTGCCAAAAGCGCCGAACAACGACAGCGCCAGCATCGAAAGTCCGAAAGCGGTTTTGCGGGTGTGCAGTGCCATCTTCATGGTGACGTCTCCTGTGCGAGCCTTTGGTCAAGGGTTCTGAATGAATCCTTCAAACCTTGAGTGCATTTGAGCGCGAGGACGTATCTGGGCTGTGTCGAAGAGGGGCGTAGTTGAATGGCGATGTATCGCGGCGGCGTTCGTACACAGTGTGATACACGGCGCCAAAACAGCAGATCAGTGGCCAGAATCCAGCCAAAATAATAAGTCGCTGTTTTAAAACAAAAAATATTTCATTTCGCGCTTCACAAAGCGGAAAAACCTTGGTAAATTGCGCCCCGTTCTCACAGCGAACCTCAACGAGGCGCTGGAAAGAGCAGTAGGGGCGTCGCCAAGCGGTAAGGCAGCAGGTTTTGATCCTGCCATGCGTTGGTTCGAATCCAGCCGCCCCTGCCATATATCGAAAAACGCCAACTTCGCAAGAAGTTGGCGTTTTTTTATGCCTGCGATTTGTCCCGCCGCGAAGCAGGGCAGGCGAGTACGGCGCCGAAGCACCGTACTCGCCAAGCACTCAGTGCGGTGCGCGCGGGATGGTTTTCATCAGGTCTTCGGGGCTGATGTGGCCGACCACGCTGCCCGGTTGCGGCAGGTTGAGGATGTGGCCTTTCATCTTGCCGATGATGTGCATCTCGCACGGCTTGCAATCGAACTTCAGCGTCAGCACTTCATCGCCGTGGATCAACTGCATCGGCGCGACCTTGGTGCGCACACCGGTCACGCCTTTGGCCTGCTTCGGGCACAGGTTGAAGGAGAAGCGCAGGCAGTGCTTGGTGATCATCACCGGCACTTCGCCTGGCTCTTCGTGCGCTTCATACGCGGCGTCGATCAGCTTCACGCCGTGACGGTGATAGAAGTCGCGGGCCTTCTGGTTGTAGACGTTGGCGAGGAACGTCAGGTGCGAATCCGGGTACACCGGCGGCGGGCTGGTTTCGGCTTTGCGGCCGCCACGCGGGTGCGCGGCGACGCGGGCGGCGGTCAGGGCTTCGATCACTTCACGACGCAGGGATTTGAGCTGCGAGTTCGGGATGAAGAACGCCTGTGGCGCATCGAGTTTGATGTCGGTGGCGTGGTACTGCGTGGTGCCGAGCTGACCGAGCAGATCACGCAACTGTTCCAGCGCTTGCTCAGGCTTGTTGGCCACGCCGAACGGGCCGTTGAGGGTGACGCTGGCACTGATGCCTTCTTCGCTGGTGGCGGTGACTTCCAGCTGTTCTTCGCGTAAGCGAGCCATCCAGCTCAGGGCCACACGACGCTCGGAAGAGGTCTTTTGCAGCGCCTGTTGCCAGTTGTGGTCGAGGTTGCGATTGAGCGGGTGGCTCGGGCGCAGCTTGAACAGGCCTTCTGGCATTTCGTTCGGCTCGACGCGGTAGCGGTAGCGCTTCTCGCCGTCTTCTTCGAACTCGCCTTTGGCTTCGGCGATGTTGGCGCGGAAACCGACCACTTCGCGTTTGACCAGCACGTTCAGGCCATCGCCGTTGGACAGCGGTTCATGGGTGACGACCTGCATGTCACGCTTGCCGACTTTCTCGACGGTGCCCACCGGCAGGCCGGTGAAGGTCGGCGAGTCGAAGGCGCCGATGTCGATCTTGCGATCAGTCACGAAGTAGTCGGTGCTGCCCCGGTGGAAAGTCTTTTCCGGGTCCGGCAGGAAGAAGTGCGCGGTGCGGCCGCTGGAAGCGCGGGCGAGGTCCGGACGATCTTCGAGCACGTCGTCGAGGCGCTGGCGGTAATAGGCCGTGATGTTTTTCACATAGCCCATGTCCTTGTAGCGGCCTTCGATCTTGAACGAGCGCACGCCGGCTTCGACCAGGGCGCGGATGTTGGCGCTCTGGTTGTTGTCTTTCATCGACAGCAGGTGTTTTTCGTAGGCAATCACGCCACCCTTTTCATCTTTAAGGGTGTACGGCAAACGGCAGGCCTGCGAGCAGTCGCCACGGTTGGCACTGCGCCCGGTCTGCGCGTGGGAAATGTTGCACTGGCCGGAGAAGGCCACGCACAACGCGCCATGAATGAAGAATTCGATGGCGGCGTCGGTTTCGTCGGCGATGGCGCGGATTTCTTGCAGGTTCAGCTCACGGGCCAATACCAGTTGCGAGAAACCGGCCTGGTCGAGGAATTTTGCTCGCTCCAGCGTACGGATGTCGGTCTGGGTCGAGGCGTGCAGCTCGATCGGCGGAATATCCAGCTCCATCACGCCCAGATCCTGAACGATCAGCGCGTCGACACCGGCGTCGTACAACTGATGGATCAGCTTGCGCGCCGGCTCCAGTTCGTTGTCGTGCAGGATGGTGTTGATGGTGGTGAAGATTCGCGCGTGATACTTGCGGGCGAATTCCACCAGATCGGCGATTTCGCTCACTTCGTTGCAGGCGTTGTGGCGGGCGCCGAAGCTCGGGCCGCCAATGTAGACGGCGTCGGCGCCGTGCAGGATCGCCTCACGGGCGATGGCCACATCGCGGGCAGGGCTGAGCAATTCCAGATGATGCTTGGGCAAGGACATAGTTTTTTTAGTCAGGCTGTCACGGTTAGCTGCGCATTCTACCCGCGAATTGCGCGCCCGGCACGCCTGTGCTGCCCGAAGGTTGCTCTATGTAGGAGCTGCGGCACGCTGCGATCTTTTGATCTTGTTTTCAAAGATCAAAAGATCGCAGCCTCGTTCCACTCGACAGCTCCTACAGGGTTTTGTGCCAGACACAGATGCAATGGTTGACACCAAAACCTGTGGGAGCTGGCAAGCCAGCTCCCACAATGATGCGGTGTTTACACTATCAGGCCTTGGCGGCCATTGCGGTCACTTCCACACGCATGCCTTCAACGGCCAGGGAGGCAACGCCAACTGCCGCACGCACAGGCCACGGCTTGGCGAAGTAGCGTTTGTACACTTCGTTGAATGCCGCGCGGTCAGCCATGTCGGTGAGGTAGATGGTCAGATGCATGACCCGGTCCATCGAACTGCCGGCGCGCTCCAGGGCAACTTTCAGTGCTTGCAGTGTGCATTCGCTTTGTTCGGTGATGCCGCCCAGTTCCAGGCTGCCATCGGCACGGGTCGGGATCTGGGTGGAAACCATGATCCCGCCGAAGGTCGCGACGTCGGAAGAAATGGAGTCGGCGTCCGGATCCGGAGTGAACGTGATGTCTTGGTTGGCCATGCTGATCTCTTGTTCGAGTGAGTAAGGATCGCGCCAGTTTACAGATTCATCGTCGACATGGCCCGTTTGCTCTGTACCGACAACGAGCAGGACCATGAGCAACAAACCGACCATTGTGCTGATACACGTCTCTTGGCGGCGCGGCGAGATCAGACCGGCTGTGTGGCGTTTTCTGCTGCGATTGCCGAGCGAACGCTTGGGCGCTCGGCAATGCCTTTCATATAGGCCGCCAGCGTCGGCCAATGCTCGATGTTGATATTGAACACCGGCAGCCATTGCAGAACGGTAAACAGATAAGCGTCGGCCACGCCGAATGTGCCCATCAGATAATCCTGCTCAGCGAGCTGCTGGCTGAGGAACTCCAGACGCTTGAACAGCGTTTGCTTGAAGATTGCCTTGACCGCTTCCGGGATCTCGCGGTTGAACAGCGGCGCGCTGCCGCCATGAATTTCGCTGCTGATGAAGTTCAGGTGTTCCTGTAAACGCGTGCGCTGCCAGGTGCCTTGAGCCGGCGCCAATGTGTTCCCGGAAACCTGGTCGGCGAGGAACTGCAAAATTGCCGGCCCCTCCGTCAGTACCTCGCCGTTATCCAGCATCAGTGCAGCGACGTAACCCTTGGAGTTGATCTCGCGAAAGTCGCGGCCATCGGCTGTGCGCTTGGTCTGGTTATTCACGCGAATCAGTTCAAATGGCAGACCGAGTTCCCGCAGCACAATGTGTGGCGACAACGAACAGGTCATCGGCGCGAAATACAGTTTCATGGCGTTTCCTTGCTGAAAGAAGACGCCAGAGTCCACCGTTGCAGCAGCTATCGCAAAGGTCATTTCGAGTGGTAGCGTATGACAAAATTTCATGCGCATGGAGCGTCATATGGCTTTCAGGTTGCCTTCTCTCAATGGCTTGAGAGCCTTCGAGTCCGCTGCTCGCCACATGAGTTTTACCAAGGCTGCCGAAGAGCTGCACGTCAGCCAGACCGCAATCAGCCATCAGATCCGCCGACTCGAAGGCGAGCTAGGCATATCGCTGTTTCTGCGGCTCAAGGATGGCCTGGCGCTCACCGAAAACGGCCATGCCTATTTGCCGGGCGTCCGCTCGGCGTTTCATGAATTGCGCTATTCGACGGAGCAGTTGCTGGCGCCGCGCAACAACCATGTGCTGGCGATCAGTACGTTGGTGTCGGTGGCGTCCAAGTGGCTATTGCAGCGCCTGCCGGCGTTTCAACAGGCCTTTCCCGATATCGATGTACGGGTCAGTTCATCTACCGAACTGGTGGATTTTCGTCACGGCGGTATTGATGCAGCGATTCGCTATGGTCGAGGTGACTGGAAGGGCTTGCGTGCCGATTTTTTGATGTCCGACGAGATCTTTCCGGTGTGCAGTCCGGCATTGCTCAACGGCACGAAGTCACTGAGCACGCCCGCCGACTTGATCAACGACACGATGCTGCAAGTCAGTGGCATGACTGCCGACGACTGGAACCTCTGGTTACGCGCGGCGGGGCAGCCCCCTCGACTGGCCGAAGCGCCCCGGCTGACCTTCGATCTGGCGATGATGGCGGTGCAGGCCGCCATCGACGGGCAAGGCGTCTGCATCGGGCGCTCAACCTACGTGGATGATGATCTGCGGGCGGGAAGACTGATAGCGCCGTTTGACCTGCGTTTGCAGGACGATCTGGGGTTTTATCTGGTGACGCCACACGAAACAGCGGACTCGAAAAAAATCGTCGCGTTGAGAACATGGTTGCTGGCGATGCAGCAAGACCGCGAAACGTTTGTATAAACGTGTATCGACGCCGGTCGGATACACACGCCGATAACAAACATCGGGTTTTACGACACATCCGCCATACATGCCCCACGCAGAGTAGAGGTCACCCCAACCTTACGCTCAAGAGGGCAACATCATGCGCCGTCCATTGCTTCTGTTAACCGCTGCAATACTCGTGTCCCTGACCGGCGTCGCACACGCCGCTGACATCCAACCCAAAAGTTGGCAGCAAGGCCTGAGCCGTACCGATCTGGTGCGTCAGGACCTCGGCGCCGCCGATCGCGAAGTGCTTCAAGCGCGGGTCGATTTCGGACCAGGCGTGACCTCGCCACGGCATGCGCATCCCGGTGTCGAGGTCGCGTTTGTGATCAGCGGTACATTCGAATATCAACTGGAGGGCAGGGCGCCGATGACGCTGAAGGCTGGCGATTCGCTGTTTATCCCGGAGGGTGTTGCGCATATCGCGAAGAATGTCGGCGGGGACAAGGGCTCAGAGTTGGCGACCTACATCGTCAAGAAAGGCGAGCCACTGTTGATCCTCAAACCATAGCCCTAAGATCCCTGGCCGTAGTAAATCTGGTGGAGTATCAGCACCTCCATCAGAGCCACTATCACGCAGAATCTGACGAATCCCGCAGTAAAGACTCTGCGCGGTTTTTCATAGGTAGAGTCGAAATTGCACAGCACCAACACAACAGCCAGCAGTAATTTCAAGACGCGCATCGATTCTTCCCTGAACCTGCCATTTCGGCAGTGACGATCTTAATGCAGGGTAACAACCCTGCGACTTTCGCCAATCCGGATCCGGTCCAGCGCTCTATTTAACGCATCAAGTGCATCGAGAAGCGCTTTGGCCTCGGCTTCTCGACCGTCACCCCACAGGCGTTCGGCCATTTTGTTCAAGGCCTGGATCGAGCGCTCGATGTCGGCGGCGGTTGCGGTCTCTTTACTGACCGGTTGTTTTCTGGGCATTCAATGATGTTCCTGCAAAACGTTGCGTATTCGGTAAGTTTTATCACGAACCCGTCGCGGCAAGCGTGCGAAAGGGCTGTGCCCTTACCCAATCAAGTGCGTTATTGGCTGCACTTTATTGCGGCCGCCCCGCAAAATACCGACTCGGCACTTCGCCCAATACCTGTTTGAACACTGTCGCAAATGCACTTGAGCTGCTGTAACCCAAGACCATGGCGACCTCTGTGATCGACTGACCTTCCCCCAACAAAATGATCGCCGCGAGCAGGCAGGCCTGTTGGCGCCATTCGACGTAACTTATGCCGGTATGCAGCCGAAAATGGCGGGTGAAACTGCGGCGGCTCATGCCCGCGCGTCGAGCCATGTCATCGATCCCCACCTCCAGTGAAGGCCGGGCGAGGAACTCGCGGCAGATCAACGCCAGGCGTGGCTCGGCGGGGAGCGGGGCATTCAGCGACAGGGCAGGCATTGCGGCAATTTCATGCAGCAGCAACCCCATCAGATGGCCATCGCGGCCCTCGGTGACGTATCCCGCAGGCACTTCGATTGCCTTCAACAGCAACTGCCGCAACAACGGCGACACGTCTACGACCTGACAATGCGCCGACAAACCGAGTCGCTGTGCGGCAGCAGTGTCGATATAGGTATTGTGCAGCGTCACCGGACCCCGCATCTGCATCGCGTGCGACAGTTGCGCCGGTACCCATATGCCGCGTTGGGGCGGTACCACCCAGTTGCCTTGTTCGGTGAACACGGTGATGACACCTTTAGCCGCGTACGCGAATTGTCCACGTGGATGGTCGTGGGTCGGGAACAGCGTTCCGTCCGCATATTCACGTGCGGTCACGACAGCGTCGTGCGAGGTATTTTCGTAAGGGGGCAAGGTTATTTCGCGCATGGCCCGATTCTAATGAAATCTGGCCTGCGGTTGAAAGCGGGCCAGTCTGATTGTCGGCATATTTCTTCAGGCACGAGCACTGACGCTCAACTCTGGAAAATGCCTGACCATGCAGAAGAAACATCTTTTACTCGCGGTGCTGGTGACGGCCGTTTGGGGGATTAACTTTCCCGTGACGCGCCTCGGTCTCGCCGACATCGACCCACTGTTGCTGACTGCATTGCGTTTCGCACTGGCGGCCTTGCCTTGGGTTTTTATCGTCGAGCGACCCCGCGTAGCCTTTCGTTGGGTGGCCGCTTACGGTCTGATTTTCGGCGTCGCCATGTGGGCCATGATCAACCAGGGAATTGCATGGGGCGTGCCGCCCGGTACGGCATCGCTGCTGATCCAGCTCAGTGCATTTTTCACTCTGGGCTGGGGTGTGCTGTTGTTCGGCGAGCGCGTGCGACGACTGCAATGGCTGGCCAGTGGGCTCGCTGCCGCAGGTTTGCTGGGGATTGTGCTGTGCAGGCCCGGCGACGCATCGACGGCAGGTTTTGCGCTGGTCATTGCCAGCGCCGTAGCCTGGAGCATCGGCAACATCATTATCAAAGTGTCGAAAGTGCGCGAGATCTTCGCTTTCGTGGTCTGGGCGAGTCTGTTCCCACCCATTCCCCTATTGCTGATGACGTGGTTGTTGCATGGCGCAGCGCCGTTCACCGCGTTACCTGCGCAGCTCAATGCGATGACGCTGTTTTCACTGGCGTTCCAGGTCTATGCCGCGACGCACTTCAGTTATTGGGGGTGGAATCTGTTGTTGCGTGAATATCCGGTGTCGCGCGTGGCACCGCTGTCACTGTTGATTCCGGTATTTGGCATCGTCAGTTCAATGCTCATCCTTGGCCAACAGCCGAGTCCGTCCAATTGGGGCTTGATCTTGCTGGTGCTGCTGGCACTGGCCTTGGGTTCCGGTAGCGCTCAGGTATTGTGGGGACGTCTTCGCAGGGACGGGCGGAAGGTCACCGCCCGTGTTGAAGAGCGTGTTCATGACGGGGCGTGCTGTGGTTTACAGCACGCCGATTCAGACATCCTTTCGCTCCCCGAAAGGCGTCAGTGACTTAAACGCTGTCGATGTTTGCGACGGCTGGCGCAGCCACTTTGGCGGGGGCTGTTTCGCGCAATAAAGTCGCCACCAGCAATCCCGTCAACACCGCGCCGAGGGCCAGATAAAGAGTGTTTTCCAGGCCGTGATGCTGGGCGATGTAACCGGCAATGGCCGGCGCCACGCCACCGCCGAAGATCTCGCCGACACCCACCACCAGCCCGGTCGCGGTAGAAGTCAGGGCTGCCGGCACAGACTCACTGGTGAGTGGCCCGACCGTCATGCAGATCATGCTGAAGTTGAAGAAAATCGTCAGAAACAGAAGAGCGAACAACTTCATTGGCTCGGCGCCGGTACCCATCAACAACCACAGGAAAATGCCTGTGGCGACGAACGATATCAGCACCACCGGTTTGCGCCCGATGCGGTCGGACACGGCCGGCATGATCAGTTGCCCGAGGAAACCACCGAGGCCGATGGCCGACATCACAAAGCCCATTTGCTGTACGTCCAGGTGCAAATAGTCCATCAGGTAATTGGGCATCATCACGCTGACGACAAACAGGCACGTCAGCATGCAGAACATGCCGATGATGTTCAGCCACACGTTGCGATAGCGCAGGGCGTCGAGCCAGCGCGGTTGATCGACGGCGGTCTGGCAGGGGTTTTGCTGTGGTGCGGCGGCACGGGTTTCCCGTAAGTGCCGGTACATCGCCAGGGCCAGCAGAAAGCCCGGCAGCGATACGATCACAAACACCCAGCGCCACGACGGCACCACCAGCAACAGTTGAGTGGCGAGGATCGGTGCCAGGCCCAAACCGAGGATCGGGAAAAACGCTTGCTGGATGCCGATGTTCATCCCGCGTCGTGCCGGGTGCGAAGACTCTGCCGTGGCCGCCAGCGCCGTCGGCGTGAAGGCACCTTCGGAAATGCCCATGATCGCGCGGATCAGCATCAACCCGCCGATCCCGCTGGCCAGACCGGAAAGTCCTGCGAGTAGCGAAAACACCAGAACCGCCGGGATCAACACTTTGCGTCTGCCGATACGATCAGACAGCCGCCCCATGAAAATCGAAGAAATCCCCCACGCCAGACCCAGAATTGCCGTCACGTTGCCCAGATCCTGATAGTTCAGGCCGAGGTCTTTCATCATCACCGGAAACAGCGGCAGGATGATGAACCGATCCAGACCCACCAGACCGAAACCCAGTGCCAGCAAGGCCACTGCTTTGAACTCGTAGCGAACATCCCACGCAGATTTATTGTTGTTCATGGTTGTTACTCGTTGGAGTTGAGGGAGGCGGCCATACCAGCAGCCTGGCCGCCGGTGGCTTAGAAGTAGATCAGGGCCTCGACGAGTCCGGTCAGTTGGGTTCGATCACGTCCGGCGCCGAACGGATGATCGTCGGCATTGCCATCGAACACGTCGTAACGCATTTCGGGACGCAGCGAGATGTACTTGTTCAGGTCATAACGCAGGCCAGCGGTCACCGCGTTGAAGTTGCCGCGCGCGGTGGAGGCGGGCAGCAGGATGAAACCGTCAGGGTCGGCAAAGTGCTCGGCGCGTACCGAGTACGAAAGATCCGGGCGTTGCTGATAAGTGAGCACCGCGTTGGCGCCCCACCAGTGCGCGCCGTCGAAACCGGGGCCGTTGATGATGTCGACGGTGCTGGCTTTGCCGTCACCGTCCTGACGGCCATATACCACTTCGGCCCCCATCGACCAGTTCGCGTCGAAGCGATGCCAACCGTTGAGCGAGTGCTGTTGTTTGAATTGGCCGTCAGCCGAAACCAGGCGCGAGGTCGGCGCCTGCACATCGCTGAAACTGTCGTTCTGTTCATCGCCGAGGATGAACTCGTAGTCGATCCAGGTTTGCATGTCGGCGGTGCGCCAGCGCAACGCGCCCATCAGCGACTTGCTGTCGTTGTTGTCGCGCAAATTATTCCAGCCCTGCACCACGCCCAGTTCCGCACCGAGAATTCCCGACGCGCCGTTGTATAAACGAGTACCGAGCAGGACGCCGCTGACTGTGCCGGGTTCGCTGACGAACGCGTAGGTTTTGCTGGCGAAAGGGTTGCGTGCGGCACGAATGTTCGGCGGGATTTCATAACCCAGCGCCGGGCCGAAGACACCGGCCATGGCCGTGATGCCGAGGCCGTAGGGCAGATAAGCGGTGGCCGCGATGTTGGGGATGGCGAGGAATTTTTGTTTGTCGCGCTGGGCCTTGGCCAGGTCGTCATCACCGGGCGAGTTGACGTCCCAATGCATGTCCCAGCCTTGAGTGCGGGCGAATTGGGCGTTGCGCCCGTAATTCATTTCAAAGGTAAAACCGAAAGATGCTTCGGTTGGCGCCGGGCCGGGCAAAGGCGTAATACGTGGGATCATGTCGCCCTTGAGCGCTTTGTCGACGAACAGGTGCAGGCCACCCCATTCCAGTCCTTCGTCAGCGAAACCCACCAGCGGCAGATTGCTCAAGCCGTCCTGACGTTCGTCGTGAGTGGAGCGGTTATTGCGCGAGTAACCGACGTCAAACAATCCGGAAACCGTTATCCCGTATTCCTTTTCCAGCGTGTCGCCGAAGAGGCTGCGAAACAGCGTGCCTTCGCCCGTTTCAGCTGGCTCGGCGGCGTGGGTATTGAGCGTCGCGAAGGCGGCTAGAACCGCACCAAGCGCTTTCACCTTGATGTTGTGCATTGTCTGTCTCTTGTTTTTGTTGTCAGAACTTTGATGGGGGTGGGCATCCATGCCCGCGAAAACTCGGTGTCAGACGTGGCAGGCTCGGGCGTCATTGACGGCGGCTTGCTGATCGACGTTTTGCTGCAATTGCTGACGCAGGGAATTGAGCAGTTTTGGCAGCGCCGAGAGCTCGGCCACACCGCCGTAGCAGTAGTAATCCGGGCGCACAATGACGGCCTTGAGTCCGGCCTCAGCCATGAACTGCAAGTACTTGCCGGACACGTCGCGGTAGATGCCTTTGGCGCTGTCGGATTGTGACGCGAGGCGCACGACTTGCAGGCCGTAGCCACGAATGAACGCCAGTTGCTGCGCGTCGAGTTGCGCCAACGGGTCTTCGTCACCGCGCACCAACAGGTGGAAACCGCGCTGAATCACATCGTCGTAGCGGTTGACGTGACCGTCGATTTCAATCGAACCGTGTACCCCAAGAATGCCGCGCACTGGGCTTTCCTCCTGCAACAGGCCGCCGGTCAAACCGGGGAACGGTGGCAGCGGCGCAACGTTGCCGCTCAAGTACGCGGCGTCACGTTCGGCGGCTTTTACCGGGTCGGACACGCAGACCACTTTGCCCATCGCCATGGACGCTTCGATCACTGCTCGAATCTGCGGTTTGCGTTCCAGTGTGTAGCTGTCCAGCAGGCTATTGTCGGCCAGACCGCGCAGCATAAGGTCGAGGCGCCAGGACAGGTTCCAGGCATCACGAATCCCCGAGCACATGCCCTGGCCCATGAATGGCGGCATCACGTGGGCGGCATCACCGGCGATCATCACCCGACCGCTGTGCCATTTGGCGGCGATGCGCGAGCGGAATTGATAAACCGCGTGGCGCACCAGATCGGCGGTCTGCGGGGTGACCCAGCGCGACAGCAGCGACCAGACCTTGTCGGTGTCTTGCAGCTCTTCGAGGGTTTCGTGGGGCAGGCGCATGAACTCCCAGCGACGAAAACCCGGACCGCCGGGCACCATGGTGGTCGGGCGCTCTGGGTTGCACCATTGGCCGATGTCCGGCACGTCCAGTTCCACGCCAGATTTTGGTTGCAGGTCGACCACCAACCAATCTTCCTGGAAACCGAGATCCTGCCATTCAATGTTGAGCGACTGGCGCACAAAACTGTTGGCGCCGTCGGCGCCGATCACATAACGCGCGCGCACGCTTCGCTGTTCTTCGCCCAGCGTGAACTTGCCGTCCTGACGAATCACCCGGTTGAGCAACATGTCGCAGCCATCGGCGTCTTGCTTGAGCGCGGAGGCTTCCCAGCCTTGATGGATCTGTACGGTGTCGATGCTTTTGGCTTTGCGATCCAGCGCCGCTTCCAGCAACGGCTGATTGAACAGGTAGCCGAACGGCCCGTCGCTGATCGATTCCGCCGACCAGTCGATCTCGACCAACACTTTCCAGTCGGCGTTGAACCATTGATAACGCGCCGAGGGTTGGGATATTTTCGCGAGCTCTTCACCCAGCCCCATCGACAGGAACACGCGGCGGATTTCGTGATCATGGAACACCGCGCGCGGCAGCGGATAAAGCGCCGGCCAGCGCTCGAATACGGCGACCGAATAACCTATCTGGCCAAGCAAAATGGCCAACGTCTGGCCAACCGGGCCATAGCCGGCGATGGCGACATCGACTGTAATGTGCTGATTCATGACTGTGCCTCGTGTACTTCGCAATGAATGCCCGGGCATGGCGCGGCCGTCGCGCGATCGGGAGGACTCGCGCCATGCAGGAATGTCAGGTCAATGGCTGTGCGGCAGGGCGGATCAGGCGGGAGCCGGGGTGTCCGCTTCAGTGTTGAAAATGAAGTTGTCCGGGACGTCCGGGCCCCAGAGGTACAGGGAGTTTTCCGGTGGGTAATCGCCGGCAGGCCATTCGCTGCCTTCGCCGATGTAGTCCATGTCTGCCGAATATTCGCAGAACGAGCCCCATGGATCCTGCACGTAGTGAAAGTAATTCGAGCCCAGGCAATGGCGCCCGGTGCCCCAGCCTTTTGTGTGGCCGGCATCCGCCATTTGTGCGGCACCGGTGCCGACTTCATCGATGCTGTCGACTTCCCACGCCGCGTGGTGCCAGCCCTTGGCGCTGCTTTTGGCGAATGCCACCAGGTGATGATCGCAGCCGTGCGGGGCATGGCTGAAGGCGATGATGTCCAGCGACTTGTCGGAGAGCCTCAGGCCCAGTGCCTGCTCGTAGAAATGCAGCGCGCCGAGTACGTCCGGGGTGAACAACAGCACATGGGACAGACGGCGAGGGCGCACTTGCGCCAGGCCATCTCGGGTTGTTGCGCCGCGATGGTCGGCGGGTGTGCTGGTGCTGCAATGCGCCGACTTATGGTCGGGCATGGTTTTTTCACCGACCTTGACCTGCAACAGGTTGCCGTCGGGATCGCGGAACCAGATTCCGCTCTCCTGACGATCTTCAAAGCGACCGCCAGCGAGTTCGATTTGCCCCCGCAGTGCGGCGAAGTCTTCCGGATAGCAATTGAAGCTCAGATAAGCCAGCGACTTGGACGCGGCGGGCAGGATCTTCGCCCACACATGGCCATCCGCCGCGCGCAGGAGGAGTTGCTGTGGTTGACGTTCTACCTGCAGGCCAAAGCTTTCGAAGAATTGGCAGGCTTCGTCCAGCGAGGGAACGTTCAGCGCGTAATGATCAATTGAATGCACACCATGGGATACGCTCATGATTGCCTCCATTGTTAATTATTGTAGTTATTGCGCGCAGGGCATGAGGGCCGCCCTGCGCAGAGTTTGCAGCGCTGTCGGCTCAGGCCTCGTCAACCACCGGGTTGACCAGTTTGCCGATGCCCTCGATGGACACTTCGACGATATCGCCTGCTTTCAGGTACACCTTCGGGTTCATGCCAAAGCCAACGCCGGCCGGGGTGCCGCTGACAATCACGTCGCCCGCTTCGAGGGTGACCGCTTCGCTCAGCGTCGAGATGATGGTCGCCACGTCGAAGAGCATGTCGTTGGTGTTGGCCGATTGCACGACCTTGCCGTTGACCCGGGTTTCCAGCAGCAAGCCTTTGCCGCCTGCCGGCAGTTCATCGGCCGTCACCAGTACCGGCCCGAACGCGCCAGTGTCATCGAAGTTTTTGCCAACCGTCCACTGCGGCGAGATGAACTGGTAATCACGCACTGAACCTTCGTTGAACAGCGCATAACCGGCGACGTGCTCCAGCGCGTCTTCCTTGCGAATGTGCCGGCCACCGCTCTTCAGGACCACGGCCATTTCACCTTCGTAGTCGAGGGTGTCGGATACACGTGGGCGAATCAGCGGTTTGTTGTGCGCTGTCAGGCTGGAATTCCAGCGCGGAAACAGGGTCGGGTAGGACGGCTGGGCGTAAGGCGATTCTTTGGTGTGGTCGGCGTAGTTGAGGCCGACGCAGACGATTTTGGTCGGGCGGGCCATCAATGGCAGATAGGCGTCTTCGGCAATCTCGACCAGCGCGCCGTTGGCTTCAGCGCCGTGAGTGGTCAGGTCGACACCGCGGGCCAGTAGCGACTCAAGGGATTCGGCACCTAGCACGCGGACGCCTTCGGCAGTGACGACACCCAGGACTGGTTGACCTTGATTGAGGAAGCGGACGTAGCGCATGACGGTTTCTCTTGTTGGTTTGGAAAGAGTCGGTCGTGACAGGGCAGCCGACTGCGTGGTCATAAAACTAGATCCAAAAAAATATACGGTCAACAGAAAAATATATATTTCTGCGAATATGAGAAATTTTCGAGTCTGTGTATGATTCAAGCGGACGACGCAAAGAAGGAGCCGACCGTGAATTCCCCACTGATCAACTGGCAAACCGTGGAGCCTGCTGAAAAGCGCACCATGGCCTCGCAACTCGAATCCCGGATTCGCCAGGACATCATCAATGGACAGCTGGCCCCGGGCATTCGCCTGCGCCTCAAGGAACTGGCTGACGCCTATGCGGTGGGCGTGATTCCCCTGCGAGAAGCGTTATCGCGCCTGGCCAGTAGCGGCTTTGTGTCAGCGGCGGATCAGAAGGGCTTCAGTGTCGGGCGGATTTCCGCCGCGGAAATTGCCGACATCACTGCGGTTCGCTTGCACGTCGAGTGCAAAGCGCTGGCCGATTCCATTCGTCTGGGCGACGTCGAGTGGGAGAGCAGGGTGCTCGCGGCGCATCACCGGCTCGATCGTCTGACCATCGTCGAAGGCCCGGAACGCTTGCTGAAACCTGAGTGGGAAAACGCCCATGAAAGTTTTCATCAGGCGCTGATCTCCAGCTGCAATTCGCCGACCTTGCTGCGTTTGTGTTCGTCGCTGCGCGATCAGACGGCGCGGTATCGATTTCTGTCGATGCATTACGCAGAGAGCAGCCATCGCGATGTACCCCATGAACACCGCCAGTTGATGGACGCGGCCCTCGCCAAGGACATCGACAAGGCGTGTGAATTGCTCTCCCGGCATTATCAAACGACCACCGACTCGGTGCTCAAGCATGCGCTGCTGAGCGAGGTTTGATGTTTACTCTGCAACGGTGAGCAGAGGGCCTCGATCATGGCGGGAATACGTTTGAGATCGACTTCGGCCTGATTGAGCAGCCACTCATACATGGAGCCGGTCAGCAGCGTTTTGATTGACGTCGCAATGACCGGAATGTCCTGGCAGGGCGAGCCGTCGGCTTCTTTGAAGCGCACGTTCAACACGGCAACCACGTAAGTCTTGATGCGGTTCAGGATGCGCGTCAGTCGGCAGTACACCAGATAATTGTCAGCGACCAGTTCCGTGCGATGCAGCAGGATCAGGCTGACCCGGTGCAGATGCGGGTCAGCGACGATCTGCTGCAAGCCATCGCCCAACGTTCTCGACAACTGCTTGCCCGGCGATGTTGCGCCGAGCGGGGCGACCGGCACGACTCATCAGTACAGCGCCGGTGTTGGATTCACCGCCTATGAACTGGATTTGTTTGGCCGCGTTCGCAGCCTCAACCAGCAGGCCCTGGAAAGCTACTTCGCAACGTTTGAAGCGCGACGAAGTGTACGGCTGGCACTGATAGCTGAAGTCGCCGCCTCGTACTATCAATTGCAGGCCGATCAACAGTTGCTGGCGATTGCCCGCCAGACGTTGACCAGCCAGCGTGATAGCTACGAACTGGTGCGCAATCGCTATAGCCTGGATGTCGCCACTGAACTCGATTTGAGTCAGGCCGAAAGCACCGTTCGCATCGCCGAAGCCAGTGAGGCGCGCTACGGTCGCGCCGTCGAGCAGGACAAAAATGCGTTGGTGTTGCTGGTGGGCAAGCCATTGCCCGCAGCGTCGTTCACGGCCATCGAACTCGACGCACTCGGCGTTGAGGAAGGCCTGCAGCCGGGCCTGCCCTCGGCGCTATTGGCCTATCGTCCGGACATTCTGGCAGCCGAACACGTCTTGAAAGCGGCCAATGCCAACATCGGCGCGGCCCGGGCGGCGTTCTTCCCCAGTATCAGCCTGACCGCATCGGCAGGCTCGGCGAGTTCCGATCTCGGTCAATTGTTTGCCGGAGGGCAGGGGGCCTGGAGCTTCATTCCGTCGATCAACCTGCCGATTTTCAACTGGGGCCGTAATCAGGCCAATCTCGATGTTGCCGAGGTGAACACGTCTATCGAAATCGCCAATTACCAGAAGGCGATTCAGGTGGCATTCCGCGAAGTGTCCGACGCGCTGGTGACGCGAGCATCACTTGACGTGCAGTTGAAGGCCGAGAGTCAGCTGGTTGGGGCTAATCAGCGCAGCTATCAATTGGCGCAAAAGCGTTATGAAGAAGGTGTCGATACCTATCTCAACACCCTGGATGCACAGCGCAGCTTTTACAGCGCTCAGCAGACCCTGGTGCAGACCAGACTGTCGCGTATCAACAATCTGGTTGCACTGTACAAAGCACTTGGTGGTGGTGAGGTCGTGGGGAGCCAGACACTTTAGGGTCTGATCAAAAATTCCTGATCCTCCCTTGGCCCATGAAGTTTTTTTGTCATGGGCCTTTTTTGTTGGGGTTATACGCTGGAGCCTTGATTGCAGATGAGCAAACCCCAGAAACGACAAAGCCCTGAATAATCAGGGCCTTGTCGTACATAAGATGGCGGAGGCGATGGGATTCGAACTCATGGACCTGTTACAGTCGACGGTTTTCAAGACCGTTGCCTTAAACCACTCGGCCACACCTCCGTTGCGTTGCGGGCGCCATAATACCTGAATGAAACACACTGTCAAACTCTCTGCATGGCTTGTTACAGAGCGTCTGTTATGATCTTTGCGACTGAACGTTTCAAACCAACAGGAGTGTCGCCATGCGCGAACAGGATTACGCAGTTAATAACAGCGTGCAGGCTGAGCAGCTAGAGGTTAGCCGCGTCCTGCGCAACACTTACGGTCTACTCGCTCTCACCCTCGCATTCAGCGGCGTGATGGCGTTCGTGGCTCAGCAGATGCGAGTTGGCTACCCGAACATTTTCGTGGTGCTGATCGGCTTCTACGGGCTGTTCTTCCTCACCAACAAACTCCGTGATTCCGCGTGGGGCCTGGTGTCCGCATTTGCGCTGACCGGTTTCATGGGTTTCCTGCTCGGCCCGATCCTCAACCGTTACCTGGGCATGCAGGGCGGCGCTGAAGTGGTCAGCTCCGCATTCGCGATGACTGCACTGGTATTCGGTGGTCTGTCGGCTTACGTGCTGATCACCCGCAAGGACATGAGCTTCCTCGGTGGTTTCATCACCGCTGGTTTCTTCGTCCTGCTGGGTGCAACGCTGGCAAGCTTCTTCTTCCAGATCAGCGGTCTGCAACTGGCGATCAGCGCAGGTTTCGTGCTGTTCTCGTCGGTCTGCATTCTGTTCCAGACCAGCGCCATCATTCACGGCGGCGAGCGTAACTACATCATGGCGACCATCAGCCTGTATGTATCGATCTACAATCTGTTCATCAGCTTGTTGCAGATCTTCGGCATCATGAGCCGCGACGACTGATTCAAGTCTGCGTTTCAACAGAAAACCCGCTTCGGCGGGTTTTTTGTTGCCTGGAGAAAAGCCTCCTGGCCTTTTACCTACAAAATGATCTGAAAATGATGGCACCTTTGCGGAAATAACCTACACCTAACAGCAAGGAAGAGCAGTTGATCGACAGGAGTCGGAATGCAAGATCCCTCGTGCGTCTCCCCCTGACGTTTGCCTCCCCTTGAAGTCGACTGCCTGGCCTTTCGGCCGGGATCGATGGTGTTCGTTCGTCCAGTAAAAAGGAGATAGCTCACCCAAAAAGCGATTGAACCGTGACCGTACCCCGGTCATAGGACCGGGACACTGATAGTAAAAACAATAATGGAGGCCCTGCTGGCCGGGCATGTCTCGGACCAGAACAGGCGTTGTCCCAAGACAAGGAGATCATCGATGAACCAGCCCCAAGGAAAACTGGCTGTACTGGCCGTGACTACCGCGCTGTTCAGTGCTTCGACCCTCGCCGGCGTCTATCCCGACTTCGGGTATCAACCCCCGAGCAGCCAATACTCTGGCCCGTTGTTTCAACTCAGCCAGAGTTATCCGGCCAAACCTCCGCAAGTGCCGTTGCCCGGGTTCTTCAAGAAGTTGCCGACAAAGCCGAACAACGATTTTGAAAACTGGCGCGGCTATCTGGAGGACGTCAAACAGTACTGCCTCGAAGGCAACGTCGAGGTTGATTGGGATGTGCAGAAGAACAAGCTGCGCCAGTGGTATCACATGCCGTGGCAGCATTACGGGCCATTGGGGCGCGAAGGTATTCACGGCTTGACCAAGGAAGCGCAGATTCAGGTCAAGCAACTGGCCTCGACGCAGACGGCCACCGGTCAGACGTATGCGGTGGGCATCTACAACGACATCGGCGCCTACACCATCGGCCAGGTCTGGAAAGATCCGAACAACCCGGATCCGAGCTTCACCTCGCAACCCAACAGCTTCCCAAACGGCACCGTAGTGTGCAAAGCGCTGTTCGCCGACATCGACCGCAGCACCGTGCCATTCCTGGTCAATCCGGTTCTGTGGAAAGGCTATATCACCGACACCTTCACCTCAGCCAATCGCAAGGTCAAAGACGTCGCGCTGATCCAGATGGACATCGCCGTGCGGGACACGCGCATGAGTGATACCGGCTGGATTTTCGGCACGTTCCAGTACAACGGCGAGAAAACCGGTAAACCCGGTTGGGACAACCTGGTGCCGGTAGGGATCATGTGGGGCAACGATCCGAAGGAAACCGGCAACGACTTCACCAACCCCCAGCCGACCGTCACCAAGATCAACACCGCGCTGCAACAGACCGCTATCAACGCCAATACCAAGGAGCTGCCACCCACCCACCTGGGCTGGAACGGTCGCCTCAATGGCCCGGTGGACAATCCCAACAGCTCATGCCTCAGTTGCCACGCCACCGCCGAGAGCCCGCAAGTGGCAATCATGAACCCGACGTTCCAGGCGAATGCGCCGAAACCGGGTACGCCGGAATGGATGAAGTGGTTCCAGAATATTCCGGCCGGCCACCCGTTCACGCCCGGCACCAAGAGCACCGACTACAGCCTGCAACTGTCGGGTGGGCTGATTAATTACTACGAGTGGAAGTGCGACATGAGCGGGATCTACGCTGACGGCAAGAATGCTTGCGCGAAAGTGCAGAACCTGAAACTGAAAATGCTCAAGGCTGGCGATGACACCTCGCAGCCACAGCAAAAAGTGATTCGTGACCCAAGCCTGCAACAATTGCTCGAGTAAACCGCGATAATCTCCGGATGCCTCGGCGTCCGGAGGTTTTCAATCAGTTGATCAAAATGCCGCTGCTTATAGATGGCGTAAGACAACGGCAACCCACGCAGAACATCACGAAAAAGCCCTCAGGCCATCGGCGGCAAACGACGCTTGACCGGGGTTTTCTTGACGATCGCCGTATTGGTTTCGGCCAGGGTATTGAGACGGTCGAGCAGGGTGTCCAGTTGCTCCATCGAGCGCACGTGCAGTCGGGCGATAAAGCAGTCCTCGCCGGTGACCTTGTCGCACTCGGTGAATTCCGGGATCGACATAATCTGCCGCTCAACCTCCTGCAATTGCCCCGGCAGCGGTCGCACCCGCACGATGGCCTGCAATTGATAGCCAAAGCACTTGGGGTCGATCTCGACGGTGTAGCCCGTGAGCACGCCGCGCTCTTCCAGTCGACGTAAACGCTCGGCGACGCTGGGCGAAGACAAGCCGCTGATCTGCGCCAGAGCCTTGAGCGAACGGCGCGAATCCGCCATCAAGGCGCTGATAAGAATCTGATCGATGTCGTCGGTCACGGCGAAACTCCGGTATTAGGCGAATAACGAAAACCACCCTCGATAAAAAAGGCAGAAAACCAGTTTAGCCTGCTTTTTACGCTGGAGCGCTTCTGAGTTGGCTTGGCATACTTTTGCCACGCTTTCGACAAATGCACAGGAGATTGATGGTGGACAAAACAATCCGTCGCGGCTCATTTGAAATGACCGCTGCCATGCTGATATCCGGGACGATCGGCTGGTTCGTGCTGGTTTCCGGGCAACCGGTGCTGGACGTGGTGTTCTGGCGTTGCGTGTTCGGCGCAGGCACTTTGTTGTTGATCTGCGCGGTATTCGGCTTTCTGCGGCCGGGCATTCTGACCCGCACGACATTCCTGCTGGCCGTGCTCAGCGGCGTGGCGATTGTCGGTAACTGGGTACTGTTGTTCGCCTCGTATTCGCGGGCTTCGATTGCCATTGGTACGGCGGTTTATAACGTGCAGCCGTTCATGCTGGTCGGTCTGGCGGCGCTGTTTCTCGGCGAAAAAATCACCCTGCAGAAACTGTTCTGGCTGGCGATTTCGTTCATGGGCATGTTGGCGATCGTCAGCGCCCATGGCCAGCAAGGCGAGGGCGGTAGCGATTATCTGCTGGGCATCGGACTGGCCTTAGGCGCGGCGTTTCTCTATGCGATTGCGGCGTTGATCATCAAACGCCTGACCGGCACGCCACCGCACCTGATTGCACTGGTTCAGGTCTGCACGGGTGTGCTGTTGCTCGCGCCGTTCGCGCACTTTTCGGCATTGCCGCAAGCGCCGAGTGCTTGGGCCAGTCTGATCACGTTGGGCATCGTCCACACAGGTTTGATGTACGTGCTGCTATACGGCGCGATCCAGAAACTGCCGACCGCATTGACCGGCGCACTGTCGTTTATCTATCCGATTGCGGCGATCTTCGTTGACTGGTTCGCCTTCGGTCATCGCCTGGAAACCCTGCAATGGCTGGGTGTGGCGGCAATTTTGCTGGCTGCTGCCGGCATGCAACAGGGCTGGGGCTTCAAGGCACGGCGTCTGCTCGCGCGGTAGCTCTCAGATGTTCCAGCGCGGTGCGGTTTTCGCCAGGCGCTGGCGCATCTCGGCGATGTTGGCCGCCAGTTGCCGGGTCAACAATCGATAGCCATCGAGGGCGCTGTAGACCGGCGCATCGAGATTGGCATCGGGCCATTCCAGCGGTCGCTCCAGCCGTTGCGTCGCGCCGGACTTCAACGCGCGCGCCATACCAATCAATTGCACGCGAACCACTCGATGCTCAGCCTTCAACGCCGATTGCAGATGGATCATCGCCTGCGGGTCGTTGGCATCAGGGCGGGTGTTGCCGAGGATTTCCAGGGTGCTGATGCACATGCGCAGGTTGCGCTGGATCGCATCGAGTTCAGTCATGGAAATCTTCACTTCCTTGGACACCGACGGCATCAGCGAACGCAATTGCACCATCACGGCGCCCAGGCGGCTCATCAGTTTCAAGTGCTCGTCAGCGCTGACCGGCTGGCCGCTGATGATCCGTCCGTACACCGTGGCGCAGTCGCGCAGGGCATCCGCCAGGTTGTAGCGCCACGAGTACACCGCGTACAGCGGCAGGGCGAAAGAGAATGCCAAAGCGAGGGCAATGCCGATCAGAATATCGACCCCGCGCCACAATCCATCCGTAATGGGGTTGTCGCCATGCCCGGCGACAATGAACACGGTGATTGCCGAGAGCAGGGCGGTATAACCACCCTTGCCAATCGCGTGATAAGAGAAGAAACCGCAGACCACGGCCATGGCAAAGTAGGTCAGCCACGGCATGCCGAGCCACGCCTGTTGCGCCACCAGCAACAGACCGACGCCGGCGCCAATCAACGTGCCGGTGGCGCGTTCGGCGGCTTTCTTGCCGATGTTGCCGTGATGCTGCAAACCGCCGATCACCACCAGCATGGTCACCGAGGCCCATTCACCGTGGGGCAGATTGATGCCGGTGGTCAGCAGAATCGTCGCCAGCAACCCCAATGCCACCCGCACCGCGTGGATCACTCGGGCGTGTCGGTAGCGCCGGTACGGGTCCAGCAGCGGACGCAGGATTCGGCGCAACAGCGGTGGCAGTCGGTGGGTGCTGAACGTACTCAGTGCGAGGCCCTCGTCAGAAAATGTAGTCAGTGGTCAGGAAGCTCGAATCACGTCCGCGAATGATCTCGCTGATCAGATCCTTGTTGCTGTCCTGGAACTTGGTTGCCACCAGCGTGCGGATCGAGAACACCCGCAGCGCATCGTGTACCGACAACGTGCCTTCGGCGGAGTTCTTGCGGCCGTTGAAGGGGTAGGTGTCCGGCCCACGCTGGCATTGCGCGTTGAGGTTGATTCGCCCGACCTGATTGGCGAAGGTGTCGACCAGTCTGCCGACCGCCACCGGGTTGGTGCCGAAGATACTCAACTGCTGGCCGAAATCCGATTCCAGGACGTAATCGATCACCGTATCGAGGTGACGGTACGGCACGATCGGCACCACCGGGCCGAACTGCTCTTCCTGGTACACGCGCATCTGCGGGTTCACCGGGTACAGCACTGCCGGATAGAAGAACGACTCGCGGGACTCGCCGCCATTCGGGTTGACCACTTCCGCGCCCTTGCTGCGCGCATCCGCCACCAGACCGTGCAGATAATCGACTTTGCCTGACTCCGGCAGCGGCGTCAGCGACACACCGCTATCCCACGGCATGCCCGGTTTGAGGGTGGCCAGTTTCGCGTTGAATTTCTCGATGAAGCTGTCGACCACGTCCTCATGCACGAAGAGGATCTTCAGTGCGGTGCAGCGCTGGCCGTTGAACGACAGCGAACCGGTGACGGCTTCACTGACGGCGTTGTCCAGATCGACTTCGGGCAAGACGATGCCGGGGTTCTTCGCATCGAGGCCCAGCGCCGCACGCAAGCGATGCGGTTTCGGGTGCAGTTTCTTCAGGTCGCTGGCGGCCTTGTTGGTGCCGATAAAGGCGAAGATGTCGATCTTGCCGCTGGCCATCAGTGCGCTGACGGTTTCGCGGCCGCTGCCGTAGATCACGTTGATCACGCCAGTCGGGAAGCTGTCGCGGAACGCTTCAAGCAGCGGACGAATCAGCAGCACGCCGAGTTTGGCCGGTTTGAACACCACGGTGTTGCCCATGATCAGCGCCGGGATCAGCGTGGTGAAGGTCTCGTTGAGTGGATAGTTGTAAGGGCCCATGCACAGCGCCACGCCGAGCGGTACGCGGCGAATCTGCCCAAGCGTGTCCTGTTCCAGTTCGAAACGGCTGGAGCGACGGTCGAGTTCCTTGAGCGCATTGATGGTGTCGACGATGTAGTCGCAGGTGCGGTCGAACTCTTTTTCCGAGTCCTTCAGATTCTTGCCGATTTCCCACATCAGCAGCTTCACCACAGCATCACGTTGCTGGCGCATGCGGCCGAGGAAGGCTTCGACGTGCTGGATACGTTCGGCCACGCGCATGGTCGGCCACAGGCCCTGACCACGGTCGTAAGCGCGGACGGCGGCGTCGAGGGCGGTGAGGGCGGTGTCGGCATCGAGCAGCGGCGTGCTGCCGAGGATCACTTGCTCGTCGCCGTTTTCGCCGTGCAGATAGACCGGACTGCGCACCGTGGCGAGCGGGCCGTCCCAGCGGCGCAACTGGCCGTCGACGAGGTATTCGCGTTGCTCGACCTGAGCGTCGAGGCGGTATTTTTCCGGGATGTCGCTGACAGAAGGGAACAGGTTGCCAAGGATGTTTGCTGTGGTCATGTCGCTACCCCGTGTTGATGTCCGCGTGCAAAACAAAAAGTCTGTACAGGTTATACGCCTGAATGCGCCGAAATTTAAACCCGCAAATGTCACGCTAATGTCACGCAAAGGCGCAGAACAGAGGGCGGCTGGCCGCACCGAAATCCCTGTAGGAGCTGCCGAAGGCTGCGATCCTTTGATCTTGTTTTTAAAATCAAAGTCAAAAGATCGCAGCCTTCGGCAGCTCCTACAGGGGGCACGCCCGAAACATTGGCTGGCCCCGTTTGCCCCCCTCGCTGTCCCGCAATGCCCTCAACCGTTGCCTGCCGCTGTCTTAAGGTGTGCTCACAACAATAAGCGGCATCCCACGCGAGGGGCGTTATGCGTTCAATCCGATTCATCGCATTGCTGACTCTGGCCATCGCACTGGCCGGCTGCGGCGATGACGCCAGACCGACGACCACTTCCAGCATCGCCGGCAATGCCTTGCCCAAAGACCCGGCACTGGCGCAGATCTACGCCAACAGTTGCCAGCTCTGCCATGCCAACCCTGCCGCCAATGCGCCACTTACCGGTGACCGTAAGGCCTGGGCGCCGCGCATCCAGCAGGGCGCCGACACGCTGCTTGACCATGCGATCAATGGCTACAACGGCATGCCGCCGATGGGCCAGTGCGTCGAGTGCTCGGAAGAGCAATTCCTGCAATTGATCGGCTTTATGGCCGACCAGCCTCTCCCACAATAAGGGTGCGCGCATGACCATGGATTTGACACGGCGGCAGTTGTTGCAACGGGCAAGTATCGTCGGCGCGTTCAGCGCGTTGGCCAGCAACCCGGCGTTGGGCCAATTGCTCCGCGCGCCACGCTTGATTCCGTGGCGCAACTGGTCGGGCGGGCAAAGTTGCCTGCCGGCAGCGCGGCTGGCGCCGAAGAATCTCGATGAGCTGACGACCGTCATCAGGCAGGCGCAAGGCAAGATCCGTCCGGTCGGCTCGGCGCATTCATTCAGCGCGTTGGTGCCCACCGACGGCACGTTGCTGTCGCTGAGTTACTTCAACGGTCTGCTCGATCACGATGCGAAAACCCTGCAAGCCGAATTCGCCGCAGGCACGCCAATGTCACGCATGGGGTCTCCACTGAAAGACATCGGTCAGGCCCTGCAAAACATGGCCGACATCGATTACCAGACCCTTGCCGGGGCGATTTCGACCTCGACCCACGGCACCGGGAAAAACTTCCAGTCCTATTCCGCGCACGTCTGCGGCATGCAACTGGTGACCGCCAGCGGCGATGTGCTCGACTGCGACAGCCAGCGCCATCCCGAGGTGTTCAACGCGGCCCGCGTGTCCCTTGGAGCCCTCGGCGTGGCGACAAAAATCCGCCTGCAAAACCGCCCGGCCTATCGTCTGCGCGAACGCCAATGGATCGCCAAGACCGAGGAACTGCTGGAAGACCTCGACAAGAACACCCGTGAAAACCAGCACTGGGAAATGCTCGTCGTCACCCATTCCGACTACGCCTTGTCCATCGCCCTCAACGAAACCGACGAACCGGCCACACCGCCGATCCCGCCCGAAGAGGAGGGCGGCAACGAGTTCGTCACGCTGATCGAGAAGATCGACAAGTACGGCAGCGACTTCCCCGACCTGCGCCGGACGATGCTCAACAGCCTGCGCCATCTGGCGAGTTTCGATGACCGTGTGGGCGACTCGTTCGACATCTACGCCAACGTGCGCACGGTGCGTTTCAACGAGATGGAGTACTCGGTGCCCGCCGAATACGGCCCGGCGTGCCTGCGCGAAATTCTCAAGCTGATTCAGGACAAGGATCTGCGCACCTGGTTTCCCATCGAGTACCGCTACGTCAAGGCCGATGACATTCCGTTGAGCATGTTCGAGGGCCGCGACAGCTGTTCGATCTCGGTGCACCAGCATTACCAGATGGACCATCACAACTTCTTCGCTGCCGTCGAACCGATCTTCTGGAAGTACAACGGCCGGCCACACTGGGGCAAGTTGCACACCCTGAATGCGCGAACCTTGCAACCGCTGTATCCGCGCTGGCGTGAGTTTGTCGAGGTGCGCCAGGCGCTCGATCCCAGCGGCAAGTTTCTCAATGCGCATCTGTCGTCAATTCTGGGGGTGAGCTGATGGCGGTCAATCGACGTAATTTTCTGCTTGGCACGCTGGGTGCCGGAGCGCTGCTGGTGGGGGTGGGTGCGTGGCTGCGGCCGGGGGATCGTGGCGGGCCTTACAGCGACTATTTCCGGGCGCTGAATAAAGAGCTGAAGGAAAAAGGCCCGATGCGCCCGGTGCTGTTGATTGATCTGGATCGTCTAGATCACAACATTGATGTGGTGATGCAATCGGTCAAGCGCGGCGGCAAGCAACTGCGGCTGGTGGAAAAATCCCTGCCAGCACCGGGCCTGTTGAGCTACATCGGCCAGCGCGCCGGGACACAGCGCCTGATGTCGTTTCATCAGCCGTTTCTCAATCACGATGCGCTGACGTTCCCGCAGTCGGACATCCTGCTCGGCAAACCGCTGCCAGTGCGTTCGGCCGAACTGTTTTATCAGAATCACAAAGGCCCATTTGACCCGGCGAAGCAACTGCAATGGCTGCTCGACGGTCCTGAACGTTTGCAGCAGTACCTTGCGCTGGCTCAGGGTTTGGGCACGCGGCTGCGCATCAACATTGAGCTGGACGTCGGCCTGCATCGCGGCGGTGTCAGTGACGTGAGTGTACTGGGGCAGATGCTCGCATTGATCAGCGCCAACCCACAGCATCTGGAGTTCGCCGGGTTCATGGGCTACGACCCGTTCGTGGGCATGGGGGTGCCGGGGATCCTTGGCTCGCCCGAAGAACTGTTCGCCAAAGTCATGGTTATTTATCAGCGCTGCGTGGATTTCACTCGCCAGCAGTATCCGGCGTTGTGGCACGACGGCTTGTGCCTGAACACCGCTGGCAGCCCGAGTTACCGCATCCATGAAAACGAAAAGCTCAGCAGCGAAGTGTCCGTGGGCACGGCGATGCTCAAACCGACGCACTACGACTTGCCGTCGCTGGTCGAGCACGTGCCGGCAGCCTACATCGCCACGCCGGTGTTGAAGAGCACTGGCGCGGTGAATATTCCGGCGCTGGATGACAAGTCGAAGCTGTTCTCGTGGTGGGATCAGAACCAGCGCCAGACGTATTTCATCTACGGCGGCAACTGGATGGCCGAGTTCGAATCGCCGCCCGGATTACAAAGCAACAGTGTCTACGGCCGCAGTTCAAATCAGGAAATGGTCAACGGCTCCAGTGCCGTTGGCCTGACAGTCGAAGACCAGGTTTTTCTGCGCCCGACGCAGACCGAAGCAGTGCTTCTGCAATTCGGTGATCTGCTGGCCGTGCGCAACGGCAAGATCGTCGACACCTGGCCTGTCTATACCTGACCCAAAATCCCCACAAATCCCCCTGTAGGAGTGAGCCTGCTCGCGATAGCGTCCTGTCAGCCGACATTTCTTGTGCTGACACACCGCTATCGCGAGCAGGCTCACTCCTACATTGGATGTGTGTACACCCACACGCTGTAATGAAGCTTTTATGACAAAAGTTCGGTAGCACATCGCCAGTCCGGTCATGCCTATGTAACGCGCTTGAGGGGCCCAACGGGGCGCTTTTCACAAGCCGAGGCGGGACGCCGGGAGTGAGGCAATGGGGACTATGGAACGCTACTCGAAAGTGGGCATGCAGGAACTCGATCAACGCCTGTCGAAGATCGTCGAAGCCGCGCGCAAGAAGCCGGTTTCGGTGTATCGCTACGGCGCGCCGTGGGTCTGGATCGTCTCGCAGGATGACTGGCAGGGCGCCTTGAAAGAGGTCTCCAGCTACATTCCGCCGGGCCATTCGCTGGTCCTGTTGCGTCCGCAGATCGACGATTTGCTCGACGCCCATCGCGAGCTCCTGCACGACCTCAATGCCGAACCCGGCATGCTGATTCCCGCGCAAACGGTCATGCACATCCTGCTGCTGCAACTGCTGTATTCGGTGCCCAGCGAGCAGCAGCTGTATGAACAGCTCAATTACAACCTGCTGTTCCGCTGGTTCGTCGGCCTCGGTCTGAACCAGAAAGTCTGGAGCTTCAACGTCCTCAGTCGCGACATCGCCACGCTGCTCAACAACCCGCAGGCGGTGCAACTCATTCAGAAAATCATTGGCGAAGTGTTCTGCGGTGCCTTGCTGCAAATGCCCGAGTTCTCGTTGAACTTCGCGCTGCTGCACACCTGGCTCGGCAAGCACGCCTGTGCCTCGACAGCCAGCAATTGACGCCATACACGCGGCGTTCAAAACGCCAACAGGTCATCGCGAATTCAGGGGGTAGTGTGGAACCGATTTTCAAGTCACGGCTGGCGCTGTGGGGCTGGCTGCTGGTGACGGCGGGCGCGCAGCCGGCATTGGCCGAAGAGGCCGCGCAAACGGCCACGGCGCAGCGTCTGGTCGACGTCAACGAATACTTCGTGCGCGGCAATACCGTGCTCGATGCGCGGGCGATTGAAGAAGCGGTGTACCCGTTTCTCGGCCCGCAAAAAGCCCTCACCGATATCGAGGGCGCGCGAGATGCCTTGCAGAAGGCTTATCAGGAACGCGGCTATCAATCGGTGTTCGTCGAGCTGCCGGAGCAGGCTGTGGCGGATGGCATCGTCTATCTGCAAGTCAGCGAAACCAAGGTCGGCCGGGTCCGCGTGGTCGGCGCCAAACACTATTCGCCACTGGACATCCGCAACGACGTTCCAGCGCTGAAGGAAGGCGAGGTGCCGGACTTCGCCAAGGTTCAGGGTGAACTGGCGCAACTCAACAAAACCCCGGGCCGACAGGTCATGCCGCTGGTGCACGAAGGTCAGCGCCCCGGCACCATGGACGTCGATCTGCAGGTCGAAGACCAGAATCCGTGGACCGCCAGCGTCGGCCTCAACAACGACTACAGCGCCGACACTGAAAAGCTGCGCACCGTCACCAGCCTTGGTTACAACAACCTCTGGCAACTTGGCCACAGCATCAACCTGACTTACTTCACTGCGCCGCAGGACACCGACAACGCCAAGGTCTGGTCGGGCTCCTACACCGCGCCGCTGACCGATCGCTGGAGCGTGCAGTTCTCCGGTTATCAGTCCGACAGCAACGTCGCCACCATCGGCGGCAGCAATGTGCTCGGTAAAGGCCATTCCTACGGGGTGTCGGCGATCTACACGCTGCCCTCCAGTGGCAACTGGTCGAATTCGCTGTCGGCCGGCATCGATTTCAAGGATTTCGACGAACGCCTGACCCTGTCCGGCGATAGCGACAAGGTGCCGTTGCAATACGCGCCGTTCACCTTCGCCTACAACGGCTATCGCTACAGCGATAAGAGCCAGCTCGGCCTCGGCCTGAGCCTGGTCGCGGCTACCCGCAGCATCTTTGGCTACGGCAGTTCCGACGAAGACTTCGACTACAAACGCTACCGCGCCAAACCGAGTTTCGCCGTGCTCAAGGGCGATACCAATTACACCTGGACCTTTGACAGCGACTGGCAAAGCGCGAGCAAAGCCGCGTTCCAGTTAGCGTCCGGGCCACTGGTTTCCAACGAACAATTCTCTGCCGGCGGTGCCACCTCGGTACGCGGCTATCTGGCGGCCGAGCGCACCGGCGATGACGGTTTGCTGCTCAGCCAGGAAGTGCGCACGCCGTCGCTGGCCAAATATGCCGGCACGTGGATGCAGGACTGGCGCTTCTACGCCTTTGCCGAAGGCGCACAGCTTTATCTGCGCGATGAGCTGCCGGACCAGGACGCCAATTACGCCCTGGCCAGCGTCGGCCTCGGCACCCGCGCCAGCCTGAGCAAATGGCTGTCCGGCAGCCTCGACTGGGGCTACCCGCTACTCGAAGGGCCGAACACCTCGAAACAGGAATCGCGCCTGCACTTCAACCTTCAAGCCACTTTCTGACAAGGAGCACGTTCATGCAGCGCCTCTTCCTTTCGTTGTTGATCTGCCTGGGCTTCGTGCTCCCGGCCACGGCTCAGGCCTGGTGGCAGGACGACTGGCATTACCGCAAACAGATCGCCGTCGACACCACGCCGCAAGGCGCCGGGATCAATCAGGCACTGGGCCGCACCGCGTTGCTGGTGCGCCTGCACACCGGCAACTTCACCTTTGATGGTGTGAAAGAGGACGGCGCGGATCTGCGCTTCGTCGCTGCCGACGACAAAACCGTGCTCAACCACCAGATCGAGAGTTTTGACGCGCTGATGGGCATGGCGCTGATCTGGGTCGATGTGCCGAATGTCGAGGGCGGCCAGCGCCAGGACATCTGGATGTATTACGGCAATCAGAAGGCGCCGGCGACCGGCAACGGTCAACTGACCTTCGATCCAAATTACACCGCGCTGTATCACTTCGACGGCGCCACCGGCACCCCGGCCAAAGACACCACGGCCTACGGCAACACCGCGCAAAGTGCGACCGGCGCGGCGATTGACGGTGTAGTAGGGCGGGCCTTGCAGTTCAGCGGTCAGCCGTTGTTGCTGCCGGCCAGTCCGTCGTTGCAACACAACGCCGGCAGTGCGTTTACCTTCAGTGCCTGGTTGCGCCTGGATCAGGCCACTGGCGAGCAACTGATTCTGGCCCGTCGTGAGGGCGCCAATAGCCTGCTGGTCGGCGTCAATCAGGGCGTGCCGTTTGTGGAAATCGACGGCCAACGCGCCGTCGCCACCCAGGCACTGAATCCCGGCCAATGGCAACACGTTGCACTGACCGCTGAAGGGGCCAAAGTCACCCTGTACATCAACGGCCGTGAAGGCGCGACACTCGCCCAGGCGATGCCGGCGTTCAATTCGGTCATGGCCATCGGTGCTGACCTGCACGAAAGCCCTTATCAACCGTTCGTAGGTGCCATCGACGAACTGCGCCTGTCGAAAGTCGCCCGTCCGGCGCCGCTGTTGCTGGCCGATGCCACTTCGCAAGGCGCCGAGTCGAAACTGGTTGCTTACGGCGTCGATGAAGAACAATCCGGTTTCGGTTTCGGCAGTCTCGGCTTCCTGCTCAACGCCGTACCCATCGACGCTTGGGTGATCATTGCCGTGCTGGTGCTGATGATGTTCCAGTCGTGGATCATCATGCTGCGCAAGAACCGCACCCTAGGCCGCGTCAGTAAGGCCAACGAAGACTTCCGCGTGCAGTTCGCCAAAGTCGGCACGCGTCTGGAGATGTTCGCCGACGACGCGCAACTCGCCCAGCGTTTGCAGCATTCGCCGCTGTGGCGCCTCTATCTGGTAGCGGTGAAAGAGATCCGCACCCGTCGTGAGCAGGGCGCTGATACCTCGTCGGTGTCAGCGGCAACCATCGAAGCGATCCGTTGCTCAATGGACGGTGTGCGCACCCGTGAAAACCAGCAACTGAGTTCGAAACTCTCGACCCTGTCCAACGCCATCGCCGGCGGCCCGTACATCGGCCTGCTCGGCACCGTCATGGGGATCATGGTGGTGTTCCTCGGCACGGCGATGGCCGGTGACGTGAATATCAATGCCATCGCGCCGGGCATGGCCGCCGCCTTGCTCGCCACTGCCATGGGCCTGTTCGTCGCGATCCCGGCGCTGTTTGGCTACAACCGCCTGATCACTCGCAACAAGGAAGTCAGCGCCGACATGCGCGTGTTCGTCGACGAGTTCATCACCCGTCTGGCGGAGATGCACGGCGAGAGCCAGTTCAGTGAGTCGGCGCATCAGCGCGGCAATCACGCCAACCACTCCGTACCGGCCTGAGGAGCACTGACATGGCGTCCGTAAATGCCTCCCACGACGATGACGAAGATGCAGCAGTGGACAGCATCAACATCACCCCATTGGTCGACGTGCTGATGGTGGTGCTGGTGATGTTCATCCTCACCGCCACCGCACAGGTCTCGGGGATTCAGATCAACCTGCCCAAGGCCAGTGCTTCGGTGTCGTTGTCCGAGGCCAAGACCAAGGCGATCTCGGTCAACGACGGCGGTCAGGTGTTCCTCGATGCCTACCCGGTGACGTTGGCCGAGCTGGAAGAACGCCTGCGCATCGAGAAGGCGCAGAGCCCGGATTTCCCGGTGATCGTGCGTGGCGACGCGACGGTGCAGTACCAGAAAGTCATCGAAGTGCTGGATCTGTTGCGCCGGCTCGAACTGTCCCAGGTCGGTCTGGTGACCGGCAAACCGAGTCAGGGCTGAGTCATGACTGCACAACTCCCGATCGAGCCGCTGCCGGTGAAAAGTCCGCTGCTGCGGTATGCCAAGTGGGGCGCCGGATTGCTCATCGGCGCACTGGCCGCGTGGTTTCTGTGGCAGTGGGCCAACGACATGAGTGGCGTCCGCCGCGAAGCGCCGAAGGTGCCGACGATCATTCCGTTGCCGCCACCGCCACCACCGCCGCCGGAGAAACCGCCGGAGCCGGAAACCCCGGTGGAAGAAAAAGTCGTCGAGCCTGAGCCCACGCCGGAGCCCGAAGAGGTCAAGCCTGAGGAAGAGGCGCCGCCATCGCCGGCGGACGACCTGGCCAATCCTATGCAAATGGACGGCGATGCGCAGTCCGGCAACGACGCTTTCAACATCGGCGCGGGCAAGGGCGGCGGCATGGCCGGCACCGGGGGCGGGCGACTGGGCACCGGGACTTACAGCCAGTTCCTCGCGTTTACCTTCCAGAAGCTGCTGCGCGAGAACCCTGACCTGCGCAACCTCGCGTTTTCGCTGCAGACCGATGTCTGGCTGAGCAGCGTCGGCGAGATCACCCGGGTCGAGCTGATCAAGTCCAGTGGCAACGCAGAGATTGATACGCAAGTGTTGGCCGCGCTGCGCGGTGCGCCGGCCCTGAGCGAACGGCCACCGGCCTCCATCACTTTGCCTGTGCGCCTGTCCCTGCAAGGGCGGCGTCCGGGTTAACCGAATTCTTAGAGTTTTGCCAAAAGGAGTTGTGTGCAGATGATTTCCAACGTGAATCGATTGTCCCAGGCGGTCGGCATGGTCATTGCGACCCTGGTCGGTCAGGCCGTGGCAGCGCCTGCGCCCTCGGAGAACGCCACGATCAATCTGATCCGCTTGCTGGTCGAGCAGGGCATTCTGAAACAGGACAAGGCTGACGCGCTGATCGCTCAGGCGCAGAACGAAGCGGCGCAGGCCAAGCAGGCCGCCGCGTCCAGTGCCGTGGTCGCTGCCGGACCGGTCGCCGCGCCGGGTGACGTGCGGGTGCAATACGTGCCGGCCGCCGTGCGCGACCAGATCCGTGATCAGGTCAAAGCCGAAGTCATGGCCACCGCCAAACAGGAAAACTGGGCCGCGCCCAACAGCTTTCCCGAATGGGCTGCGCGCATCAGCTTCGACGGCGACATTCGTCTGCGTGACGAATCGCGTTACTACTCGGACAGTAACAGCAACGAAATCGTCGACTTCGCCAAGCTCAACAACAACGGCCCGTACGACGTCAACCCGAACAGCAGCACCAACCTGCCGCCGTTGCTCAACACCCGCGAAGACCGCACCAACCAGTTCCGCATACGCGCACGTCTGGGCATGAAAGCGGTGATCTCGCCGGAATGGACCGCCGGCATCCGCATCGGCACCGGCTCGGACAACAACCCGGTGTCGACTACGCAAAGCCTCGGTGGCGGCTTCGCCAAAAAGGACATCTGGCTCGATCAGGGTTACCTGAACTGGAAGCCTACGGATGAACTGACCCTGACCGGTGGGCGCTTCGCCAACCCGTTCATGTCCACCGACATGCTCTATTCCAACGACTTGAATTTCGACGGTGTGGCGGCGATTTTCGACCACAAGCTCAGCCGCGACTGGGGCGTATTCGGCACCGTCGGCGCGTTCCCGGTGGATTACACCAACGACACCGCGAGCAGCAACGGCTTCGACAAGGAAGAGAGCGACAACAAATGGCTGTACGGCGCGCAGGTCGGCGCCAAGTGGGCGATCAACAGCAACAACCGCTTGAAAGGCGCGTTGGCTTACTACCGTTTCGACGACATCCAGGGCGAACGCTCCAGCCCTTGCGAACCGTGGGCCGGTGCACCGGGCTGCGACAGCGACGGCAGCCGCGCGGCGTTCATGCAGAAGGGCAACAGCGTGTTCCTGCTGCGCGACATCACGCCGAACCCGCTCAACCCGACCACAACGCCGCAGCCGCAATTTGTCGGCCTCGCCTCCGAGTTCAACCTGCTGGACTTGAACGTGGTGTGGGACGCCGACCTGCCGGAAGACTTCAAGCTGCGCAGCCAGGGCAACTACATCCACAACCTCGCTTACGACGAAGGCGACATGCGCAAGCGCTCGGCCGGGCAGATCGTCAACAACCTCGACAGCAATGGCGACATCGAAAGCGGCGCCAATGCGTGGATGGTGCAGTTCACCCTTGGCAGCGCTCTCGATCTGAAGAAGCAGGGCGACTGGAACATGTTCGCCGGCTACAAGTACATCCAGCCAGATGCCTTGCCGGACGGCTTCAACGACTCGTCGTTCCACCTCGGCGGCACCAATGCCAAGGGCTATTTCATCGGCGGCAACTACGGTCTGGCGAAGAACGTTTACGCGACGGGTCGCTGGATGAGCACTGAAGCGGTGTACGGCGCGCCGTTCGACATCGACGTCTTGCAGCTTGAGATCAACACGCGCTTCTAAGGCGCCGGGAGAGGGTTATGAACACGCGATTGTTGTTGCTGGGGCTGGGAATGTTGATCGCGACAGGGGCAAGTGCCGAAGGCATGGAAGAGCGCTTGCGCACGCAGTTGCGCAGCACCACTCAGCAGTTGCAGGCCCTGCAAAGTCAGCAGGCCCAGGCCAGCGCCGCGCAACTGGCAGCGCAGAACGAAGCCAAGGCTGCGCAGGCGCAAATCAAGCAATTGACGGCGGAACTGGCCAAGGCCAAAGGCGTTGCCGAGCAACTGGCCGGGCAGCAGCAAAGCCTGCACAGCCAGGCGCAGGCGCAAGTGGCGGCCAGCGCCGAACAGACCGGCAAGTTCAAAAAGGCCTATGACGAGTTACTCGTCATGGCCCGTGCCAAAGAGGCAGAACGGTCTAAGCTTCAAGCGCAATTGGCTGAACGTGACACACAAGTGCAGCAATGTTCAGTCAAGAATCAGCAGATGTACGGCGTCGCCAAGCAGATCCTCACCGCCTACGAAAACATCGATGTGGCCGAGGTGATGAAGATTCGCCAGCCCTTTGCGGGCAGTGCCCGGGTCAAGTTCGATGAACTGGCCCAGGGGTTTGGTGACGACCTTTACAAGACGCAATTCGACGCGCCGCAAGCTGCGCTCCCGCATTGATTAAAAAGCCTGAATTGAAAGACTGATAAACAAGGAAGAAACAATGACTCAATTGATCAGCCACGTATCGCCAAAATCCCTGACCGAAGTCCTGCAAGCGGCCGGTTATCGCGTCAACGAAACCGAACAGAACGGCATCGTCCAGTTGCTCAGCGCCAGCCAGGGCATCGGCTACGCCGTGCGTTTCGGCAACCCGGCGGCGGAGCAGGGCAGCTTTGTCGATTTCACTTTCAGTTGCGCGCTGCGCGTGCAGGGTGAGTTGCCGCAAGGTGTGGCCGAGCAGTGGAACGCGACTCGGCGTTTCGCACGGTTGTCGTTGCAGGGCGAGTTTCTGGTGATGGAAATGGACGTGGTGGTCGCGGCGGGCGTGAGCAACGATCACCTGCGCGGCAATCTGGAACTGTGGGATCGTCTGTTGCAGGAATTCATCGTCTATCTGCGTGATTTCACTCAGAACGGCGCGGCGCAAACCGCGAAAGTCGCCGTCGCCGAGCAAGAGGAAGTCGCGCTGTGAAAAAACCTGCCATGGTGATCAGCGCCGCTGCGGTGGCGCTGTTGGTGGTGGCCGTGGCGTTGGCCGTGCGACCGGGCAATGACCCGGTCGCCGCCCAGCAATCGTCGCCGGTGGCGGCGGTTGCTACGGGGCCGGCGGTGGCGCGGTTGGGCAATCAGCAGGTGTCGCCTGCGGAATTGCAGGCGCTGTTGGCGACGGTACCGCCGGAAACCCGCGAACAGCTGCGCGGTAATCGTGAGGCGCTGGAGCGCTGGATTCGTACGCGTCTGGCCGAGAAAGCGGTGCTGGAGCAGGCCGACGCCCAGGGTTGGGCGCAGCGGCCGGATGTCGCGCAGCAGATGCGTGCGGCGAGCGAACAGATTGTCTTCCGCGATTATTTGCGTTCGGTCAGCCAAGTGCCGGCCGAGTATCCGAGCGCGGCCGAGTTGCAGCAGGCCTATGACGCCGGCAAGGCCAATTGGCAGACACCGGCGCTGTATCGGGTCAGTCAGATTTTCCTCGGGGTGAATGAGCCGCAGAACCTTGAGGCAGTGCGTAAACAGGCGGGCGAATTGAGCAAGAAAGCTCAGACCGCACCGGGGGAGTTTGCCGTGCTGGCGACGCAGTACTCGCAGGACCGCGCCACCGCCGAACGCGGCGGTGACACGGGGTTGCAACCGTTGCAGCAATTGGTGCCGGAAGTACGCGGGGCGGTGGCGCGGCTCAAGGTTGGCGCAGTCTCTGACCCTGTGCAAAGCGCGGCCGGGTTTCATGTGATCAAACTCACCGAGCAGCAACCGGCGCGCACGGCGACGCTGGATGAATTGCGCGATCAATTGACCCAGGCCTTGCGTGCCCAGCGGCAGGAACAGATTGCCCAGGCGTATCTGGACGGCATGCTCAACACCGCGACGCTGAGCATCGACGGCGCTGAACTGAACAAAGTCCTGGGCAACTGACACACATTGCCCCTGAAGGAGTGAGCCTGCTCGCGATAGCGGTGGGTCAGGTTAGTCATTGTCAACTGACCCACCGCTATCGCGAGCAGGCTCACTCCTACAGGGGAGTTGCGTTAAGACAAATACAAAGATCGACAGGGAGTCATCGATGTCATTCACCGAACCCGCAGGACGACAGGGCAGTGCCGAGTTTCGCTGGCCGCAGGGCAACAACGAACCCTGGCTGGCGCAAGCGTCGACGATCGACGCCGAGGTCGCGCAATACTTTCTGGTCAGCGCCCGCTGCGGCTGCTTCATGCAGGCTGCGCGCAGTCTCAATGTGCGTTCGACCTTGTTGCGCAAGCAATTGGCGCAACTGGAGCAGGAGCTGAAACATACCTTGTTCAGCTTTCAGGGCAGCGCGTTGAGCCTGACCCGCGAAGGTCAGCAACTCCAGGCAAAACTGGTCGCCCTGGCCAACGAGCGCAAACTGCCGGTGGTCGAACAGCCGCTGATCCGTCTGGCCGTCGCCGAATCGATCCTGCATGACATTCTCGGCCGTGACCTGATCGCGTTGCTGCGACGCAACGCCAGTGTGCGCCTGGAGATCATCGCTCTCGACAGCGAATTGTCCCTGCGTGCGGTCAGCGCCGACATTGTCCTCTGGCTGGCCCACGGCGACTCTGCGCATCCCGGCCCGACCTTCGCCACCAGCGAACCGCAGCGTCTTGCGCGACTGGACTACCTGCCGCACATCGCCAAACGCTACTCCCGCGTAACTGCGCGTCCGGAGAACCCTGACGACCTCGCCGATTTCATGTTGGTGCAATGGCAGCACGACCGGCAGATCGACAGCTTCCGCCCTTGGAACAACCTCGTTGAACAACGCCTGGCCGGGGTGGTGCAGATGCAGTCCTACGAGCTGATGCTGGAGATGATCCGTTGCAGCGCTTGCATCGGCCTGCTGCCCATGTACATGAGCCGCTATGATCGTGGTTTGGTGGCATTGCCGGGATTGTTCGAGGAGTCGATGCAGTTGCAGGCGTGGCTGGCGGTGAATGCCGAGTCGCAAGCGCTGGCCGAAGTGCAGGCGCTGGTGGAACTCATCCAGCACACCTTCAACGAACGCCAGGAATGGTTTCAGCACTGACCCCAATGCCCCATTCCCCTGTAGGAGCTGCCGAAGGCTGCGATCTTTTGATGTTGATTTTGATTTTTAAAATACAAGATCAAAAGATCGCAGCCTTCGGCAGCTCCTACAGTTTGTATGTATTTGATAGAGCGGTTTAGAGTGGTCGGCCACACATCGATCACGGACAGATCCGCCATGCCCGAGCACAACCCCGCCATTCATATCGAGCGCTTCAACGAATCCCACGTCGAGGGTATCACTGCGCTGTACAACGATCCGGCCGTGACCCGGCAGGTGTTGCAGATGCCGTTTCAATCCACCGAGATCTGGCGCAAGCGACTGATGCCAGACAACGAGCGCGTGGTGCAGCTGGTGGCGCTGCATCAGGGTGGAGTGATCGGTAATCTGGGCCTGGAAAACTTTTCGCGGATTCGCCGCAGCCACGCCGGCAGCATCGGCATGGCCGTTGCGGTGGCGTGGCAGGGCAAGGGTGTGGGTTCGGCATTGTTGGCAGCGGCACTGGACGTCGCCGACAACTGGATGAATCTGCACCGTGTCGAGCTGTCGGTGTACGCCGATAACGAGGCGGCCATCGGTCTCTACCGCAAGTTCGGTTTCGAGACCGAGGGCCTGTTCCGCGATTACGCCGTGCGCGACGGGCAATGGGTCGACGCCCTGAGCATGGCCCGTCTGCGCAACCGTCCGAAAGCCTGACTCAGTCGCCCAGCGCGAACGCCACCGCCGACCGTGCATGCAGTTCGGTGGTGTCGAGCAGGGGCAGGGCACTGTGTTCAGGTTTGATCAGCATGCCGATTTCCGTGCAGCCGAGGATGATCGCCTGGGCACCACGCGCCGTCAGCGACTCGATCACCTGCTGGTAAATCTTGCGCGATGCCTCGTTGATCACCCCTACGCAAAGTTCGTCGTAGATGATCCGGTGCACGTCCTTGCGTTCAGCATCATCTGGCACCAACACCGTCAAACCCTGGGCAATCAGGCGCTGCTTGAGAAAGTCCTGTTCCATGGTGAACGCCGTACCGAGCAGCCCGACCGTAAGCGCATCAATCGCCAACGCTGCCTGCGCCGCCGGCTCGGTAATGTGCAGGAACGGAATGCTGATTGCTGCCTGAATCTGCTCGGCGACCTTGTGCATGGTGTTGGTACACAGCACCACGCATTCGGCGCCACCGGCCTCAAGCCTGCGTGCGGCATCCACCAGAATCGCCGCTGCGTCGTCCCAGCGTCCGGCGTGCTGGGCCTGTTCGACCGGGCCGAAATCGACGCTGTACATCAGCAGTTGTGCCGATCGCAATGGGCCGAGACGATCACGGACCTGTTGATTGATGAGGCGATAGTATTCAGCGCTGGACTCCCAGCTCATGCCGCCGATCAGGCCGATGGTGCGCATTGGATTTCCCTTGGTGATTAAGGTTGGGCTTGGGCAGAGTGTCCATTTGTTCACGAGCGCATGCCAGTGCCGAGCAAACTGTACCGTTGATCCTTTTGCAAAGTGTCCCGGTGCCGGCTTCTGAGGTTTAACGTACGCCGGCGCTTCGATCTGTCACTATCGGGCAACGCAGGCTCACCGAGGAACGTACCGATGAACGACGTACAACAGCTGGGCGAAATGCTTCGTCACTATGCCGAGAGTGAAGCGCACAAGAAGCAATTGTTCGAAACCCAGTCACAGGCGTGGGCAACACGTATCAGCGAGCTGTTCAGCCATATCCAGCAATGGCTGGAGCCAGTGCAGACCCCCAATCTGCTGGAAGTGAGCCGCGAGGCGTATGTCGCTTTCGGCCCGAGCACCCCGGTGGAGACTTCGACCTTCAAGACTGAAAAGCTGAGCATCGTGATCGCCGGCAAACCGGTGGAATTCGTGCCCGATGTGATGGGCAGCGCGGGCCAGATTTCGCTGGCGGTGATGGGCCTGACGGCGGCGCGCTACGGCAGTATTTCGCTGGTGGGGTTGCCGGACGGCGAGTGGCAGTGGCGCAAGACCAATGGCCTGAAAGATCCCGATACGTTTGTGTTCGATGCGGATTTTCTCGCCCAGCAACTACAAAGCCTGATCCCCCGCGACCGCACCTGATCCCTGTAGGAGCTGCCGCAGGCTGCGATCTCTTGATCTTGTTTTCAGACTCAAAATCAAAAGATCGCAGCCTGCGGCAGCTCCTACACAGATGAGTTGTCGCTACATATCGAGGTTGATCCAGCCGGTTTTGGCGACTTCTGGCGCCACTGCTTTCACGGTTTTACCCGTGGCCAGCTCAACCCGCCGCGCCACCTCCGGATCATCGGCAAACGGCACCATGCTCGCATCCTCCAGACTCTGTGCCGTCTCCCGCCGCAGGCAGTACTCCACCGCCAGCCACAGAAACACCACCCCCAATATATTCAAGAATATATCCATATTGACCTGCTCCCTGTCTCAGGCGATCTGCGCTTCACGGTGGGCGATGGCCACATCCGCGACGCGCACCGTGCGCCATACGTTGTAAGCCATCAGCAACATGCCGCTGAGGAAGAACACCCCGCCGGCAAAGCGCACGATGAACCCCGGATGACTGGCCTGTAGCGCCTCGACAAACGAATAGGTCAGCGTGCCGTCTTCGTTGATCGCCCGCCACATCAGGCCTTGGGTGATGCCGTTGACCCACATCGAGGCGATGTACAACACCGTGCCGATGGTTGCCAGCCAGAAGTGCAGGTTGATCAGCGGCGTGCTGTACATCTGCTCGCGGCCAAAGACTTTCGGCACCATGTGATAAGTCGCGCCGAAGGTGATCATCGCCACCCAGCCGAGCGCGCCGGCGTGGACGTGGCCGATGGTCCAGTCGGTGTAGTGGGAGAGGGCGTTGACAGTCTTGATCGCCATCATCGGACCTTCAAACGTCGACATGCCGTAGAACGCCAGCGACAGCACGAGGAAGCGCAGAATCGGGTCGGTGCGCAACTTATGCCAGGCGCCCGACAAGGTCATCATGCCGTTGATCATGCCGCCCCAGCTCGGTGCCAGCAGGATCAGTGACATCGCCATGCCCAACGACTGTGCCCAGTCCGGCAGCGCGGTGTAGTGCAGGTGGTGCGGGCCGGCCCAGATGTACAGGGTGATCAGTGCCCAGAAATGCACGATCGACAACCGGTACGAATACACCGGGCGATTGACCTGTTTCGGCACGAAGTAATACATCATCCCGAGGAACCCGGTGGTCAGGAAGAAGCCTACGGCGTTGTGCCCGTACCACCACTGCACCATGGCGTCAGTGGCGCCGGAATACACCGGGTACGACTTGAACCAGTCCACCGGAATCGACAGGTGATTGACCACGTGCAGCATGGCGATCACCAGAATGAACGCGCCGAAGAACCAGTTACCGACGTAGATGTGTTTGGTCTTGCGCTGCACCACGGTGGTGAAAAACACCACGGCGTAGGCGACCCAGACCACGGCCATCCACACGGCACCGGAGAATTCGATCTCGGCGTATTCCTTGGTGGTGGTGTAGCCCAGCGGCAGGGTGATCAGCATGATCACGATCACCGATTGCCAGCCCCAGAAAGTGAACGCGGCGAGTTTGTCCGAATACAGCCGCACCTGGCAGGTGCGCTGCACCGCGTAGTAACTGGCGGCGAATTGTGCGCTGCCGGCGAAACCGAAAATCACCAGGCTGGTGTGCAGCGGGCGCAAGCGGCCGAAGGTGGTCCACGGCAAGTCCAGATTCATCTCCGGCCATACCAGTTGCGAGGCGATAAAGACACCCATCGCCATACCCACGACACCCCAGAAAATAGTCGCAATGACGAATTGGCGGACGACCTTGTAGTTATAAGCCTGTCCGATTGTTGCTGTGCTCATGGTCAGTTCATCCACGGTTGCAAAGTCTTGCCAGGCCACCCGGTCTGGCATGGGTTGCACTGTAGAAACCCCACCGGAAACAAAACAGGCTCAGGAATTATTCATTTGTGCGGATCAGATTGGAGGGCTGCCTGCGGCGTTCTGCCGCGCCCTGATATGGTTTTTATCGTTTCAGGTGAATCTGTTGCGTGCTGCGCCGTAGTGCCATAGTCCTCGCAAAATCTGTAGGAGTGAGCCTGCTCGCGATTGCGGTGTGTCATGACACACCGCAATCGCGAGCAGGCTCACTCCTACAGGAATTGTGTGCGTCCTGATGAGGTGGCAGTTGCATGTACCAATACGATGATTACGACCGCGCACTGGTGTTCGAGCGTGTCACGCAGTTTCGCGATCAGGTCGAGCGTTTCATGGCCGGGGAGTTGAGTGAGGAGGAGTTTCTGCCGCTGCGTCTGCAAAACGGCCTCTACATGCAAAAACACGCGTTCATGCTGCGCGTGGCAATTCCCTACGGCACGCTGAGCGCTGGGCAAATGCGCACGCTGGCGAGCATCGCCGCCGATTACGACCGCGGCTACGGGCACTTCACCACGCGGCAGAACATGCAGTTCAACTGGATCGAACTGGCAGAAGTGCCGGACATCCTCGAACGCCTGGCCCAGGTCAACATGCATGCGATCCAGACCTCCGGCAACTGCGTGCGCAATATCACCACCGAAGCGTTTGCCGGCGTCGCGGCGGACGAGTTGATCGACCCGCGCCCGCTGGCGGAAATCCTGCGGCAGTGGTCGACGATCAACCCGGAATTCCTGTTCCTGCCACGCAAATTCAAGATCGCCATCTGCTCGGCGAAGCAGGATCGTGCGGCGATCATGATGCACGACATCGGTCTGTACCTTTACCCCGGTAGCGACGGCCAGATGCTCCTGCGGGTCATCGTCGGTGGCGGATTGGGGCGCACGCCGATCCTCGGTTTGCAGATTCGCGACGGGCTGCCGTGGCAGCATCTGCTGTCGTATGTCGAAGCGGTGCTGCGGGTCTACAACCGCCACGGCCGGCGTGACAACAAGTACAAGGCGCGGATCAAGATTCTGGTCAAGGCGCTGGGCATCGAGGCGTTTGCCAAAGAAGTCGAAGAAGAATGGCAACACCTCAAGGACGGCCCGGCGCAGCTTACCGATGCCGAATATCAGCGGGTCGCCAGCGCCTTCGTGCCGCCAATCTACCGGGCGCTGCCGGATACCGATCTGGACTTCGGTACACGCCTCGCCGAGAGCCCGGCGTTCGCCCGCTGGGTGGCGCGCAACGTGCAACCGCACAAAGTGCCGGGTTACACCAGTGTGGTGCTCTCGACCAAACCAGGCATGGCCTCGCCGCCGGGCGACGTCACCGGGTTGCAGATGCTTGCAGTCGCCGACTGGTCGGAGCGATTCGGCTTCGGCGAGATCCGCATCGCCCATGAACAGAACATCGTCCTGCCGGATGTGCCGAAAGCCGATCTGTATGCCTTGTGGCAACTGGCGTGCGAGCGGCATCTGGGCAGCGCCAACGTTGGCTTGCTGACCGACATCATTGCCTGCCCCGGTGGGGATTTCTGTGCGCTGGCCAACGCCAAGTCGATCCCGATTGCGCAGGCGATTCAGGCGCGTTTCGACAACCTCGACTATCTGCACGATCTGGGCGATATCAGCCTGAACATCTCCGGCTGCATGAACGCCTGCGGCCATCACCACATCGGCAATATCGGCATCCTTGGCGTCGACAAGAACGGCAGCGAGTGGTACCAGATCACCCTCGGCGGCGCGCAGGGCAAGCACAGCGCACTGGGCAAAGTGATTGGCCCGTCGTTCAGCGCGGCCGAAGTGCCGCAGGTCATCGAGCGGATCATCGGCACCTTTGTGCGTTACCGCGAGAGTGAGGAATTGTTCGTCGACACCCTGGCGCGGATTGGCCTCGAACCGTTCAAGGAACGGGTCTACCCGAAAGCGTTGGAGGTCTCGGCATGAACAATCTGCTACGACTGGAGCAGGGCGTGGCGCGGCTTGTGACGGATGATCCGTGGACACTGATTCGTGAACCGTCAACGCCACGATCCGCAGGATTATTGATTCTGCCGCTGGCGCACTGGCTGCAATCGCCATCGACTCACGCTGTGTGGCTGGGGCCGGACGATGAAGTCGAAAGCCTGGTCCCGTGGCTGGCCTCGCTGCCACTGATCGCTCTCGATTTCCCGAGTTTTCGCGACGGCCGCGCCTACAGTCAGGCGTATCTGCTGCGTAGCCGTTTCGGCTGGGCAGCGGAATTGCGCGCGATTGGCGATGTGCTGCGCGATCAGCTTAGCCACATGCGCCAGTGTGGTTTCGACAGTTTCGCCGTGCGCGAAGACAAATCGGCCGAGGATGCACTGAAGGGCCTGGCGGGCATGAGCGTGCTGTATGGCCGCTCTGCAATTGAGCCGCGCCCGCTGTTCAGAAGACGCTGATTGCGGGATTTACTTTCTGTGGTGTGTAAATCTTGTGGCGAGGGGATTTATCCCCGACGGCTGCGCAGCGGCCCTGAAACCTGTCAACCGGCTCTCACAGGTCAACCGCGTTCGCTGGATTTGCGACTGCTGCGCAGTCGATCGGGGCGGTGCGACGTTTCGCTAAATCCCCTCGCCACAGGTTTGTGTTTCGCATGCAGGGGAAACCCTTAGAACCTTCGCCGATCAGGCATTTTCCCTTGGGTCGATGATGGCCTTTTGTTAGAGTCGCCGTCGCCAGCGGGTTTTCGGCTGGACGATGGAACCGAAGAAGGGAGTCTGATCAGTGAGTCCGGGCAAGAAAATCCTCGGCCTTACCGCGTTGCTTTTGATGCTGACGCTGTGGGCCAGTTACTTTTATGTATTCAAGGAAAGCCGCGACGGCCAACTCGGCGGCGCCGGCGAAAGCACGGCGTGGTGCGGCACTCCACCCAGTAACGAAGCGGCGTTGCTGGGCAAGGATCAACTGACCTTGCGCGTCACCAACAACCTGCGCGGCGAGTTCATGCTCAGCGGTTCGCTGGTGGTCTCCGAACGCACGTTCAACCGCTATGACCTGAGCCGCAACGAACTGCGCCTGCGTCTGGAACCGTTGCAGTGGACCTATGGCGCCACGCCGATCTTCCTCGAACAGATCAAGCTCCAGCCACTGAGTCGCAACCTCTCGGCCACCAACAAAAGTGCCTACACGGAACTGGAGCCACGCCCGATCGGCGTTCAGGGCCAGGTCACCGAATTCCCGTTCGATACCTACCGTTATGGCTACAAGCCGGTGCTCTATTACCTCAAGGGCAGCGAGCGCGTCGACCTGCGTTTCAAGAACATCACCACGCTGATGGAGATGTCCAATACCTTCACGCCGATCCAGAAGTACAACCGCGTCGACTACATCAACGAGAAAAACTCGATGATCCGCGATGAAGACTACAAGGCTTACGGCCCGCACGAATGCGCATTCAGCGTCGAACGCAAAGGCTCGTTCAAGGTCGTGGTGCTGATGCTTCTGCTGGTGCTGTGCCTGCCACTGATGCTGGTGTTCTATCGTGACGCGCCAGGGATCGACTTCCTTGCCACGCTGGTCGGCGTTGCGGTGGTCCGAGGTCTGTTGATCGGGCCGGTGCAAGACTTCCAGCTCTACAACATCGACTTCCTGTTTGGCGCGGCGATTCTGATGGTCGGGACGGTGTCGCTGATCAAGGCGATGCGCATCCACAGCCGACGCGAAATCGCCCTGCGCAGCGGCGAATCCTCCTGGTAAAAACCTACCCCTGTAGGCGCTGCCACAGGCTGCGATCTGTTGATCCTAAAGTTCAACATCAAAGGATCGCAGCCTGCTGCAGCTCCTACAGGGGGTAGTAGGTTATTTCAGGGCCGGATCGCCCATGTTCATCTTCTTCCAGCCCTGCAACAGCACCTGCGCTTTCGGTTCCTGACCGCTGTCGAGATACCACTGGATCAACGACAGCCGCGCATTGCGGTTGGCCGGCTGGACCTTGAGCAGGCCTTCCAGTACCGCGCACGCCTCATCGACTTTGCCACTCTCGTGCAGGGCCACTGCCAGCACGTATCCGTACTGCGCGTTCTGCGGCTCAAGTTCGGCGGCTTTTTTCAGCGGGGCCATGGCCTCGACGGTTTTGCCGGCGCGGATCAACGACAGGCCGCGGGTGTGCTGCAACAGCGCCGCGTCCGGGTGTTCCTTGAGGCTATTGGCCAGCAGCTTTTGCGCTTCCTCACTGCGACCATTCGCTTCCAGCCATTGCACCAGCGTCACCAGCGCCGGGTAGAAATCCGGGTCGCGCTTGAGCGCCGTGCGCAGTAACCCCTCGACTTCCGAGCCGCGACCGCTGGCCTGATAGAGCATCGCCAGGTTCAGATTGGCCTCGGCGCGTTCCGCCAGACTTTTCTGCACCGTTTCGTATTCGGCAATCGCCGCGTCCCAATTGGCTTGCGCTGCGCCCAGTGTATTGTTGCGCGCTACATTCAGCAGGTCTCGGGCCGCGACTATGCGCACAGCTTTCACCGGATCGCTCAACATCGGCGTCAGCAGCGGCGCACGTTCCGGCGGTGGCAGAAACGCGCTGATCGCCCGCACCGCGCTTTCGCGAACCTGCGGCGCCGAATTCTTCAGATCCTGAGTCGCCAGTTTCAGCGCTTGTTCACTGGGGTACAGCGGCAGTTCCGCGAGCAGCGTGGCACGCTGAATCGCCGGTAGATTGCTGCGCTGCAATTGCGTGTACAGCGCGTCGGCAGCGCCCGGCTGGCCGTTGCGGATCAGCCACAGGCTTTCGTCATAACGCGGCGCTTGCGGGGCAGTGGAGGCGCTCCACAACTTGAACTGTGCGGTGACCTTGTCGCCAGCCTTGCCCTGATGACAGGTCAGACACGCGTCCGGAGTACCGAGTTTCTGCGCACGTTCCGGATTGGGAATGCTGAAACTGTGGTCATGGCGGAAGTCGTTGCCCATGTAGAACTTGCCGGGCATGTGGCAATCGACACATTGCGAGCCGGGCTGACCCATGGTGTGCCGGGTGTGTTCGATGGAGTCATAGTTCTTCGCCAGCAGGCCCTTGCCGTCGACGCCTTCGATAGAAGTTTTGCCGGCGGTGTTGTGGCATTGCAGGCACACCGCATTGCCCGGTGCTTTCAGCTCGGTGCTGTGCGGGTTGTGGCAATTGCTGCAACGCACGCCTTTGTCGAACATTTTGCTTTGCAGAAACGAGCCGTGTTCGAACACTTCGTCCTTGATCTTGCCGTCCAGCGCATACAGCTCGCGGGTGAGGGTGCTCGGCAGGTAATCGTCCATCAAGCGTTTGCCAACTGTGTAACCGTCGCCCAGTGGAGCGCGGCGCGCATGGCAGCGAGCGCAGGTTTCGATTTCGACGGTAGCGTTCTTGTCCTTGAGGTCGACATCGAAACCGGCGTGGATCAGATCGGTTTTTTTCTGCGTCCATTCCAGGTGATTCGATGCCGGGCCGTGACAGGCCTGACAGCCGACGCCGAGGCTGTTCCATTGGCTGTTGAACGTATTGCTGGCCGCATCGAAATTGCGCTTGAAGCCGGTGGTGTGGCACTCGACGCACATGAAGTTGGCGTTCTGGCTCGGCTTGCTCCAGTGCAGCGGATTCTTGAAGTTCACACCCTGGCCGGGATAGAGGTGAAACCAGCGATGTTTCTCGGTATCCCACGCCACGCCGAGCGCTTGCAGGCGTCCTTCGCCGACTTCGATCAGGTATTGCTGCAGCGGGGCGATGCCGAAGGTGTAGGCGACTTTGAAGTCGGCATTCTTGCCGTCGATGCCGGGCGTGTTGACCCAGAACTCATCGCCCACGCGCGAGAACCGCGTGGTTTCCTTTTCAGCGTTGAACGTCACGTTACTGAAGTCGCCGAGCATCGTTTCGGCCGTCGCCGGTTGCATCGCCAACTGATGATGCGAGCCTTGCCAGTCCTTGACCTGTTCGGTGTGGCAGCCCTGGCACTGTTGCTCATCGACGAAAGCAGCCGGCGTGCTCGCGACGGTTTTCACCGGGGTCGGTTTCGGTGCGGGTGCGCTGATCGGTGTCGGATTGCTCTGCGCAGGTTTTACCGGGGCGGGCGCCGGGCTGAACAGAAACCAGCCGATGCCCGCCACGGCAGCCAACAGGACGCCGATGGTGACGGGGAACAGATAGCGGGAAAGTGCGGATGAAGACGAATCAGGGTCAGGGTGTACGGTTTTATTTTTATGCTTGGGCATTGCGACTTCCGTAGTCCAGGTGCATTTGCCGTCTGGCGTGCGTTCAAGCTCGGTGCAGCTTTGCCGGATGCCAGGCTTCTGTCAAATGACGCTTGTGAGGCATCGCGCAGTCTTGCGTGAATTTTGTGATTTGCAATCGCAATTGCCAGAGTTTTGGCTATACCTGTACCACCCCCCTCACGCAATACATCCAGGCCTTCTGACAGGAGTTACAGCATGAAGCTAGCAGTGATGATGAGCACGCTGTGCATCGCCACCCTTGGTGTGGTCGGTTGCTCCAGCAAAACCGTCGCTCCCGATGAATACTCCGGGTTTCTCAAGGACTACAGCCAGCTCAAGGAGGCCAAGTCGCCGTCCGGTGCCGAAGTGATGCGCTGGATCGATCCGAAAGTCGACATCAACAAGTTCACCAGCGTCTATATCGAACCGACCCAGCTCTATCCAAAACCACAGCCCACCGTGAAGATTCCGCAACAGACCCTCAATGGCATCAACAGCTACTACGATCAGGCACTCAAGCGTGAACTCGGCAAGTCGTTGCCACTGGCCACAGGTCCTGGCCCGGGTGTGATCGTGGTGCGTGCGGCAATCACTGCGGTCAGCAGCAAGACCGAAGGCCTCAAGCCTTATGAAGTCATTCCGATTGCGCTGGTGGCAGCAGCGGTGAGTACCGCCAGCGGCATTCGTGATCAGGAAACCACCCTGGCGACCGAAGCGGTGTTCCTTGACGGCGGCAACAACAAAGTCGTCGCCCAGGTGGTGCGCAAGGGCACCGGCAAACCGCTGGAAAACGATTCGCAGGTGATGAAAGCCGATGACGTCAAAGCCGTGATCGATGGCTGGGCTTCGGACCTGCATCAGTCGTATCTCAAACTCAAATCCGCTAAATAACAGTCACACTGCAGGGGCTGCCGAAGGCTCGGGCAGCTCCTGCAGATGGCAGGATTACTGCCCGGTAAACCAGCGGAAATACGGATTCCCACCGTCCCCCTGCATCACCTCACGAATGTCCCGCCCCCACGCATCCCGATCGCCGTCATAGGCGTGCAGACTTGCCCGATAAAACTGCATCAGGCGTTGCCGGTGCGCTTGCATGCGCTCGTTGAACCCTGCATCGGCATTCACCAGCGTCGGTGGCTGATAGAGGTCGAGCAATGCCGGCAACACCCGCGTGATTTCCTTGGCTCGTACCCACGGCGCGTACTCGATGCGCGGCTGATCGTCGGTCACCGCCGGGGCGTCAGCGGCGAAGCGTTCAAGCCCGGCGCGGTCGGTGACCCAGGTTGACAGCAACGCGGCCGCCGAACCGATGCCGACATCCTGCAACGTGCTGCGCACGCTGTCCTGCTGGAAGCGTTGGGTAATCTTCGCCACGTCCAGTTCCATCGGTTCCATGGAGCCTACGAGCAACATTTCGTGAAACTCGCTGGTCCACAACGAGGCGTAGGGGAACACGTCGAGGAAGCTGCGCACCAGTGAGCGCGAGTCGTCGATGTTCTGGGTTGGCAGTGGCAACCACTGGGCGACCAGACCCTGTTTCTCCAATCGGCCGGCGGCCAACTGGTAGAAGTCCCGCGAATACAGATTGACCACGCCGGCCGCCGACGGCGGTGGCGGTTCGAGAGTTATCAGGTCGTAAGTCTGTTCGCTGCGCAGCAGTTCCTGACGGCCATCACGCAGACGCACATCGACGCCGGGATCGCGTGCCGCATTGAAATTGCCCTTGAACAGTGGCGCCGCGTTGACCACCGCCGGCAGCAACTCGGCAACGACGCGATGCTCCAGCCCCGGATAGCGCAGCATGGCGCCGGCGGTAATGCCAGTGCCGAAGCCGATCACCAGGGTCGAACGCGGTTCACTGTTGTGAATCAACAGCGGCAGCAGCGCCTGGATGCGCATGTATCGCAGCGACGGCATGGCATCGCCGGTGTTGGAAACCCCTTGAATGTACAAACGGTGAAAGGTGTTTTCTCCTTTGCCTTGGGCGACCACCGCCACGGTGCCGCCGCGACCTTCCTGATAAAACGCCAACGTGCCATTGCGTGCGCCGGGCAACAGGCTGGCGATCTTGTCGACTGGCGTCAGCACGGCGAACAGCACCGAGAGCAGACCCAGCGCCGCCACCGCTTGACGTCGACCTTTCTTCACATGATGGCCCTTGCGTACCGCGCAGTAACCGACCGCCGCCGCAATGATCGCCAACAGGCCCAGCGTGCGCACCAGCCCCAGCAGCGGGATTAGCAGAAAGCCGCAGAGCATCACGCCGATAATCCCGCCCAGCGTGTTGAACGCCACCACGGCGCCGACATCACGGCCGACCCGCTCGTGGCCGACACTCAGGCGCAAGGCAAGCGGAAACGCCGCACCGAGCAGCAGCGTCGGCACGAACACAATGCTCAACGCCGCGACGGCAAACCGTGCGCTCATGCCCACCAGTTCACTGGCGCCGAGGTTCAGCAACCACATTTCGCTCTGGCTCTGGGCCAATACCAGCCAGCGCCCGAGCAGGGCGATTTCCACCAGCGCGATCAGCCCGGCACCGGCAATCAACAGACCGAACACGCCCCACGGATCACGAATGCGCTCGACGCGACGGGCGAGCAGGGCGCTGCCGATAAACAGGCCGGTCAGGTAGGTCGCCAGCACCACGGCGAAGGCGTAGGTGCGGGTGCTCATGAACTGCACGATCGATTGCGACCAGACCACTTCATAACCAAGGGCCACGCCACCGGCGATGGAATACAGCCACAACGCGGTGCGGTCGGCGGCTTTTTCGTGGTGATGTTTGACGTGTGGCGCCTCAACTGCAGTCGGTCGTCGCCGTTGCCAAATCAGCGCAGCGGCAGCGGCCAGCAGGTTGAGCATCGCTGCGAACAGCGCACTGCCGCGCACGCCGAGGGTGGCGATCAGCATGAACGCAGCGAGCAATGTGCCGACAATCGCGCCCAAAGTGTTGGCTGCGTACAACTGACCGCCGGCCTTGCCCGGATCCGCCGCCAGCGCACGCACCAGCACCGGCAGGGTGCCGCCCATCAATACGGCGGGGATGCCAACCAGTGCGAACGGCAACAGCCAGGCGAGCAAACCGACGTTACCTTGCAGCCAGGCAAACCCGCTGGCGGAAACACTCAAGGCAAACGTCGCACCGACGCCTAATATCGCCACCAGCACTTCCAACCCGGCGTACAACAAAACCGGTTGCTGCAAGCGATCCGCCCAGCGTCCGAACCACCAGCCACCGATGGCCAGTCCAGCGAAAAACGCGCTGATGCCGGTGGTGATTGCGTACACCTCGACGCCGACCACCAGTGACAGCTGCTTGATCCACAACACCTGGTATATCAGCGCGGCGGCGCCGGAGACGCACAGCAGCAGCGCGGGCGAAGCGGTGTGCGAAGCGGGTATGGCCGACGGCTTGCTGGCGATACGTGAGGACATTGCGGATTGCCTTCTACAAATGTTCAACAGAGCATCAATACCCTGTAGGAGCTGCCGAAGGCTGCGATCTTTTGATCTTGGTTGTTTAAAACAAGGGCAAGATCAAAAGATCGCAGCCTTCGGCAGCTCCTACAGGTATTGAGTGCTCGATCCGGTATAGGGGCCGCTCGCCGACTAAGGCGAGCGGCGGTCGAGCGGTCTTACTGTGCAGGTTGGTTTTTCATTTTTTCAGCGATTTTCGCGTCAACCGCAGCACGGATCTGGTCAATGCTGAAGCTGGCCGGTTTCTGGCTCGGTGGATACTCGATGAAGGTTTGCAGGAACGCTGCCGATTTCTGCACCGCTTGCGCGGCGAGGTAAACGTTCTTGGTCTGCCAATCGTAATACTGATCGGAAACCACGTCGGCACGCTCGTACGGGTCCATTCTCAGGTTGAGGATTTTCGGTACGCGCAGGCACACGAACGGTTCACTCCAGACGCGGAAACCACCCGGTTCGCGCTGTTCGCAGAACACCACTTTCCAGTTATCGAAGCGCATCGACACCAGCACGCCGTCGTCATTGAAGTAGTAGAACTCCTTGCGCTCGCCTTTAGGCTGCTGACCGGTCAGGTACGGCAGTTGGTTGAAACCGTCCAGGTGCACCTTGAAGTTGGTACCGCCAGCCGTTGGCGCCCAACCCTTGAGCAGCTTGCCTTTGACGTCGGCATCACCCGCCGCCGCGAGCAGCGTCGGGAACCAGTCCATGCCCGAGAACAGCTCGTTGGACACTTCATCCGGTTTGATTTTGCCCGGCCAGCGAATCATTGCCGGGACCCGATACGCGCCTTCCCAGTTGGAGTTCTTCTCGTTGCGGAACGGCGTGGTCGCCGCGTCCGGCCAGGAGAACTGGTTCGGGCCGTTGTCGGTGGTGTAGACGACGATGGTGTTGTCGGTGATTTTCAGGTCATCGAGGGTCTTCAGCAGTTTGCCGACATCGGCGTCGTGCTCAAGCATGCCATCGGCGTATTCGTTGCCGGGCATACCGCTCTGGCCCTTCATCGAATCACGTACGTGAGTGAATACGTGCATGCGCGTGGTGTTCATCCAGACGAAGAACGGCTTGTCAGCCTTGGCCTGTTTCTCGATGAACGCCTGTGCGGCGGCGGTGGTTTCGTCGTCGATGGTTTCCATGCGCTTGGTGGTCAGCGCGCCGGTGTCTTCGATCTTGCCGTCGGCGAAGCTGTGAATCACGCCACGCGGGGTGTTGGCCTTGACGAATTCGGCATCGTCCTTGGGCCAGTACGGACGCTCCGGTTCTTCTTCAGCGTTGAGGTGATACAGGTTGCCGAAGAACTCGTCGAAACCGTGGTTGGTCGGCAGGTATTCATCCTTGTCGCCCAAGTGGTTCTTGCCGAACTGTCCGGTGGCATAACCCAGGCCCTTGAGTGCCTGGGCAATGGTGATGTCGCGTTTTTGCAGGCCCACTGGTGCGCCCGGAATGCCGACTTTCGACAGGCCGGTTCGCAGTGGCGTTTGCCCGGTAATGAAAGAAGAACGGCCGGCGGTGCAGCTGTTCTCCGCATAGTAGTCGGTGAACATCATGCCTTCTTTGGCGATGCGGTCGATGTTCGGCGTCTTGTAGCCGACCACACCCATCGAATAGGCACTGATATTGGTCTGGCCGATATCGTCGCCGAATATCACCAGAATGTTAGGTTTTTCTGCCGCTGTGGCGGTTGCCGACAGCGCCATCACCGAGGTTGCCACCAGGGCGAGTTTCGGTAGCCACTTGCGTATGCGAGTCATCTGACTTGCTCCTTTTGCGCGGGGGTGTCGCCTGCAGCGACTTACGTTTAATGCGGTCCTGCGTTACGTTTTTTCTTATTGCACTTGCTCGGTTGCCGGTGGATCGAACGGATAGATGCGGCGCCATTCGCTCGCCATGTCCACCACGGTCCAGCCACGGGAATTGGCTTCATCGAGGGCCTTGTCGAGCCGGCCGATGTCGGATTTACGGTCGTAGGCCCATTCACGTTTGGCGTCGGTGTGATGCACCAGCCCCATGAACCGTTTGCCGGGGCCTGCAGCGGTCCACTGCAACATCTGCAGGTCACCGTCGGAATTGCCGAACGCCAGAATCGGCCGTTTGCCGATCACCGCGTCGATGCTTTCCGGTTTGCCCGGGCCATCGTCGTTGTGCGCCAGTTTCGGTGTGCGCACGATCGAAGCCTTGCCGTCCTTGAACTGGAACGCCGTGACGAACGTGGTGCCGATCACCTGTTCCGGCGGAATGCCGTAGACCTTCTCGGCGAAGGCGCGCATGAACGCGGTGTCGCCACCGGAGACGATATAAGTCTTAAAATCCTGACTGCGCAGGTAGTCGAGCATCTCCAGCATTGGCTGGAAGATCATTTCGGTGTATGGCTTGCCCGTTTTCGGGTGGCGCGCCTGACTCAGCCAGGTCTTGGCGTAATCATCGAACGCCTCGGTGGTCATGCCGGTGTGGGTGGCGCCGAAGATCTTCAGAATGCCGTCCATGCCGGCGGCGGCGAGGGCCTTGTGATCGTTTTCGATGACAGCCTTGAACGGTTGGGTGGTTTTCCATTCCGGGTGCTGCGGCGCATTGCGCTTGACCTCGTCGAGGGCGAACAGCAGCTCGAAATACATCGGCTGCTCGCTCCACAGGGTGCCGTCGTTATCGAACACGGCAATCCGCTCGGCGGGTTTGACGAAGTCCTTGCTCGATTGGTCGGTCACGGTCTGGACGAATTCGATGATGCTTTTTTTCGCCGGACCATCGTTCCACGACGGTAGCGGTTCGCTGGCCTGAGCCAGCAGTGGCAGAGCCAGCGCAAACAGTAGGGCTACGCCGAAACGTTGGCGGTGCAGCATCGGCTTGATCATGAGCAATCCTTGTCGTGAACGGGGTTGAGCGGGCGCAGGGCCGGAGTTGATTTTTGTTGCTGTTGTCCGGCCTGACTGTGAAGCGTAGTCAACGATTGGCGCAGTTGAGCCAGGGTTTTTTCAGCGGCCGGTTCGCGGCCATAAAGCCCGCGCAACAGCCCTTGCAGACGTGGGCCGGCAGCGACCAGTTGCAGACCCAGGCGACTGCGGCGCAGCCATAGATACAACGCGCTCAACTGTGGCGGGCGGGCGTCGAGTTGCGGATTGATTTGTTGCCAGGCGTAGTCGGGCGATTGCAGCCACGCGGCGTGCCGCGCCTGCTTGCGCGCTTGCATGGCGCGGCAGGCGCGGGTGAGCGGCGCACGACTCAGATAACCGAGCGCTACGAGTGCCATGAGAACGAACAGCCACAGCAGCCATTGCGCAGAGAAATGCACACGGTTGTGGCTTAGTTGCTGAAGATCTTCAGTGATTGAGAACAGCGGTTTGTAGGCGCTGTTCGCCGCTGCGTCGAAGGTCACTGCGGGTACTTGTGCGGTACGTGATTGCCGGGTGCCTGAATCCCACCATTGCACTTCGATGGCGGGCAGGGTGTGCGAGCCGGCGCTGTCGATGCGGTAGGTCACGCTGTCGATACGCTGACCACCGAGGATGTCGCCGCGCCCGTCATCGAGCGTGGTGACCTGCGGTGTTTTTGCATAACGGCTGAGGCCGGCGACATCGCCCAGGGTCGGTGTCGGCAGGGCCATCGCCAATGTGCCGTCGGCTTGCAAGGTCAGTTGCCGAGTGATGCTGTCACCCACTTTCAGCGGCGTGGCCGAGTTGATGATGGTTTGGCCGAGGCGCACTGCGGTTGCCACCAACGGCACATCACCGGGCTTGAAACCGGGCGGCTGGGCGGCGCTGAATTGCAAAGGTGCGGTCTGAGCGTTGATTTCGCTGGTCGCCTGCGCGGGTGTGGCGCGCACGGTCAGCGCCGGGATGTCGTAGCGTTGCGCGACATTTGGGGTGATCAGGTAGCTGTAACGCAGGCCGCTGAAGGATTGGCCGTCAATGGTCTGGTTGAGGTGCTGCGCCTGGCCATCGGGCGGCATGACCAGCGCGCCGTCCAGTTTGAGGTCGGGCAGGGCGGCGGCGCTGGTGAACCAGGTGTCGGTGAGGACGTCGACTTGCAGTTCAATCAGACCGCCGACCATGGCGCCTTCGGCGGGTTGCAGGTGGGCCTGGACTTTGAGCTGGGGTTCGGCGGCAAAGGCACTGAAGCTGAACAGACTGATCAACAACAGGATGCAGAGTTTTTGGGTGACTGGGTTGCCGCCATCGCGAGCAGGCTCACTCCTACATTGGTTTTGTATACGCCGAAGCTCCTCTGTAGGAGTGAGCCTGCTCGCGATAGCTGCGACTCGGTTCATGGCCTTGCCCCCGCCTGATCCTGCAAGCTGAATTTCTGCTTGAGGAATTTCGCCGGGGAGGTGGTGAGGTTCTGCAACCACAACGCATCCGACGTCGCCTGTTCGGTCTTGACCGCTTTGCTCTGGCCCTTGCCCGGCGCCTTGTCGAATTTCACCTCATCCGGCTTGGTCTTTGGCGCATTCTTCTGCGCGCTGTCGGTGTCTTTCAACAACGCTTGGGCCAAGGCCAGATTGGCCGTGGCTTCGGGGAACTGCGGTTGCAGTTTCAACGCCTGCGTGTAGGCGGCAATCGCCTGATCGAACTTGAAGCGCCGCACGTAAATGTTGCCCAGATAGAAATACGCCTGCGGCGTGTCCTGCCGTGCGAACGTCGCCAATGCGAGGTCGTAATCCGCCGCGTGATACGCCGCGACGCCTTTCCAGTACGGGTCGACAAACAGCGCAGCGGCCTGTGGCAAATGCCCATGCTCGAACGCCCAGCGACCCTGCTGATCGCGGGTGAAGAACGCATCGGTCAGCCCGTTGGCCTGCGCCGGGGCGGCCGGCCAGCCGAGGCCCACGGCGAGCGCCAGCGCCGGCACCCAGTTCACACTCCAGCCTTTGCGCACGCTGAACAGCGCCAACAACAGCAGCGGCCAGCACAGCCAGTAACCGGCGTCTTTCCAGTGCAGTCCGCGCTGTTCGGCACTGGCACTCTGGAAGTGTTGTTGCGCGTGCAGTTCAATCCAGTCCAGATCGTCGTCGTTGAGGGTCAGGCTGCCCAGTGGCGCATCCAGTGCCGACGCCAGTTTTTTCAGCGCGGCCGAGTCGAAACTGCCCAGCGCCGGACGTCCGTTGGCGTCGGTGCGCGGCTGGCCATTGGCGTCGCGAATGATGCCGCCATCCTCGCTGCCCACCGCGAGTACCAGAACCTGCAAGTCGCTGCCGTCGAGGTGTTTGGCGAGGCCATCCAGTTGCGCGGTATCGGCGCCGTCGGTGATCAGCAGCAGACTGCCCGGGGTTTTCTCGGCATCGAGCAGACGTTTGGCCTGATCGATCACCGCGCCGACGTCCTTGCCCGGTTTGTCGATCAATCCCGTGCCCAAGGCCTGAATGAAGGTGTCGAGCAGCGCTGGATCATCGGTCGGCGGCAACACCAGATGCGCACTGCCGGCGTAAGCGATCAGCGCGGTGCGCGCGCTGGCGCGGCGCTGGATCAGATCGTGGAGTTTGTGTTTCGCTGCTTCCAGCCGTGTCGGCTGTACGTCGGTGGCATCCATCGAAGGCGACAGATCGACGGCGACAATCAGCGGCGCACGGTTCTCGAGAAAGTCCGGGCGATCCTGCTCCCATGTCGGCCCGGCGGCAGCGATCGAGCCGAGTATCAACAACGCACACAACAGATGCACCGGGCGCAGCCGTTGATTGTCCTGCGGAGTGACCAACAAGTGGGGCAACAAATGCTCGGCGATGTTGCCGCGCAGGCGTCGTTGCAGGTCGCGGCTGCGGCGCCAGATCAGCGGCAGCAACGCGCCGAACAACGCGAGCAGCAGCCATAACGGGCGCAGGAAGTGCAAGTCGCTGAGATTGATTTCCATTTCAGGCCTCCTGCCGCTGACGTGCGAGCGAAAGCCTTGGCAGCAACATCGCGCCGAGGTGATACAGGGCCAGCAACAGTATCGCCGCGCCCAGCGGCCAGTAGAACAACTCCCGCTGCGGCTGGTGGCTGAGGGTTTTTACCTGATGTGGAGTGAGGCGGTCGAGGGTGCTGTAGACCTGATCCAGCGCGGTACGGTCTTCGGCGCGGAAGAATTGGCCGCCGGTGGTTTTGGCGATTTGTTCAAGGCCCGGCAGATTGACCTTGGCTTCACCCGACGCGCCCGGATCACCGATGCCGATGGTGTGGATCACCACGCCTTTGTTGGCGGCCATCTCTGCGGCGTGATCCGGAGTGATCGCGCTGCTGGTGTCGTTGCCATCGGTGAGCAGAATCAACACTTTTTCCTGCTCGTGGGCCTTGTCGAGCAGCTTGAGACTGAGGCCGATCGCATCGCCAATCGCGGTGTTCGGCCCGGCCATGCCGATTCCGGTGTCGGCCAGCAGCAGCGACAGGCTGGCGTGATCCAGCGTCAGCGGTGCCTGCGGATAGGCGCCGCTGCCGAAGACGATCAGGCCGAGGCGGTCGTCTTTGCGCTTGTCGATAAAGCCTTGCACGACTTCTTTTACGGCCGCCAGGCAATTGATTTTCCGGCCGCTGGCGTTGGTGAAGTCTTCGGTTTCCATGGACTGCGAGATGTCGATGGCGAGCATCAGGTCACGCACCGGTTGCTGGCGTTCGATCGGTTTTTCGACGAACACCGGGCGTGCCGCCGCCAAAAGAATCAGCGCCCACACCGCGAGGTTCAGCAGCAACTGCCAGACATTGCGCCGAGTGCCGGCGTTGGCCGGTGCTTCGCCGACCGCGCGGCTCATGGCGCTGAAAAATGGCACGCGCACGGCACTGCGCGCTTCGTTGTAGGCCGGCAGATAGTGGTAAGCCAGCCAGGGCAGCGGCAGCAGGAGCAACAGCCAAGGGTAATCAAGCTGCCACATGATGATGCTCCACCCAGTATTGGCAGGTGTCGAACAGCGCCAGACGTTGTTCGGCGGGGAGGGCGCGCAAGGTGTCGTCGGGGGCGTAGGCCAACTGAGCGAGTTGCTCGCTGAAATCCGCCGGGAGCTGCTTTTTGCTGTGCCGCTGTAAAAAGCCTTGCCAATCCTCCCTTCCAAGCGCCGCAACCCCCTGTAGGAGTGATCCTGCTCGCGATAACGATCGATCAGTTGATGAATGCGTTGGATGTGATGACCCTATCGCGAGCAGGCTCACTCCTACAGGGATCGGGTTTCGACCAGATGATTTTGCGGGCATCGAGAGGGCTACGCGTTTCAGCAGTTCAGGCAATTCGCGCAGCGCATTGAGGTCATCGCTGCGATCACGCAGTTGCGCCAATCGCACCAGCGCTTCACGTCGATATTGATCACGCCGCCATTGCAGATGACGTCGCACGCCAACCACGATCGCCAGTACGATCAAAAGCCCCAGCAGCACCCACCAGCCCCACGTCTGCGGCGCATAGCTGACCGGCGCGGGCAGGCCCAACTCCTTGAGTTGTTCGATGCTCGGGACGTTCGGATTCAACGTCGCGCTCCGTTTTTCCCGAGCTCGGCACGCAATTGCGTGTGTGCTTCTTCGGCGGTGCTGAACATCATCAGCGGCACACGGCTGCGGCGCAGGAGAGTGGCGACGTCCTTCAGCCGACCGCTGAGAAAGTCCCCCAAAGGCTGATGCACGCTGCGCTTCTCAACCGCCAGTTCCACCTGCAACTGGCCCTGGGTGATCAGCAAGCGGCCATTGTTCGGCAGTTTCAGCGCCAGCGGATCGTAGACTTGCAGGGCGATCACATCGTTGTGCGCCGACAGTTGCCGCATCAGTTGCAAGGTGCATTCGCCGGCCCCGGCGAAATCGCTGACGATGCAGATCAGATGATCATGCCCGGCCAAAGCCAGACAGCGCTGCAGCACTTTGTCGAGTTGATCTTCACCTTCGGCATCCGGGTTGGCGGCATTCAACGCCTGATTCTGTTCGGCGATACGACTGAGCAACGCTTCCACGCGTTTGCGGCTGCGCAACGGGGCGATGCTGTCAATGCGCGAGTCATTGAAAACCAGCCCGCCGACGCGGTCGCCGGCGCTAAACACCATCCACGCCGACAGCGCGGCGAGTTCGGCTGCCACGGCGGATTTGAAGCTGCGTTGCGAGCCGAAGAACATCGACATGCGCTGGTCAACGACGATCAATGCCGGACGGTCGCGCTCTTCGGTAAAGGTGCGCACCACCGGTTTGCCGGTGCGCAGAGAGGCACGCCAGTCGAGATGGCGCAGGTCGTCGCCCGGCTGATAGCGGCGCAGTTCATCGAAGTTCAAACCACGCCCACGCAGGCGCGAGGCATGGTTGCCGGCAAGGATGCTGCCCTGCGGCTGACGTGCCAGAAAACTCAGGTCACGGGCCTTGAACTCCAGAGCCATCAATTGCGCGAGAGAGACGTAGACCAGACCGTCAGCGTTCACGCGGGGATCGCCACTTTGTCGAGAATCCTGTCCAGCACTTGATCCGCAGTCACGCCATCAGCCACCGCGTCATAACTCAATTGCAAACGATGACGCAGCACCGGATGCACCACGGCGCGTACGTTGTCCGGCGAAACAAAATCCTGACCCTGCAACCACGCATCGGCGCGCGCGCAACGATCCAGACCAATGCCGCCACGCGGACTGGCGCCAATGTTGATCCAGCGCCCGAGGTCTTCGTCGTAGTCGGCGGGATGGCGTGTGGCGTTGATCAGGTCGATCAGATAGGTATCAATGGCTGGCGAAACGTGCACCGCACTGACTTCCTTGCGTGCGGCGAAAATCACCTCCTGCGACAGACTGAAACCCTTGGTTGGCGCGGTGTTCGCACCCTGGGCGAACTCCTCGGCGCGTAACAGACGCAAAACCTGGCTTTCATTGTCGGCGCTCGGATAGTCCAGCAGGACTTTCATCAGGAACCGGTCCATCTGCGCTTCCGGCAGAGGATAGGTGCCTTCCTGTTCGATCGGGTTTTGCGTCGCCACCACGATGAACAGATCCGGCAGCACATGACTGTTGCCGGCCACGGTGATCTGCCGCTCTTCCATGGCTTCGAGTAGCGCCGCCTGGACTTTCGCCGGTGCACGGTTGATCTCGTCTGCGAGGATCAGGTTGCCGAACAGCGGCCCTTGCTGGAAGCGGATTTCGTTTTGCCCGGCGACCTGATGTAGCACCTCGGCGCCGGTGATGTCCGAGGGCAGCAAGTCGGGGGTGAACTGAATTCGACTCATTTTCGCGTCCAGGTGTTTGGCCAGCGCCTTGACCGTGCGCGTCTTGGCCAGACCGGGCAGGCTTTCCAGCAGCAAGTGCCCATTGGCCAACAGGCCGAGCAGGATCTGCCGGATCACCTGATCCTGGCCGAGCACCGATTCGGCAATGCTCGCTTGCAGGGCGTTGAGGTCGCTGAGTGCTGTCATGACTTGTGCTTCCTTCTCAAAACATGAACGTCGGAATGACCGGAATGAACGACAGCCGGAAATTCCAGCGGCTACTGATCAGGTCGTCAGGGTGGATCGCCGAGTACTGGATCTCGCCAGAGATGCGCACCGGCAATTTGCCGAAGTTGAAAATCCGCCCGGCACCGATGCCGATGGGGAAAGTGACTTTGTTGCCGCCCTCAGCTTTCCAGTTGACCGTGACATTGGGGGTCATGCCGATCCGCCATTGCTCCGGCCCTGGAATCGCCCGTTGAATGAAGTACTGCACGTTGGTCAGGCTGACGTCCTTGCGTTTGCTGTCGCCGCCCACCGACCACCAGTGCTGCGGGAATACGCCGAGGGTCCAGTCCGGGCCGAGATAGGCAGCGACGAACGCCGGGCCCAGCGAATATTTGCCGGTGCCGAGCACGTCTTCTTCAGCTGTGGGGAACATCGCTGTCGGGCCGAAGCCCCAGACCATTTTGCCGCCGCCGGCAAAGCGAATCGGCTCCTTGGGCGAGAACACGCCGACGTAGGCCAGATCGCCGAAGCCACTGGTGCGGTCAAACGGATCCTGTACGACTGAGGCGAAGTCGCCGCGATCGTGCAGTAACTCGTTCGGCCCCATGCCGATCAGGTTGCCGGCCTTGTGATTGACTGGCGCGCTGACGTAGCTGATGGGCAGGCGGTTGATCAGGTTCCAGTCCTCGCCGAGGGAAATCGGAAAGGTCGGCATGAAACTGTATTTGCCGAGCATCCGCGTGCCGTTGCTGTTCGGGCCTTTGAGTGCGGTGTAGTCGTACTGGTTGAACAGCAGCACGAGGTTACCGACCGGGTTGTCCATCAGCTTGGCGATCTGCTCGGTGGACGGATCGCAACCGGCGGCGACGACTTTTTTCAGGTCGATGTCGAAGTCCTGTTGCAGGCGGTGGCAGGTTTCGGGGTCGCCCTTGCCGGCGCTGGGCGGCGGTGTGTTGTCGAGGGTCGGCAAGTTGCCCGCCGAGTAGGCGAGGCCACTGAACATTGCGGTGCACAGGGCCAGGCCGGGTCGCTTCCATGCAGTCGTCATGGTGATACGGCTCCGCTACCAGGCGTACTGCAGACGTAACGTCCAAGTGTTTACATCCGGTGAACCGGTGCGTTCGGAGACCGTGTCCGAGTAGGCGATCAGCCCACCAAACTGAGGTGACAGCATGAAGCCGACAGTGGCGCCCAGCAGGCCGTTTTCCTGTTTGTTGTCTTGCCAGTCGCCGTTGATTTTTGTTTCGCCGCCACGACTGTACGTCGCATCGAGTGAGGCCCATAAAGCGCGGTTGATGGTGTAGCTGTAGTGACCCTCAACGGCATAAAGCGCTTTCTGTTCGAGCTTGCCGTCACCGTGATAGTCGTCGTTGTCACCGTACAACGACACATAGGTATTGAATTCGAGCCAGGTAGGGCCAATCGGGGTACCAAAGGCAACCTCCGGTTTGAATGCCCAACGATTCGAGCCGATGTTGATGATCCGGTCCTTGTCGTAATCGCCTGTAGGCGCGGTTACCCAAAGTGCGCCGGTGAGGAACGTCTCCGGCGTCCAGTTGGCGAACTCTTCCTTGGTTAGCGCCGGGCCGCCAAAAATGTTATGCACCAGCACCACCTGGGTATCGGCCATACCGCCATTGTGTTTGGTACCGTTGAAAAACTGCGCATTGTCGAAGGACGCCGAAATATCGGCATAGGGTTGCAAGATCTGGATCGCGCTGTTGCGCCCGTCAATTGCAAACGATCGGGCAAATCGGGCGATGTACAGGTTGGCGTCGAGGGACAAGCCGTCGATCGGCAGCGCCGTATCGATCGGCGTGTTGGTATCGATACGGTTGTAATAACCAAACACCATGTTCAGATCGGTGGGCAGGTTTTGCCAGTCGCGCGCGTTGTCCGCAACGCTCAACAGTGGCGCCATGGTCAGGCCAAGCGCTGTCAATGCGGCTTTTTTGGATGTCTTCGGGCCCATCTCAGTGCTCCAGCGATTTGTCGATTGGATTCTCATGGTTTAGCGATCACGGGCGTCAACAACGGCATCTTCCACTCGCCGCTGGCCACTTCCGGTTTGGGCAGGTACAGACGCAGCACCCCGTAGAACGGCCCGTTTGGCGCCGGCAGCCAGTTAGCCTGTTTGTCCTTGCCCGGATTCTTGTGTTGCACGTAGAGGGTCAGGCCACCGTCGGCGTCGAGCTTCAGATCCGGCAACATCCGCGAGTTGATCAGGTAGCGGTTGAGCGGGTTGGCCACGAGCAATTTGTTTTTGCCGTCGTACATGGTCAGCGACCAGAACGCGTCGGCAGGGGGCAGGGCACCCTTGTCGAAATGCAGGGTGTAGTCGTGTTTCGCGGCGTCGACCGGTTGGCCATCCTTGTCGACGAAGTAACCGATGTAATTCGCCTCCTCGGCGGAGTTGCCGAAGATGCCCATGTTGGCGCCGGCATAGCGATACAGGTAATTGCCCTTGAGGCGATCGCGGGTGCCAAACAGATCGCCACTGCTGACTTCGTGGGTATCAACCTTGTCTTTCTTGAACGCGGCAAACTCGGCCTTGGCATCGCTGATGCCATCCTCGAGCGCTTTGCGTTGCTCGGCGCTGAACTGTTTCAGATCGAACGGCTGACCCGCACCAATACCAATTTTGGCGAAGCGCGCGAGCAGGTCTTTCTCGACATCCTGCGGTGGCGTGAAGGCGAGCATGAAGTTCAAGTAGCGAAACAGATCCGCGGTTTCGCTCATGGTTGGCGTCGGTTTCGGCCAACTGACCTTCGGTGCGGGGGGCGGGGCTTTCTGTTTCAAATAATGGCTGAGCGTTTCGACCTTGTAGCCCTTCTGAATCTGCTTGACCTTGGCCAGATCCTTTTCATCGAACAGCTGTGTGCGGTAAAGCGCATAGGCGATGTTGCTTTCGCTGCGCACCAGTCGGTCGATATTGACCGGTTGCTGACCCTACCAGTCCGGCCCGGCGATCATGAAGTGACCGCCATTGTTACCGGTGCTGCGGGTGCCCAGATAGGCGAAGTTCTGCGTGTAGGCATCGATCAGTTGCACCGAGTAATAGCGGTGCTCCTCAATGGCTGGCAGGGTCAGGATCAACGGTTCGGCACGCAGGTCCATCCAGACGAACGAGTAGGGCGTGTCGGCGTTCGGTGTGACGAATGCGGTGTCCTTGGCAGTGAAGGCCTTGGCGGTGTTGCCGATCTGATTGAACGGTGCCTTGTAGTTCGGGCTTTTAGTGTCGACGGCCTGGGTGTAGAGGGTCTTGTACATCTCCACCACCGGAAACCCATATAGGTAGGCTTCCTTGGCAATGGCGCGGGCCTCGTCGGGGCTGGCGCTGAAATCCTGGGCGCCAACACCGCAACTGGCGAACATTGTCATCAAGCTGTAACCGGCGATTTTGATAGCTCTTCTCATGGCGTTTTACCTACTTGCCAAATGTCACGTTGATGCCGGCGAACAGGGTGAATTGCGGCAGGCCATCGCCTTTACGCTCGACCGTCCATTGCGGTTCGATGAAGGCGTTGAGGATATTGCTGCCGGATTTCCACACCTTGCCTGCGCCCAGACCGATCGGGATGTAGTGGGTGTCGTTTTTCAGGTCGAACGTCCAGGTGCCGGTGGAACGCAGGTACCAGCCTTTTTCCAGGTTATGGATGATGAAGGGCTGCAGCGTTGCCGTTTCGACGTGGGGCCGATCATGATCGCCGGCGAACGAACTCTGATACTGCACCAGTGCACCGAGCAGCCCTCGCGGCGAAGAATCAATCGCTATCGCGGCAAGGCCGGCCTGCCATTTGCCGGTGCCCAGTTCATCCTCGGCAGCGGTCGGCGCGGTGATCTGCGGGCCGATGCCCAATTGCACGCCGTCAGTCTTGAGCAGGAAGATATCGAACAGATTGAGGTCGCCGATGCCGGTGCTGTAGCCGCCGTGCGGGTCGGGGCGGGTGCTGATCGGCATGGTTGCACGGAGCAATTGCGGCACACCGATGAAGTCGTTAGGCGCAATCGGCAAGGTGCCGCGCAACAAGGCGTCGTTGGTATGGACGTTGCTGTCGTAAAGCCTGGGTGTGTAGTAGTCCTGAAGGTTGGCGCCGGGGGCCAGGTTCAGCGGGTTGTTACTTTTGTTGGCCTCCTCGGCGTTATTTGCCCAGGCAAAACCTGTCGGCGTCAGTGAACTCGCCAACAGCAAGGCGTAGCATCCCCATTGATTCAACATCATTCCCCGATTCCCTGGTGCTCATTCGGACGCTTCGGCACTTGGTGGCCGTTGACGGCGTTATCCCTTTCTTATCAAGCCTGTAGGACACGTCTGAATGAAGCTAGCAGCTAAGCGGGAGTTAGCCAGTCGAATGGATTAATTCTTTGGTTTTGTGCGCGAGATCACGGGAAAGTGTGCTGAGCATTCCCGCTTTTCGCAGGAACTGTGAAGGCTGCGATCTTTTGCTCCTGTTTTTGTAGAGCCAAGTCAAAAGATCGCAGCCTGCGGCAGCTCCTACAGAGGGACTGTGGATATTTACACCCTGTCAGGTCTGACAGTTGTCGAGGTGGGGGGATGGGCGTTTGATGGTGGGGTAACGCGCAGGATTAATGGCTTGCGCGAAAATGAGCGAAAGGAAGGCAATCATGGCAACAGGAAAGATAAAATTTTTTAACGATACCAAAGGGTTTGGATTTATCGCTCAGGATGATGGGGGTAAGGACTTATATGCGCATTCCACCGGTTTCATACCCGAGGCTTTTACATCTACATCGATTGCTGAAAATTTGAAGGTTTCGTATGAAGTAAAAAATGATGGCAAAGAACCCCGCGCCATAAATATCCGACCGATATGAATATCTCGCTTTTGTAGGAGCTGCCGAAGGCTGTGATCTTTTGATCCTGTTTTTGTAGAGCCAAGTCAAAAGATCGCAGCCTGCGGCAGCTCCTACTGGGGAACTGTGGATATTTACACCCTGTCAGGTCTGACAGTTGTCGAGGTGGGGAAATGGGCGTTTGATGGTGGGGTAACGCGCAGGATTAATGGCTTGCGCGAAGATCAGCGAAAGGATGGCAACCATGGCAGCGCAAACAGGGACGGTGAAGTGGTTTAACGATGCAAAAGGGTTTGGGTTTATCACTCCAGATGACGGAAGCGCGGATCTATTTGCGCATTTCTCTGAGGTGCGATCCGATGGTTTCAAATCGCTTCAAGAAGGCCAAAAGGTTTCCTTCGAGGAGAAACAAGGCCCTAAAGGACTGCAAGCTTCCAATATTAAGGCGATATAACGCTTTCAGCTTTTGTAAAAGCTGTCGCAGGCTGCGATCTTTTGATCCTGTTTTTGTAGAGCCAGGTCAAAAGATCGCAGCCTGCGGCAGCTCCTACGGAGGGACTGTGGATATTTACACCCTGTCAGGTTTGACAGTTGTCGGGGTGGGGGGATGGGCGTTTGATGGTGGGGTGCCGCGCAGGATTATCGACTTGCGCGAAGATGAGCGAAAGGGTGGCAATCATGACTATGGTAAGAGGAGTTGTGAGGTGGGTTAACGATGCGAAGGAGTATGTGTTTATCACTCCAGATGGCGGTGGCCCGGATCTATTCGCGCCTTTCTCTGCGATCAAATCGGATGGATTCAAAACGCTTAAACTTAAAGAAGGCGACAGGGTTCAATTCGTGGTAATCAAAGGCCCCGACGCAATGCAAGTTTCAGAGATTCAGGTGGTTTAACTCTTTCACCTTTTGTAAAGGCCGTCGGAGACTGCAAGTTTTTGGTGGGTCAGAACCAGTCCCCTGTGGGAGCGAGCAAACCCGCTCCCACAGGTTGATCGCATTCCACGCGTGGGATGGGTCAGGATTTCTTCGCTTGGTCGCGGATGCGCTCTTCCTGCTCGCGCAATTCAGGTGTGAACTGTTCGCCGAAGTCCTCGGCAGAGAATATCTGCCGGATCTCGATGTCCGAGTCGCTGCCCGGCATCGGGTTCGGGCAGCGCTTGACCCATTCGATGGCTTCTTCTTTCGACTTCACGTCCCAGATCCAGTAGCCGGCCACCAGCTCTTTGGTTTCGATGAACGGCCCGTCGATCACCGTACGTTTGTCGCCCGAGAAGCGCACGCGCGTGCCTTTGCTGCTTGGGTGCAGGCCATCGGCGGCGACCAGGATGCCGGCCTTGGCCAGTTCTTCATTGAAATTGCCCATGGCGGTCAGCAACTCTTCGCTGGGCATGACGCCAGCTTCGGAATCGGCACTGGCTTTTACGAGGATCATGAATCGCATGGCAGTTACTCCGTGGAAGGTGGGGGATTCACTGATTAGTCGAACGATCGTGGAATGAATCGACAGAGGCGTTAAAAAATACGCAACAAGCCTGTAGGAGCTGCCGAAGGCTGCGATCTTTTGATCCTGTTTTTCAAGATCAAGATCAAAAGATCGCAGCCTTCGGCAGCTCCTACAGGGGGGCTTGAGTTGTATGCAGTTTGGGGTGGTTGTTCATGACAATTTCATTCAAAGCATAGGTTGTAGAACAATTTCGTGGTTAACTTCGGCCCTTGCGTGATTTTCTAAAACAACGTTCAGAAGGACTCAAGTCATGGCTCAAGTCACCCTTAAAGGCAATCCGGTTCAAGTCAACGGCCAGTTGCCACAAGCCGGTTCCAAGGCGCCAGCCTTTTCTCTGGTTGCCGGCAATCTGTCCGACGTCACCCTGAAAGACTTTGCCGGCAAGCGCAAAGTGCTGAACATCTTCCCAAGCGTCGATACCCCGACCTGCGCTACTTCCGTACGCAAGTTCAACGCTCAGGCCAACGAAGTGGCCAACACCGTGGTGCTGTGCATCTCGGCTGACCTGCCGTTCGCTCAGGCCCGTTTCTGCGGTGCCGAAGGCCTGGAAAACGTGCAGAACCTGTCGACCCTGCGCGGTGCCGAGTTCATCGAAAACTACGGCGTGGCCATTGCTGACGGTCCTCTGAAAGGCCTGACTGCCCGCGCAGTCGTGGTTCTGGACGAAAACGACAACGTCCTGCACAGCGAACTGGTCAAGGAAATCGCTGAAGAACCGAACTACGAAGCTGCACTCGCCGTTCTGAAATAAGTGCTCTGAAACAATCGCTTTTACAATTGTTAACGGCCTGGCCCTGTCCAGGCCGTTTTCATTTGTGTATCAGTGTTTTGCCTCACACCTTGAAACGTAAGTTGAAGGTAAATTGCCGGTAAAGCTGCTTTGCTTTACCCCCACCAGTGCTTATCGTTCAGCCTCCTGTAAAAGAAGCCCACGCGCCCAATGGTTAATCACTCCATGCAATCATCCCCCCGTAACTCCCGTCGCTGGCTGATCAGCCTGCTGGTCTTGTTGGTTATTGCCGTCCTGTGCTGGAAATTCTGGCCGGCCGGTTCAGCCCACAAGGAGGGCGGTGAGAAGGCTGCGGCCGGACACACCGGACGTTCGGGGATGATGCGTCCAGGCTTCGGCGGTGGCTCCGGGCCGATTCCGGTACGCGTGGCGCCGGCGGTCACGGGGGACTTCCCGCTGTATTACAAGGCGCTCGGCACGGTGACTGCGTTGAACACCATCAACGTGCGCAGCCGGGTCGGCGGTGAACTGGTGAAGATCAACTTCGAAGAAGGGCAGATGGTCAAGGCCGGCGACCTGCTGGCGGAGATCGATCCGCGTCCTTACCAGAACGCCTTGCTCCAGGCCGAAGGAACCTTGCTGCAGAATCAGGCGCAACTGAAAAACGCACAGGTCGATGTCGAGCGTTATCGCGGTCTTTTCAAAGAAGACAGCATCGCCAAACAGACTCTCGACACCGCCGAAGCGCTGGTCGGTCAGTACCTCGGCACGGTCAAGACCAATCAGGCGGCGGTCAACGACGCCAAGCTCAATCTCGAATTCACCAAGATCCGCGCACCAATTGCCGGTCGCGTTGGCCTGCGTCAGGTCGACGTCGGCAACCTCGTCGCGGCGAACGACACCACGTTCCTCGCGGTGATCACTCAGACCCAACCCATCAGTGTCGCCTTCACCCTGCCGGAAAACAGCCTGGAAACCGTGCTTGCGCGTTATCGCAGCGGCGCCAAACTGCCGGCCGAAGCCTGGGATCGCGGTGACACCAAACTGCAAGCCACCGGTGTACTGCAAAGCCTCGACAACCAGATCGACGTCGCCACCGGCACGCTGAAATTCAAGGCCCGCTACGAAAACCGCGATCAGTCGTTGTTCCCTAATCAGTTCGTCAACGTGCACCTGCTGGCCGACACGCTCAAAGGCGTGGTACTGGCACCGTCCGCCGCCATCCAGTTCGGCACCAACGGCACGTTCGTCTATGCGCTGGACGGTGACAAGAAAGTCACCATCCGCCAGTTGAAGATCGGCGCCAGTGACGGTGAAAACACCGTGATCACCGAGGGTCTGGCGGCGGGCGATCGCGTGGTACTGGAAGGTACCGACCGCCTGAAAGAGGGCAGCGAAGTGGAGGTGGTCAACGACAGCAATCAAGTACCCACCACGCCGACTGAACACCTGCAGGGCAAATCTGCCGCCACCCCGACTGACGCCACTGTCACTGAAAAGGCCAAGAAGGGCGCATGAACATTTCGCGGCTGTTCATCCTCCGACCGGTAGCCACAACGCTGAGCATGCTCGCCATTGTGCTGGCCGGCCTGATCGCGTATCGCTTGCTGCCGGTGTCGGCGCTGCCTCAGGTCGACTATCCGACCATCCGCGTCATGACCTTGTACCCCGGCGCCAGCCCGGACGTGATGACCAGTGCCGTCACCGCACCGCTTGAACGCCAGTTCGGGCAGATGCCGGGCCTGACGCAAATGGCCTCGACCAGTTCCGGCGGCGCGTCGGTGCTGACCCTGCGTTTCAGCCTCGACATCAACATGGACGTTGCCGAACAACAGGTGCAAGCCGCGATCAACGCCGCGACCAACCTGCTGCCGACTGACTTGCCGGCGCCGCCGGTGTACAACAAGGTCAACCCGGCGGACACCCCGGTGCTGACCCTGGCCATCACTTCGAAAACCATGCTCCTGCCCAAACTCAATGACCTGGTCGATACGCGCATGGCGCAGAAAATCGCCCAGATCAGCGGCGTCGGCATGGTCAGTATTGCCGGCGGTCAGCGTCAGGCGGTGCGGATCAAGGTCAACCCGCAAGCACTGGCCGCCAACAGCCTGAACCTGTCGGACGTGCGCACGCTGATCAGCGCGTCCAACGTCAACCAGCCGAAAGGTAACTTTGACGGCCCGACCCGGGTGTCGATGCTCGATGCCAACGACCAGCTGACGTCGCCCAAGGATTACGCCAACCTGATCCTCGCCTACAAGAATGGCGCGCCGCTGCGGCTCAAGGATGTCGCGGAAATCGTTGACGGTGCCGAGAACGAGCGTCTGGCCGCGTGGGCCAACCTCAATCAGGCCGTGTTGCTGAACATCCAGCGTCAGCCGGGCGCCAACGTGATTGAAGTGGTCGACCGGATCAAGGCCTTGCTGCCGAGCATCACCGACAACCTGCCGGCCGGTCTCGAAGTCACGGTGTTGACCGACCGTACCCAGACCATCCGTGCCTCGGTCACTGACGTGCAGCACGAACTGTTGATCGCTATCGCCTTGGTGGTGATGGTGACGTTCCTGTTTCTGCGCCGTTTCAGCGCGACGATCATTCCGTCGGTGGCCGTGCCGCTGTCGCTGGTCGGCACCTTCGGCGTGATGTACCTGGCGGGGTTCTCGGTCAACAACCTGACCCTGATGGCCCTGACCATCGCCACCGGTTTTGTGGTCGATGATGCGATCGTGATGCTGGAAAACATCGCGCGTTTCATCGAAGAGGGCGACAGTCCGATGCAAGCCGCGCTCAAGGGCGCCAAGCAGATCGGGTTCACCCTGATTTCCCTGACACTGTCGTTGATCGCGGTATTGATCCCGCTACTGTTCATGGCCGACGTCGTCGGGCGCCTGTTCCGCGAATTCGCCATCACCCTGGCGGTCGCGATCCTGATTTCCCTCGTGGTATCGCTGACCCTGACGCCGATGATGTGCGCACGTCTGCTCAAGCGCGAGCCGGAAGAACATGAGCAGGGCCGTTTCTACCGGGCCAGCGGTGCGTGCATCGACTGGATGATCGCCGCTTATGGCCGCAAGTTGCAGTGGGTGCTCAAGCATCAACCGCTGACGCTACTAGTGGCCATCGGCACACTGGCATTGACCGTGTTCCTTTATATGGTCGTGCCGAAAGGGTTCTTCCCGGTGCAGGACACCGGGGTGATTCAGGGTATTTCCGAAGCACCGCAATCGATTTCCTTCGCTGCGATGGGTGAGCGTCAACAGGAACTGGCCAAGGTCATTCTTCAAGATCCGGCAGTGCAAAGCCTGTCGTCCTACATTGGCGTCGATGGCGACAACGCCACGCTCAACAGCGGCCGCTTGCTGATCAACCTCAAGCCTCACGGCGAGCGCGATCTGACCGCCACCGAAGTCATTGCGCGCCTGCAACCGCAACTGGACAAACTCGTCGGCATTCGCCTGTTCATGCAGCCTGTACAGGACCTGACCATTGAAGATCGGGTCAGTCGTACGCAGTACCAGTTCAGCATGTCTTCGCCGGATTCCGAATTGCTCAGCGAATGGAGCGGGCGACTGGTCGAGGCTCTGGCGCAGCGTCCCGAACTGACCGACGTTGCCAGTGATTTGCAGGACAAAGGCTTGCAGGTCTATCTGGTCATCGACCGCGATGCCGCTTCGCGCCTCGGCGTTTCGGTGGCAAACATCACCGATGCGCTGTACGACGCCTTCGGCCAGCGGCAGATTTCGACCATCTACACGCAGGCCAGTCAGTACCGCGTGGTCCTGCAAGCGCAGGCCGGGGAGAAGATTGGCCCGCAGGCGCTGGATCAGATTCACGTCAAAACCACCGATGGTGCGCAAGTTCGCCTGTCGAGTCTGGCCCACGTCGAAGAACGTCAGGCGCAACTGGCGATCACCCACATCGGCCAGTTTCCGGCGGTGATGATGTCGTTCAACCTCGCCCCGGGTGTCGCGCTGGGGCACGCGGTAGACATCATCGAGCAGGTCCAGAAAGACATCGGCATGCCGGTTGGCGTGCAGACCCAGTTCCAGGGCGCGGCCGAAGCGTTCCAGGCTTCGTTGTCGAGCACCTTGCTGCTGATTCTGGCGGCGGTGGTGACCATGTACATCGTGCTCGGCGTGCTGTACGAGAGCTACATCCACCCAATCACCATTCTTTCGACCCTGCCGTCGGCGGCGGTCGGCGCCTTGCTGGCGTTGCTGCTCAGCGGCAACGACCTGGGCATGATCGCGATCATCGGCATCATCTTGCTGATCGGCATCGTCAAGAAGAACGCGATCATGATGATCGACTTTGCCCTCGATGCCGAACGCAATCAGGGCATGGCGCCCGAGGAGGCGATCTATCAGGCGGCACTGCTGCGGTTCCGGCCGATTCTGATGACCACACTGGCGGCACTGTTCGGTGCGGTGCCGTTGATGCTGGCGACCGGTTCCGGGGCTGAATTGCGTCAACCGCTGGGTCTGGTGATGGTCGGTGGCTTGCTGGTGAGCCAGGTGCTGACGCTGTTCACCACACCGGTGATCTACCTGTATTTCGACCGTCTCGGCCGTCGTTTCGGTAAAACCGATGCCGACACCGAAGAGGTCTCGGTATGACTGTCCGTACACATAACCCGTGTAGGAGTGAGCCTGCTCGCGATGAGGCCAGCACCTGCAACATCAATGTAAACAGAAACACCGCTATCGCGAGCAGGCTCACTCCAACAGGGGAATTGTGTGAAGTCGGGGTTCGCGGTCAATGAATCTTTCTGGTCCTTTCATCAAGCGCCCGGTCGCGACCATGCTCCTGAGCCTGGCGATCATGTTGCTCGGCGGTGTGAGTTTCGGTTTGCTGCCGGTGGCGCCGTTGCCGCAAATGGACTTCCCGGTGATCGTCGTGCAGGCGAGCCTGCCCGGTGCCAGTCCGGAAGTCATGGCGTCCACCGTGGCCACGCCGCTGGAACGTTCGTTCGGCGCCATCGCCGGCGTCAACACCATGAGCAGTCGATCCAGTCAGGGATCGACCCGGGTCATTCTGCAATTTGACCTCGACCGCGACATCAATGGCGCGGCGCGGGAAGTGCAGGCAGCGATCAACGCTTCGCGCAATCTGCTGCCGAGCGGGATGCGCAGCATGCCGACCTACAAGAAGGTCAACCCGTCGCAGGCACCGATCATGGTGCTGTCGTTGACCTCGGACGTGCTGGAAAAAGGCCAGCTCTACGACTTGGCGTCGACCATTCTTTCGCAGAGCCTGTCGCAGGTTCAGGGCGTCGGTGAAGTGCAGATCGGCGGCAGCTCCTTGCCGGCGGTGCGCATCGAACTCGAACCGCAGGCACTGAACCAGTACGGCGTGGCGCTCGACGATGTACGCAAGACCATCGCCGACGCCAACGTGCGCCGGCCCAAGGGCTCGGTCGAGGACGGTCAACGGTTGTGGCAGATTCAGGCCAACGACCAACTGGAAAAAGCCAAGGATTACGAATCGCTGATCATCCATTACGCCGACGGTGCCGCGTTGCGCCTCAAGGATGTGGCCAAAGTCAGCGATGGCGTCGAAGACCGTTACAACAGCGGTTTCTTCAACGATGACGCGGCGGTGCTGCTGGTGATCAACCGCCAGGCCGGCGCCAACATCATCGAGACGGTCAACGAGATCAAGGCGCAGCTCCCCGCGTTGCAAGCGGTGCTGCCGGCCAGCGTCAAGCTGAATCTGGCGATGGACCGCTCGCCGGTGATCAAGGCGACATTGCACGAAGCCGAAATGACCTTGCTGATCGCCGTGGCACTGGTGATTCTGGTGGTGTTCCTGTTTCTCGGTAACTTCCGCGCTTCGCTGATTCCGACGTTGGCGGTGCCGGTGTCGCTGGTCGGTACCTTCGCGGTGATGTACCTGTATGGTTTTTCGCTGAACAACCTGTCGCTGATGGCGCTGATTCTTGCCACTGGCCTGGTGGTGGACGACGCCATTGTGGTGCTGGAAAACATTTCCCGGCACATCGACGAAGGCGTCAAACCGATGCAGGCCGCCTACCTCGGCGCCAAGGAAGTCGGCTTCACGCTTCTGTCGATGAACGTTTCGCTGGTCGCGGTGTTCCTGTCGATTCTGTTCATGGGCGGGATTGTCGAGAGCCTGTTCCGCGAGTTTTCCATCACCTTGGCCGCAGCCATCGTGGTATCGCTGGTGGTGTCCCTGACGCTCACACCAATGCTCTGCGCCCGCTGGCTCAAGCCGCACACCCCGGGCCAGGAAAACCGTTTGCAACGCTGGAGTCGCCAGACCAACGACTGGATGGTCGGCAAATATGCCACCAGCCTTGATTGGGTGCTTCGCCATCGACGCCTGACGCTGCTCAGCCTGATCATCACCGTTGGCGTCAATGTGGCGCTATATGTGGTGGTTCCTAAAACCTTCATGCCGCAGCAGGACACCGGGCAGTTGATCGGTTTTGTGCGTGGCGACGACGGGCTGTCGTTCAGCGTGATGCAGCCGAAAATGGAAACCTTCCGCCGCGCCGTGCTCAAGGACGAAGCGGTAGAGAGTGTCGCCGGGTTCATCGGTGGCACCAACGGCACCAACAACGCGTTCATGCTGGTACGTCTGAAGCCGATCAAGGAGCGCCAGTTGTCGGCGCAGAAAGTCATCGAACGCCTGCGCAAGGAAATGCCCAAGGTAGCCGGTGCGCAACTGATGCTGATGGCGGATCAGGACCTGCAATTCGGCGGAGGCCGGGAACAGACCACTTCGCAGTACAGCTACATCCTGCAAAGCGGTGATCTGGGTGAGTTGCGCAAGTGGTATCCAAAGGTCGTCGCGGCATTGCGAGCCTTACCGGAACTGACCGCGATTGATGCCCGCGAAGGCAAGGGCGCGCAGCAAGTGACGTTGATTGTCGACCGTGATCAGGCCAAACGCCTGGGCGTCGACATGAACATGGTCACGGCGGTGCTGAACAACGCTTACAGCCAGCGGCAGATTTCGACGATCTACGACAGCCTCAACCAGTATCAAGTGGTGATGGAGGTCAATCCGAAATACGCCCAGGACCCGGTGACGCTCAAGCAGGTGCAGGTGATCACGGCTGACGGTGCGCGGATTCCGCTGTCGACCATCGCTCACTACGAGAGCAGTCTGGAAGACGACCGGGTCAGCCACGAAGGCCAGTTTGCCTCCGAGGACATTTCCTTCGACATGGCCGAAGGCGTGACGGTGGAGCAGGGCAGCGCCGCCATCGAGCGGGCGATTGCCAAGCTCGGCTTGCCGGAGGATGTGATCGCGAAAATGGCCGGTACCGCCGACGCCTTTGCCGCCACCCAGAAGAGCCAGCCGTTCATGATCCTCGGCGCGTTGCTGGCGGTGTATCTGGTCCTCGGTGTGCTGTATGAGAGCTACATTCACCCGCTGACGATTCTGTCGACGCTGCCTTCGGCCGGGGTCGGCGCATTGCTATCGATCTATGCACTGGGCGGCGAGTTCAGCCTGATCTCGTTGCTCGGGTTGTTCCTGCTGATCGGCGTGGTGAAGAAAAACGCGATCCTGATGATCGATCTTGCACTGCAACTGGAGCGGCATCACGGCATGACGCCGCTGGAATCGATCCGCAGTGCTTGCCTGCAACGTCTGCGACCGATTCTGATGACGACGCTGGCGGCGATTCTCGGTGCCTTGCCGCTGCTGCTCAGCCGTGCCGAAGGCGCGGAAATGCGCCAGCCATTGGGCTTGACCATCATCGGCGGACTGATTTTCAGCCAGGTGCTGACGCTTTACACCACCCCGGTGGTTTACCTCTATCTCGACAAGCTGCGCCATCGCTTCAACAAATGGCGTGGCGTGCGTACTGATGCCGCTCTGGAAACTCCGCTATGACTGACCAATCGCTTATCCAACTGGCCACCGTTCGCGGCTCGCGTCTGTTGAGCCTGTCGCTGTGCGTGGCGATGCTGAGTGCCTGCGCTGTCGGCCCGGATTACCAGCGCCCGCAGACCGCAGAAATCGTTCAATACAAGGAAGCCGAAGGCTGGCGTCAAGCCAATCCGAGCGATTCGCTGGCCCGTGGCGCCTGGTGGGAACTGTATGGCGATCAGCAGCTCAACGGCCTGGTCGAGAAACTCAACAGTTCCAACCAGACGGTCGCGCAATCGGAAGCTCAATACCGGCAAGCCCAGGCGTTGGTGCGCAGCGCACGTGGGGCGTTTTATCCGAATGTCGATCTGAGTCTGGGCAAAACCCGCTCAAGTCAGGGCACCGGCAGCAGCAGTTCGAGCCTGAGCAGTTCCTCCAGCGGTATCCGCGACACTTACAACGCCGAGTTGGGTGTCAGTTGGGAAGCCGACATCTGGGGCAAGCTGCGTCGTGGACTTGAAGCCGACAAGGCCAGCGCGCAGGCGAGTTTTGCCGATCTGGCGGCGATGCGCCTGAGCCAACAGTCGGAACTGGTGCAGAACTACCTGCAATTACGGGTGATCGATCAGCAAAAGCGTCTGCTTGAGTCGACGGTGGCGGCTTACGAAAAATCGCTGAAAATGACCCAGAACCAGTACCGTGCCGGGGTTTCCGGGCGTGACGCAGTCGCTCAGGCGCAGACACAACTGAAAAGCACCCAGGCTGATCTGGTCGATCTGATCTGGCAGCGGGCGCAATTCGAGAATGCCATCGCCGTGCTGACCGGGCAGGCACCCGCAGATTTCAATATTGCGGAGACGCAGACCATTCCGAACTTGCCGCAGGTGCCGTTGAGCCTGCCGTCGCAGTTGCTCGAGCGTCGCCCGGACATTGCCTCTGCCGAGCGCTCGGTGATTGCCGCCAACGCCAACATCGGCGTGGCGAAAGCCGCGTATTACCCGGATTTGTCTCTGAGCCTGAGTGGCGGTTACAGCAGTAGCACCTCGAAAGATCTGATCAGTCTGCCGAACCGTTTCTGGTCGGTCGGGCCGAAACTGGATCTGCCGCTGTTCGACGGCGGCATACGTTCGGCGGAAGTCGACCGCACTGAGGCGGTGTATGACCAGACGGTGGCCAAATACCGGCAGACCGTGCTCGATGGTTTCCGCGAAGTGGAAAACTATCTGGTGCAGTTGAAGGTGTACGAGGATGAGGCTGCGGTGCGCCAGGAAGCCCTCGATGCCGCGCGTGACTCTTTGCGTCTGACCGAAAACCAGTACAAGGCCGGGCTGATTGCCTATATCGATGTGGTAGTGGTGCAGGCCACGGCGCTGAGCAACGAGCGGACCGTGCTGAACATTCTGCAGAGCCGATTGATTGCCAGCGTGCAATTGATTGCCGCGCTGGGCGGCGGCTGGGATGGCGATCTGGATGTAAGCGACAACAAAAAGTGAGTGCCGCAAACCTGTGGTGAGGGGATTTAGCGAAACGTCGCACCGCCCCGATGGGTTGCGGAGCAGCCCTGAAACCATCCGACCTGGTGGTTCAGGAATACTTGCGTTGCTGGATTTTGGGGCCGCTTCGCAGCCCGTCGGGGATAAATCCCCTCACCACAAGGGTTCAGTAATGGCTATGACATGCGGGCCAGAGCCTTGCAGGACGATCGAACAAGCGTTTCATCGGCTTGATGGCAAATTGCTCACTTTGTCAGTGCGTTCTTCTGCGCAATCAGTACAATCGCCGCATTTGCCCGACCGAGAATGGACACTATCGGGGTTGGGTGGTCACGAGAATTCGCATGCTCATCGGTACTTATTCCTCCACATTGGTTTTCATTTCGCTGTGCGTTGCGATCCTCGCTTCCTACACAGCGCTCGACCTCACCGGTCGTATCGCTACCGCCAAAGGGCGGGCGGTGCATTTCTGGACGGCCGGTGGCGCGTTCGCCATGGGAGTCGGCGTCTGGTCGATGCACTTTATCGGCATGCTGGCTTTCAAACTGCCGATCGACCTCGGTTATGACGTCACCCTCACAGTCCTGTCGCTGCTGATCGCGATGCTGTCCTGCGGATTCGCCTTGTGGCTGGTCAGCCAGCCGAAATTGCCCGCCCTGCAATTGGCGTTCGGCGCACTGATCATGGGTACCGGCATCAGTTCCATGCATTACATGGGCATGGCGGCAATGCGCATGACGCCCGGGATCGACTACGACCCGACGCTGTTCGGCGCGTCCTTGCTGATCGCCGTCGGTGCGTCCGCCGCCGCGTTGTGGATTGCCTTCCGCCTGCGCCAGCATTCGCCTTACGTGCGTCTGATTCGCGCTGGCGCTGCGGTGATCATGGGCATCGCGATTGTCGGCATGCATTACACCGGCATGGCAGCCGCGCAGTTTCCTGACGGCAGTTTCTGCGGCGCGACGGTTAATGGCCTGAAAGGCAATGGCCTCGACAGCCTGGTGCTGATCACCACGCTGGCGGTGTTGTCGATTGCCTTGCTGACTTCGATTCTCGACGCACGCCTCGAAGCGCGCACGGCGGATCTGGCGCACTCGCTGACGGTGGCCAACCGCGAACTGACGCAACTGGCGCTGCACGACACGCTGACCGGTCTGCCCAATCGCATGTTGCTGGACGACCGGATCAATCAGGCGATGAAAAAAGTCCATGAACAAGGTGGCTGCTTTGCGTTGATGTTCATCGATCTGGACGGCTTCAAACCGGTCAATGATGCTTTCGGCCATCACATGGGCGACCAACTGTTGCGTGAAGTCGGCGTGCGTCTGCGCGAAGACTTGCGCAGCCTCGACACGCTGGCGCGAATCGGCGGCGATGAATTTGTCTTGCTGGTGCGCCTGACCGAACCCAACGATGCGTTGGGACTGGCGGCGCGCCAAGTTGGTCTGATCGCGCAATCATTCCGTGTGGCTGAACATGATTTGCAGATCTCCGCCAGCGTTGGCATCGCCCTGTATCCGGGCAATGGCCAGAACGCCCAGGAACTGCTGATGAACGCTGACGCTGCGATGTATCACGCCAAGGGTGGCGGCAAGAACGGTTACAGCTTCTTCGACGCCTCGATGAACAACAACGCGCGCAAACAACTGCAACTGTTGCAGGACTTGCGCGCAGCGCTGGAGCACAGCCAGTTCACCCTGCATTACCAGCCCAAATTTGACGCCGCAACCGGTCATCCGGTTGGCGCCGAAGCGTTGTTGCGCTGGCAGCACCCGATCCACGGCATGCTGATGCCGGACAAGTTCATTGATCTGGCGGAGAAGTCCGGTCTGATCATCCCGATCGGTGATTGGGTGCTCAATGAAGCCTGCCGACAGATGCGTGAGTGGTACGTGCTCGGCTACACCGACTGGCGCATTGCCGTGAACCTCTCGGCGTTGCAGTTCTGCCATGCCGGGCTGGTGCGCAGTGTCGCGAAGGCATTGGCGACTCACCATTTGCCGGCCAACAGCCTGACCCTCGAAATCACCGAAACCACGGCCATGAGCGACGCCGATGCGAGCATGACCGTGTTGCAGGAGTTGTCGGACATGGGTGTCGATCTGTCGATCGATGACTTTGGCACCGGCTATTCGAGCCTGATGTACCTCAAGCGTCTGCCGGCCAATGAGCTGAAGATCGACCGCGGTTTTGTCCGCGATCTGGAGCATGACAGTGACGACGCAGCGATTGTTTCGGCGATTGTTGCGCTGGGCCAGGCCTTGGGCTTGCGGATTGTCGCCGAAGGGGTAGAGACGGGCTCGCAGCAGGATTTCCTGACGCAGTTGGGCTGTGACTCGTTGCAAGGGTATCTGCTCGGGCATCCGATGCCGGCGGACCAGTTCATGCAGGACATTACCCGGGGCGAGAAGCACGCGACAGTTTGACCGGCACAATCCCTTTCTGATGAGGAAAACTCTGTGGTGAGGGGATTTATCCCCGATGGGTTGCGCAGCAGCCCCAAACCCTGCGAATCAAATATTCCTGACAAACCGTGCCAGATGTTTTTGGGGCTGCTCTGCAACCCATCGGGGATAAATCCCCTCACCACAAGTGTTCAGCTCAGGTTTCGCTTCGCACACAGTCCATGCAAAACCCGTCAATGGCGGTTATTCTTCCACCCGATTGTTACGTGGGCATTGGGGGGAAAGGCCAGCATGGATAAAGTCATTGTGATCACCGGTGGCGGCCGCGGGATTGGCGCCGCGACGGCGTTGTTGGCTGCCGAGCAGGGCTATCGGATCTGCATCAATTACCAGTCGGACGAGCAGGCCGCGCAAAGCGTGCTGGAGCAAGTCCGTGCGCTGGGCGCTCAGGCCATTACGGTGCGCGCCGACGTCAGCATCGAAGACGAAGTGGTCGCGATGTTCCATCGGGTCGACACCGAGCTGGGCCGGGTCACCGCACTGGTGAACAACGCCGGCACCGTCGGGCACAAATCGCGAGTCGATGAAATGTCCGAATTCCGCATCCTCAAAATCATGAAAACCAATGTCCTGGCGCCGATCCTCTGCGCCAAGCACGCGATCCTGCGCATGTCGCCCAAGCACGGCGGGCAGGGTGGCAGTATTGTCAACGTGTCGTCAGTGGCTTCGCGCCTCGGCTCGCCGAATGAATACGTTGATTACGCGGCATCCAAAGGCGCGCTCGACAGCTTCACCATCGGTCTGTCCAAGGAAGTGGCGGGCGAGGGGATTCGGGTCAATGCGGTCCGTCCGGGATTCATCTACACCGATTTCCATGCTTTGAGCGGTGATCCGGATCGGGTCAGCAAGCTTGAGTCGGCGATTCCGATGGCCCGTGGCGGACGGCCGGATGAAGTGGCGGAGGCGATTGTCTGGTTGCTTTCCGACAAGGCTTCATATGCCACCGGTACCTTCGTCGATCTGGGTGGCGGGCGTTAGGCATTCGGATCAGCGTCGCTCGGGCGGGCCTCATCGCGAGCAGGCTCACTCCTACAGTTGGAATGCGTTCCCCTGTAGGAGTGAGCCTGCTCGCGATAGCATTTTGCGAAGCACAAACAATCTGTCAGAACGACCGCACAATCCGTCCCAGCGTCTCCATGGCTTTCTCCGAATCCTCGGTCCAAGGGCTGCCGTAATTCAAGCGGATGCAATTACGAAACCGCTGCGTCGGCGAAAAGATCGGTCCCGGCGCGATGCTGATGCCTTGCGCCAGTGCCATCTGAAACAACTTCAACGAATCCATCTGCGGCGGTAGTTCCAGCCACAGGAAGTAGCCGCCCGCCGGCTGACTGACCCGCGTCTGCGCCGGGAAATAACGGGCAATCGCCGCCAGCATCGCGCTCTGCTGTTCTTCCAGGGCGTAGCGCAGTTTGCGCAGATGCCGATCGTAGCCGCCGTGTTGCAGGTAATCGGCAATCGCCGCTTGTGCCGGCATTGACGCGCACAACGAAGTCATCAGTTTCAGCCGTTCGATCTTTTGCGCGTAACGTCCGGCAGCGACCCAACCGATGCGATAGCCGGGGGCGAGACTTTTGGCGAACGAGCCGCAATGCATCACCAGTCCTTCGGTGTCGAACGCCTTGGCCGGTTTTGGCGCCTGTTGGCCGTAATAGAGTTCGGCGTAGACATCGTCTTCGATCAGCGGCACCTGATGGCGGCGCAGCAGTTCGACCAGTTCCTGTTTCTTCGCCTCGGGCATGGTCGCGCCCATCGGGTTCTGGAAACTGGTCATGCACCAGCAGGCCTTGATCGGATGGCGCTCCAGCGTCTGCGCGAGCACGCCGAGATCGATGCCGTCACGCGGGTGCACGGGGATTTCCACGGCTTTGAGCTTGAGGCGCTCCAGCACTTGCAGACTGGCGTAGAACGCCGGGGCCTCAATGGCCACCAGATCACCGGGTTCGGTCACCGCTTGCAGGCACAGGTTGAGCGCTTCGAGGGCGCCGTTGGTGATTAGCAGCTCCTCCATCGGCAGCATCAACCCGCCAACCATGTAACGCAGGGCGATTTGTCGACGTAGCTGTGGATTGCCCGGCGACATGTCGGTGACGACCATGCGCGGGTCCATTTCCCGTGCGGCGCTGGCCAGTGAGCGGGACAGGCGTTGCAACGGGAATAGCGTCGGACTGGGGAATGCCGAGCCGAACGGCACGGTGCTCGGGTCTTTGATCGACTCCAGCACCGAGAACACCAATTCGCTGACGTCGACCTCGGTGGAATCGCTGACGTGGCTGCTGATCACCGGCTCCGAGAACGGGCTCGGGGCGTGGGTGTTGACGAAATAGCCGGAGCGCGGCCGGGCGCGGATCAGGCCGCGGCGTTCAAGCAGGTAATAGGCCTGGAATACTGTGGACGGGCTGACACCGTAGGTCTGGCTGGCATAGCGCACCGACGGCACGCGCTGGCCGGGGCCGAGGACTCCGGAGCGGATCAGTTCAGCGATGTCGTCGGCGAATTTTTCGTAGCGTTTCATCGGTTGCCCGGTCAGTGAGTGATTCGAGTGTATGCAATTGTGGTGAGGGGATTTAGCGAAACGTCGCACCGCCCCGATGGGCTGCGAAGCAGCCCTGAAACCATGCAGCGAGGTGTGCCAGGTATTTCTCAGCTGTAGGGTTTGGGGCTGCTTCGCAGCCATCGGGGATAAATCCCCTCGCCACAGGGTGTTGCGTTGTCAGTGAAAAACGACAGCATCTTAACGGCTCAACGATTCATCGGCGCCACAAACCTGCTTTTCGCCACGCTGTAAATCTCTGGCTCATCGCTGTCGGCAATCTTGAAACTCAAGGTCTGCGAGCTGCTGCTCGGGCGTTCCGTGGTCATCGCCACCGACACCGGCACATCGACAATCTCGCCCGGCGCCAGGCTCAGTTCGGTCTTGCCTTGCAACTGGAAGCCGTCGCCGTCCACCAGGCTCAGGTTGTAGTCCTGGCGCTGCTGGGTCTTGTTGATGACTTTGAGGGTGTAGATGTTTTCGATCTGGCCCTGACCGTTTTCACGGAACAGCCCGCGATCCTTGGTCACGTCCAGCGAGACCATCGGCCGCTCGACCAGCGCCAGCGCCAGTGCGCCGATCATCACCAGCAGCACCGCGACATAACCGATCAGCCGTGGCCTCAGCAGGTGTGTCTTGCCACCCTGCAATTCACGTTCGGAACTGTAGCGGATCAAACCGCGTGGGTAGTTCATTTTGTCCATGATCGAATCACAGGCGTCGATGCACGCCGCGCAACCGATGCATTCCATCTGCAAGCCGTCGCGGATGTCGATGCCGGTCGGGCAGACCTGCACGCACAACTGGCAATCGATGCAATCGCCAAGCCCGGCCTCGACCGGTTTTACGTCGCGCTTGCGCGGGCCACGGTTCTCGCCGCGTGCCACGTCGTAGGCAATCGCCAGAGTGTCTTTGTCGAACATCACACTCTGGAATCGGGCATACGGACACATGTGCATGCACACGGCTTCACGCAGCCAACCGGCGTTGATGTAAGTGGCGGCGGTGAAGAACAGCACCCAGAACAGACTGACGCCGCCGATTTGCAGGGTCAGCAGTTCTTCAGCGAGCGGGCGGATTGGTGTGAAGTAACCAACGAAGGTCAGGCCGGTCATCACGCTGATCGCCAGCCACAGCGTGTGCTTGGCCGCACGCCGGGCCAGTTTGTTCAGGCCCCACGGCGCCGCTTGCAGTTTGATCCGCTGGTTGCGTTCGCCCTCGGTGATTTTCTCGCACCACATGAAAATCCACGTCCACGAACTCTGCGGGCAGGTGTAGCCACACCAGACGCGCCCGGCGAACACGGTGATGGCGAACAGGCCGAACGCGGCGATGATCAGCAGCGCCGAGAGCAGAATGAAATCCTGTGGCCAGAAGGTCGCGCCGAAGATGTGGAATTTGCTTTCCGACAAATCCCACAGCACGGCCTGACGACCGCCCCAATTCAGCCACACCGTGCCGAAAAACAGCAGGAACAGAAACCCCGCGCCGCTCATGCGCAAGGTGCGGAACAGGCCGGTAAAACTGCGGGTGAAAATCTGGTTGTCGCTGGTGGCGTGTTTCGCCTTCATTGGGCGCGCCGGTACTTTTTTTATCTGGGGAGATGCTTCTACGGTTCGGACGGGGATTTGTTCGCTCATGGTCGTTCGCTCATCAGCCTCCATCAGGCCGATGCACTATGAGCGTCGATCTGTTTGCATAACAGACTCAGATATTTCAATAAAAAGCGTATCAGATGGCTTTTGGCAGAAGCCCTGCGACAAGTTGAAGCAGCCCGCAGACAAGGGCGCAAACGCCTATCGCAGGCGTTTGCGGCGGGCATTGACCGGGGTCAGTCAAATCACCGAATCACTCGAATCAGCCTTCAGGTGCTTACGACCGTCCTTGGCACCTGCGACAGTCAGAGCGTCGGCATCTGCTTCGGTGATGTAAACGCGGCGGCCTTCGATTTCCACAAAGGACATGGCTTTGTCGCTATCGGTTTTGATCTCAAGGGTGTCGCAGATACGAATTTCTTCGCCATCTTCGTCGGTGAAGAAACAGACTTTTTGCTCGGGATTGGAATCGTCGATTCGCAGAGACATGGTGGCTGTCCTTTTTTACAGGGGGTCTAAAGCGTTAGGGCACAGGCTTTGCCGATGGTTCTGCGCAACTGATTAATGGTCGGCGCTGTCCATCGTTTATTCAGCCAATAACAAGGACAACCCGATGAACGCGTGGTGGCATGAAGTGTGGGAAACGCTGCAAACGGAATTCGCTGATATCGGCGATGCCTCGCAACTGACGCGGATTACCGTGCGCCTGTTGATGGCGGCGGTACTCGGCGGAATTCTCGGCTTCGAGCGCGAGCACAAGGGCAAGGCTGCCGGGGTGCGCACGCACATGCTGGTGGCGCTGGGTGCGGCTCTGTTTGTGTTGGTGCCGCAGACTTCGGGGGCTGAGTCAGACGCTATGAGCCGTGTGTTGCAGGGGGTGATTGCCGGGATCGGATTTCTCGGCGCCGGTACTATCCTGAAAAACAAGGAAGGCGATGAAGGCCATGTCAAAGGACTGACCACGGCAGCTGGTCTGTGGATGACGGCCGCCATCGGTGTCGCGGCCGGTTTGGGCAAGGAGGCCACGGCGCTGCTCAGCACCTTTCTGGCATTGGCGATTTTCAGCGTGATGCCGCATGTCGTCAGGTTGTTCGAAAAGGACGAGCAGAAGAACGATCACCTGTAACCGATCGATCCCATGATCGGAACGATCGGTCGCGGCGACAGGTTAGACGATCACTGGCGGCATCGTCGTTGGCGGCTCTTCTTTCGGCGGTGGCGTGGTGCCCGGTGGTTCCTGCTCGGGCACCGGTTGTGGTTCGGTCTCGGGAATCGTCGGGTTGTCGATGTTCGGATCGGGCGTTTCCGCCGGGAACGGGTTGTTCATCTGTAGACCTCCGTGTGGCACATGGCGTGAGAAGTGCTTAAGTGGGTTGACCACCTCGTGGCGAATTCGATCCGCTTTTCGTGTCGGGCAATTTGCTCTGAACTTTTCCCGGTGCCGGTCGCTCCGAACCTAAGTGAGTTCATGACGGGGCCGGTGTCCTGTTGTGAATACTGATCCGGCACAAGAGCGTCCTTGGGGCGTTAAGGAGAGATGCTCAATGACTGCTGAAAAACCGTCTGACCTGAGCTACAACCCGCACATGCCACTGTCACAGGCGTTGCTGTTGCCACGCATCGTCATCGAAAACACCATGCCGACCCTCGATGGCGGACAGTTCGCCGTGAAGTCGATTGCCGGCCGCGACGTGGTGGTCACCAGCAAAGTGTTCGCCGATGGCCACGACAAACTTGCCGTGCGCATTCGCTGGCGCGAGGAAGGCGAAGAGACCTGGCAAAGCGAGGTCATGGCCGATCAGGGCAATAACGGCTGGCGAGGCCAGTTCCGCCCCGAGCATCAGGGCCGTTTCCTGTATTGCATCGAGGCGTGGATCGACCATTTCGCCAGTTTCCAGTACGAACTGGAGAAGAAGCACAACGCCGCCGTACCGGTTTCGCTTGAGCTGCAAGAAGGCCGGACGATGGTGCAACAGGCCGCCGAACGCAGCGAAGGCCAGCTCAGCGAACAGCTCGCCGCGTTGCACCACGAACTGTCCGGGCTGCTCGAAACCGAGCAGGTCGCGCTGTTCTTGCACTCGCACAGTGCGCAACTGATGGCCCAGGCTGATCACCGTGCCTATTTGAGCGTCAGCGCCGAGTTCCCCATGGATGTCGAGCGTGAACTGGCCGAGTTCGCCAGTTGGTATGAGCTGTTTCCGCGCTCGATCACCGACGATCCCAACCGTCACGGCACCTTTAACGACGTGCATTCACGGCTACCGATGATTCAGGACATGGGCTTCGACGTGCTGTACTTCACGCCGATTCATCCGATTGGTCGTGCGCACCGCAAAGGCCGCAACAATTCCCTGACCGCCGGCCAGGACGATCCCGGCAGTCCGTATGCGATCGGCAGCGAGGAGGGCGGCCACGAGGCGATCCATTCGCAACTCGGCACCCGCGAAGACTTCCGTCGACTGGTGGCCGCTGCGGCTGAGCATGGTCTGGAAATCGCCCTCGATTTCGCCATCCAGTGTTCCCAGGATCACCCATGGCTCAAGCAGCATCCGGGTTGGTTCAACTGGCGACCGGACGGCACGATCAAATACGCCGAGAACCCGCCGAAGAAATATCAGGACATCGTCAACGTCGATTTCTACGCGCCGGACGCGATCCCGAGTCTGTGGGTCGAGCTGCGCGACATCGTCGTCGGCTGGGTCGAAGAGGGCGTGAAGATCTTTCGCGTTGATAACCCGCACACCAAACCACTGCCGTTCTGGCAGTGGCTGATTGCCGATGTGCGGGCGCTGCACCCGGAAGTGATTTTCCTCGCCGAGGCGTTCACCACGCCGGCGATGATGGCGCGTCTGGGCAAGGTCGGTTACACCCAGAGCTACACCTATTTCACCTGGCGCAACACCAAGGCTGAACTGGCCACCTATTTCACCGAACTGAATGAGTCGCCGTGGCGCGAATGCTATCGGCCGAACTTTTTCGTCAACACGCCGGACATCAACCCGGCGTTCCTGCATGAGTCCGGACGCCCCGGTTTTCTCATCCGTGCGGCGTTGGCGACCATGGGCTCGGGCCTGTGGGGCATGTATTCCGGCTATGAACTGTGCGAAGCGGCGCCGGTGCCGGGCAAGGAGGAATACCTCGATTCGGAGAAGTACGAAATCCGCGTCCGCGACTTCACCGCCCCCGGCAACATCATTGCCGAGATCGCCCAGCTCAACCGCATCCGCCGGCAGAACCCGGCGCTGCACACGCACCTGGGCCTGAAAATCTACAACGCCTGGAACGACAACATTCTGTACTTCGGCAAGCGCAGTTTTGACGGCAGCAATTTCATTCTGGTGGCGGTCAGCCTCGATCCCAATAACGTGCAGGAAGCGAATTTCGAACTGCCGCTGTGGGAAATGGGCCTGCCGGACGACGCGACAACCCACGGCGAGGATTTGATGAACGGGCATCGCTGGGACTGGCATGGCAAATATCAGTTCATGCGCATTGACCCGGCGTATCAGCCGTTCGGGATCTGGCGAATCACTGCCCCTTGATGCTCTGCCCTGTTTTTTGTGGTGAGGGGATTTATCCCCGACTGTCTGCGCAGCAGCCACATAAAGCAGCTTGTTATTACTGGATAAAAGCGGGGCCGCTTCGCAGCCCATCGGGGCGGTGCGACGTTTCGCTAAATCCCCTCACCACAAAAGCCCTTTCTTCACAGGGTATTCATGTGGTCTTAGCGAATTGAACAGGAGTTTCACATGGCGAAGAAACCCAAGGCAGCCACCTTCATCAAAGACCCGCTCTGGTACAAGGATGCGGTGATCTATCAAGTTCACGTCAAATCGTTTTTCGACTCCAACAATGACGGGATCGGCGACTTTCCCGGCCTGATCGCCAAACTCGATTACATCGCCGAACTCGGCGTCAACACCATCTGGCTGTTGCCGTTCTACCCCTCGCCACGCCGCGATGACGGCTACGACATCGCCGAATACCGTGGCGTGCACAGCGATTACGGGACCATGGCCGACGCCAAGCGCTTTATCGCCGAGGCGCATAAACGCGGTTTGCGGGTGATCACCGAGCTGGTCATCAACCACACCTCCGACCAGCACCCGTGGTTTCAGCGCGCACGCAAGGCCAAACCCGGCTCGGCGGCGCGAGACTTCTACGTGTGGTCGGATGACGACCAGAAATACGACGGCACACGGATCATTTTTCTCGACACTGAAAAGTCCAACTGGACCTGGGACCCGGTCGCCGGCCAGTACTTCTGGCACCGCTTCTATTCGCACCAGCCGGACCTGAATTTCGACAACCCGCAAGTGATGAAAGCGGTGCTCTCGGTCATGCGCTACTGGCTGGACATGGGCATCGACGGTCTGCGTCTCGACGCGATTCCGTACCTGATCGAACGCGACGGCACCAACAACGAAAACCTGCCGGAGACCCACGACGTCCTCAAGCAGATTCGTGCCGAGATCGACGCCAATTATCCCGACCGCATGCTGCTGGCCGAGGCCAACCAATGGCCGGAAGACACCCAGCTGTATTTCGGCGACACCGACGCGGCGGGCTTGAATGGCGATGAATGTCACATGGCGTTCCACTTCCCGCTGATGCCGCGCATGTACATGGCGCTGGCCCAGGAAGATCGCTTCCCGATCACCGATATTTTGCGCCAGACCCCGGAAATCCCCGCCAACTGCCAGTGGGCAATCTTCCTGCGCAACCACGATGAGTTGACGCTGGAGATGGTCACCGACAAGGAGCGCGATTACCTGTGGAATTACTACGCCGCTGACCGCCGCGCGCGGATCAACCTCGGTATTCGTCGACGTCTGGCACCCTTGATGGAACGTGATCGCCGCCGCGTCGAATTGCTCAACAGCCTGCTGCTGTCGATGCCGGGCACGCCGACGTTGTATTACGGCGACGAGATCGGCATGGGCGACAATATCTACCTCGGCGACCGCGACGGCGTGCGTACGCCGATGCAGTGGTCGATTGACCGCAACGGCGGCTTCTCCCGCGCCGATCCGGCCAGCCTGGTGCTGCCGCCGATCATGGACCCGCAATACGGCTATCTGTCGGTCAACGTCGAAACCCAGGCCGGCGATCCGCATTCGCTGCTCAACTGGACCCGGCGCATGCTCGCCGTGCGCAAGCAATCCAAGGCATTTGGCCGTGGCACGCTGAAAATGCTCTCGCCGAGCAACCGCCGGATTCTGGCCTACACCCGCGAATTCACCGATGCCGATGGCAAGCACGAAATCATTCTCTGCGTGGCCAACGTCTCGCGCAGTGCGCAAGCGGCGGAGCTGGATCTGTCGGCGTACGTCGGCATGGTGCCGGTGGAGATGCTCGGCGGTAATGCCTTCCCGCCGATTGGCCAACTGAACTTTCTCCTGACCCTAGCGCCGTACGGCTTCTATTGGTTCGCCCTGGCCACCGAAAACCAGATGCCGAGCTGGCACGTCGAGCCGGCGCAGAGCCTGCCGGACTTCACCACGCTGGTGCTGAAAAAACGCATGGAAGAACTGCTCGAAACGCCGTCCCGCACCACGCTGGAGCAGGGCATTCTGCCGAGCTGGCTGCAGAACCGACGCTGGTTCGCCGGCAAGGATGCGGCCATCGACAAGGTCAATCTGGCTTATGGCGTGCGCTTCGGCGACGCCCAGCACCCGGTGCTGCTCAGCGAAATCGAAGTCACCAGCGGCGGCCAGACCAGCCGTTATCAGTTGCCGTTCGGCTTTATTTCCGAAGACCAGGTCGGCCCGGCGTTGCCACAGCAATTGGCACTGTCACGCGTGCGGCGGGTGCGTCAGGTCGGTTTGATCACTGACGCATTCAGTCTTGAAACGTTTATTCGCGCGGTCCTGCAAGGTATGCAGAACCACACGGTGCTGGAGTCGGCTGAAGGCGAGATCCGTTTCGCACCGACGGCGCATCTGGAAAAACTTAATCTCGGTGGCGAATCCGAAGTGCGTTACCTGTCGGCCGAGCAATCGAACAGTTCGGTGGTGATCGGCAACAGCCTGGTGCTTAAGCTGATCCGTAAAGTCGCTTCTGGCGTACACCCGGAACTGGAGATGAGCGCTTACCTGACCGCCGCCGGATTTGCCAATATCTCTCCGCTGCTCGGCTCGGTGATTCGCCGCGACGCGCAGGGTGAAGACAATCTGTTGATGATCGCTCAGGGTTATCTGAGCAATCAGGGCGACGCCTGGGAATGGACGCAGAACAACCTTGAGCGGGCGTTGCGCGATGAACTCGCAGATGCCATGTCCGAGCAGGAGCAGCACTACAACGCTTTGGGCGAATTGAAGGACTTTGCGGCGATGCTCGGTCAGCGTCTGGGCGAAATGCACCAAGTGCTCGCAGCGCCAACCGAGAATGCCGATTTCGCGCCGCAAGTCAGTACGGCCAAGGATGCACAGGCCACCGGCAAGGACGTCGCAGCGCAGGTCGAGCATGCGTTGAAACTGCTCAAGCAGCATCAGGGCGAACTCAACGCGGCGGATCAGAAACTGGTCAAACGCCTGCTCGACGAGAAGAAAACCATCCTTGCTCATGTGCAGGATCTGGCGAAGAAATCCGTCGGTGGTTTGCGCATCCGCGTGCATGGCGACTTGCATCTGGGCCAGGTGCTGGTGATCAAGGGCGATGCCTATCTGATCGATTTCGAGGGTGAACCGGCGCGGCCTCTGAGCGAGCGTCGTGGCAAACACAGTCCGTACAAGGATGTCAGCGGTGTGCTGCGTTCCTTCGATTACGCGGCGGCGATGACCATCAACGTGCACAACGTCGATCACAGCGCCGAGTCCGAAGGCGCACGTCAACGTGTCGCCGAACGCTATCTGCGTGAGGCGCGCGAGGCATTTGTTCAGGCATATCGCCGAGCGGCAGCTAGTCTTGATCATGCCTGGCAAGATCCTGACGGTGCCGACGCCGCGCTGGCGTTGTTCGGTCTGGAGAAGGCGGCCTATGAAGTGGCCTATGAAGCCGAAAATCGCCCGACGTGGCTGCCCGTGCCGTTGCACGGTTTGTATGGGTTATTGACAGGGCTTAAACCCTTTTCCGATCTTGGTGGAGAGTAGTCATGAGTTTCTCGAACAAGGAACAGGGTCAGGTCAAAGAAGCATTGCTGCCGGCGGCGAAAGACATCGACGCACTGGTACGTGCTGAACATCACGATCCGTTTTCCATACTTGGCCCGCACGGCGATGGCGCGGGCGGGCAGTTTATTCGCGCCTATTTACCCGGTGCCCTGAGCGTTGTCGTACTGGACAAGGACAGCGGCGAAGAACGCGGTCCGCTGGAACAGACCGAAACCCCGGGGCTGTTTGTCGGCCATTTCGATCACGCACGGCCGTACCTGTTGCGCACGCGCTGGGCCGGTGGCGAGCAGGAAGCGGAGGATCCTTACAGCTTTGGTCAGTTGCTCGGTGAAATGGATTTGTATCTGTTCGCCGAAGGCAATCACCGCGATCTCAGCGCCTGCCTCGGCGCACAGCTGAAAACCGTCGATGGCGTTGATGGCGTGCGCTTCGCGGTGTGGGCGCCGAATGCCCGACGGGTTTCCGTGGTCGGTGATTTCAACGTCTGGGACGGCCGTCGGCATCCGATGCGCCTGCGTCACCCGTCCGGGGTCTGGGAGTTGTTCATCCCGCGCCTGCAAGCGGGGGAGTTGTACAAGTACGAAATCCTCGGCGCCCACGGCATTCTGCCGCTCAAGGCTGACCCGATGGCGCTGGCCACCAGTCTGCCGCCGGACACCGCGTCGAAAGTCGCCGCGCCGCTGCAAGTCGACTGGCAGGATCAGGACTGGATGAGCGGGCGCCGCGAACGCCAGAAGCATTCGGCGCCGCTGTCGATCTACGAGTTGCACGTCGGCTCCTGGCAATGCGAGCTGGATGATCTGGGTGAGGTTGCGCGCCAATACACCTGGCCGGAACTGGCCGAGCGCTTGATTCCGTACGTGAAGGAACTGGGTTTCACCCACATCGAACTGATGCCGATCATGGAACACCCGTTCGGCGGTTCCTGGGGTTATCAGTTGCTCTCGCAATTCGCCCCGAGTGCGCGTTACGGCACGCCGGAGCAGTTCGGTGAGTTCGTCAACGCCTGCCACAAAGCCGATATCGGTGTGATTCTCGACTGGGTGCCGGCGCATTTTCCGACGGACACCCACGGATTGGCGCAATTCGACGGCACCGCGCTGTACGAGTACGGCAATCCACTGGAAGGCTTTCACCAGGATTGGGACACGCTGATCTACAACCTTGGCCGCACCGAAGTGCATGGCTACATGCTGGCGTCGGCGTTGCACTGGTTGAAGCATTTCCACGTCGATGGATTGCGGGTCGACGCGGTGGCTTCGATGCTTTATCGCGACTATTCGCGCAAGGCCGGCGAGTGGGTGCCGAATCGTCATGGCGGTCGGGAAAACCTCGAAGCCATCGACTTCCTCCGTCACCTGAATGACGTGGTCGAACTGGAAGCGCCCGGTGCGCTGGTGATCGCCGAAGAGTCCACTGCGTGGCCCGGCGTCAGTCAGAGCACGCAGCAGGGCGGCCTCGGTTTTGCCTACAAATGGAACATGGGCTGGATGCACGATTCGCTGCACTACATTCAGCAGGATCCGGTGTACCGCGCGCATCACCACAACGAGTTGAGTTTTGGCCTGGTCTACGCCTGGTCGGAGCGTTTCATCCTGCCGATCTCCCACGACGAAGTGGTACATGGCAAGCACTCGCTGATCGACAAGATGCCCGGCGATCGCTGGCAGAAATTCGCCAATCTGCGCGCCTACCTGAGTTTCATGTGGACGCATCCGGGCAAGAAACTGTTGTTCATGGGCTGCGAGTTTGGCCAGTGGCGCGAGTGGAACCACGATCAGCAGCTCGATTGGTATCTGCTGCAGTATTCCGAGCACAAAGGCGTACAGAAACTGGTCGGCGACCTCAATCGGCTGTACCGCGAACTGCCGGCACTGCACGATCAGGATGATGCACCGCAAGGCTTTCAGTGGCTGATCGGCGACGATGCGATCAACAGCGTTTATGCCTGGCTGCGCTGGAGCAAGGACGGTGAGCCGGTGCTGGTGGTGGCGAACTTCACGCCAGTGCCGCGTCAGTCGTATCGGGTCGGCGTGCCGTTCGCCGGGCGCTGGAGCGAGTTGCTCAACAGCGACGCCGACACTTATGCCGGCTCCAACTATGGCAACGGTGGCGGGGCGTTTACCGAGGAAGTACCGAGCCATGGCCAGGCGCTGTCGCTGGAACTGAATCTGCCGCCGCTGGCCGTGTTGATCCTCAAGCCCGGGGGCTGATCCGAGACCGCGTTGCTGCCATCGCGAGCAGGCTCACTCCTACATTTGAAATGCGTTTCCCTGTAGGAGTGAGCCTGCTCGCGATGGCGTCCGCACCAACGCCATCGCCTCCAAGCCAAACCCTACCAACGCATCCGTACGCCGAGGCTGCCAATCAAGCCGTTGAGATCATTGTCATCGACATCACTGCTGTAATCGGCGCTGACGTATAAACTCACCGACGGCGTCACCCGCGCCACCAGTCCCAATCCCAACTCAACCGTCGATGACTTGCGACTGCTGCTGATCTTGTCGACCTGATCCAGTGTCACTGTGTTGCCGGTGTACACCGTGTGCCAGAGGTTGGTGCGCACGTACGGTTCGACCGGCAGACCGCTCAAGTCATAACTGCCTTTCAACCGTGCGCCGACGCGGCCGGTCCACGCGGTCAGATCGGTCGACGAGGCATTGCCCGAGCCTGCGTACGGTGTATCAAGGGTAATACGCTGATTGATCAATTGCGCCTGGGGTTCGACCACCCAGTTTTCGCTCAAGCCAATCGGATAGCCACCCTCCACCGAGAAAGTCATCGCGCTGCCCTCAGTGGCCTGCCGCGCACCTTGTTCATTGCGGCTGAACCCACTGACCCTGCCGCCGCTGGCCGACAGGTCGACGTGCCAGCCCTGTGCGCCGATCAGGCTGTAATAGGCCCCAAGGCTTTGGCCCTGGAGATTGAGGATGTCGGTGTTCGGATCGGCGAGGGCGCGGCTGGTTATCAGCCCGTTGCCATTGGCTTGAATCAGGTTTTCGCCACCCATCAGACCGATCTTCTGGGTGTGGCCGTTGCCGCTTTGCAGGGTCAACACGGCAGGGCCTTTGAATTCACCGCTGCCGGGCGTCGCGAAACCCGAGGACAGCACATCGGTTTGCGCTTGTCGGGCGCTCCGTCCATACAGTTGATCCCAGGCACCCGGCGCCAGCTCTTCAGTGATCAGATCGGCGCCGCGCAGGTCAGGCCGGGGGCTGAAACGCTGTAGATCGGGCGTGATAACCGTCGCTGGCAGGTTCATGACCGGTACGTTCTCTCGATACCACGGGGTGGTTTCATCCGCCGCAGGACTGGCCTGCGCCTCCATGGATGAGCACAGCAAGATAGAACTCGACACTGTGCAAAAAGTGATTTTGATCTCGTGTGGGGTGAGTGAAATTTTCATGGAGGTCTACCTTGCAAGCGCATGCGGCATCTCGATGTGGCGTCTCTCCTACCCCGAACGAGGGGCGACCGAATGGAGCGAGGCGAGCCATGGACGCTCGATTTCGCGAGAGTCCGAAGGCTCGCCCCGGGTAGTGATTCCGGGGGTAGTAAGGTAGAGATAAGAAGAGTCACGCCTGCGCGTCAAGAAATTGAACGATGAGCGGTAGTGGCAAAACACGCTGCGCAAGCGTTTGTTTTTCTGCACATAACTAAGTGGTTGTTTGTACGGAAAATCGTAGTGAAAGCCCCGTGCCAGAGGTGTTTTATTGCCGACGGAAGGTCTACCAGCTGATACGAACCCCGAGGTTACCCGACACCCCACGCAAGTCATTACTGTCAATATTGCGGCTGTAATCGGTACTGGCGTAAACACTCACGGCGCGATCCAGTGTCAGCACTACACCGAGACCGACGTCCGCCGTCGAGGACTTCTGTTCGGTGCTGATCACATCGCTGTCGCCAAAGGTTACCGAATCGCTGCCGGAGAACGTGTGCCACAGGTTGGCGCGCAGATACGGCTCCACTGGCAATCCACTGACTTGATAGCGCCCTTTGAGCCGCGCACCGAGACGACCAGTCCAGGCACCGTCGGAGTCGAATGAGACCCGTGAGATGCCGTCGTCCTGGCTGTCGAGAGAGATTTTCTGGTGAATGACTTGCGCTTGTGGCTCGATGACCCAGGTGTCGTTGAGCGCAAACGGATAACCCGCTTCCGCGGAAAGCGTCAGGGCATGACCGCGATTGTCCAGCTTCACACCACGGTCGGAGTGGTTGTCGCCATCGAAACGGGTGCCCATCACGACGGTGTCGATGTACCAGCCGTACGGATCGGTCAGCGTCCAATACAAGCCGTAACTGTCGCCTTCAAGTTTGATTTTGCCGGCGCTTTTGTCCTGAAAACCTTCATTGAAACCGTCGACGTCACCCTGGAGACGGCTATGGCCGACAAAAAAACCAACGCGCTGAGTCTGGCCGCCAGAGGTTTGTGCACTGTAGAGATCGTTGCCGACCTGAAAACCGTTGAGCGATCCGTCGAGGCGCGGGGTGACGGTCCCGGCCCAGGTCTGTTCGAGGTTCTTGCCATAGACCCGACCCCAACCCGCGCCGAACGCGCCGGTTTCGCTGAGCAAGCGCTGATCGCCCTGACGATCATGAAAGGTGCCCAGTGCGTTCAGGGTCAATTGCGCGGCGGCAGGTGGTAACACCGACCAGGTGGGCACTTCCGGACGATACAGGGGAATCGGCGCGGCACCCGCCACGGCCGCCGGCAGCACGGGCAGCGATACGGCGGGCGCAGGTTCGCCCGGTGTCGCGACAATCGGCGTAATAGCCGCCGCGACAGGCGTGGCCACCACCGGCACCAGAATCGGCGGCAACGTCGGATCGGGATTGGGCACGCTCACCACCTGCGGCGCGACCACCGCCGAGCGCAAGTACCAACTGTTCTCGGTGCCGGCCGTGACACCGCCCTTGAACAGGTAGTAATCGTAGGCGCCGGCAGACACCGGGCCGCTGAGGGTAAACGCGGTATCGGTACTGACCGTGCTGCCTTGCGCCTGCACCAATTGAATGCCATTGACCTCGGTCAGCGCGCCCAGACCGCCGACATTGCTGACACTGATGACCGATGCACCACTGAGACTGCCGTTGTTGACCACCAACCTGTCGCTCGGCGAATCGTCGCCCGCGACTACGGTTTGCAGCAACAACTGGCCGTTGTTGCCGACGTAGTTGCCTTGCACGGTGAGCGTGTCGTCAGTGCGACTATTGCCGCGCGTCAGATCGATGATGCCGGCGTTGTTGAGCGTCACGGCTTGCCCGGCCACAGCAGGCGAGACCGCACCCTGGGTCGACAGCACAACGCTGCTGGCATCGATATTCAACACACCGCTGCCGGTTCCGGCATCGCCCAGCACCAGGCTGCTGGCGCCCAGATCCAGTTGCGAACCGTTGTTCAGATTCACCGTTTCCCACTGGGTGAAGCGTGCGGGCAGGGCGGTTCGGCTGTTGTCGAAGGTCAGTACGTCGTTGTCTGTGCCGCCGTCGACGCTGGGCGTGAGCGCCAGAATACTGTCGTCGAGATTGCGCAGCGTGGCGCTGTCATTGCCGACGTCCATCAGAATGGCCGAGCGGATGATGCCACCGCCGTCCCACAGCAAGCGGTCATCGCCGACACTGGCGCGGATCTCGCCGACGATTTCTCCACCGGTCACCGTGATGCTGTCGTTGCCACCGCTGACACTGATGTTACCGCCGATCCGGCCACCGGAGACGATGATGGTGTCAGTGCCGAAACCGGTGACCAGATTGCCGATGATCTGCCCGCCCGACAGGTCAAAAATATTGTTGTCGAGTTTCATGTCGACCCGGCCGATGGTACCGCCGGTCATGCGCGCGACATCGCCGTCCTCGAAGGCAGCGGCAATAGTGCCGCCGGTCATCAAGAAAGTATCGCGGCCGTCGCCCTGAGCCAGAAAACCGAGCAATCCGCCGGTCATGACAAAGTCATCGATGCCCGCCCCTTGATTCACCGCACCCGTGATAACGCCGGAGTTCATCTCAACCCGATCGGTGCCAGCGCCGAAAGTCACGCTGCCATTGATCTGGCCGGTGCCGTTTACGGGGAGGGTCAGACTGTTGTTACCCGAAAGGTCAGTCAACGGGCCGCTGCTGCCACTGTCACAGGTGAAGGAATCGTTGCCGGGGCCGGGTGTCAATACACAGGCAGACCAAGCCGGTGGACTGGCGAGTAGCGCAATGGACGCCGGGAGAATGAAAGTGTGCGACAGCCTTTTCAAAGATTGAATAGATCGCATCGTGGCAATTCCCTAGTGTAGCGACTGGGGGAATTCGTCCTTGAAGGGGTGCCTGATCTAAAAACCTCTGAAGCTTATGAACTACGTGAGATCTGAACCCTAACGTTATGAAAGTGCCAATCCTTCAGCCTTTTAAGGTGTAGAAGGTATTTCTGTCGTTGTCAGCATGACTGACGAACGGTCGTACTCATGACGGTGCTACAGGTGCACCTCCACCGCCAGCGGCAAGTGATCCGACAGGTGCGTCCACGGCTTGTTACCGAGGATCTGCGGGTCATGGCTGCTGGCATTGCGCAGGTAGATCCGGTCCAGGCGCAACAACGGAAACCGCGCCGGATAGGTCTTCGCCGGTCGCCCGTGATGGCGTTCGAACGCTTCGTGCAGATAAGCACGCCGGGCGAGGGCCGTATTGCCCTGCAACTGCCAGTCATTGAAGTCGCCGGCGATGATCACCGGGGCATCGTCCGGCAACGATTCGAGCAATTGGCAGAGCAGTTGCAACTGCAATTGGCGGTGGCTTTCGAGCAGGCTCAAATGCACGCAAATCGCGTGGACTTCAGCATGGCCCGGTACATCCAGCACACAGTGCAACAAACCACGGCGTTCGGGGCCGGTGATCGACACGTCGAGATTGCGGTATTCACGGATCGGGTATTTCGACAACAGTGCATTGCCGTGATGGCCGTCGGGATAAACCGCGTTGCGCCCATAGGCGAAATCACTCCACATGCTGTCGGCGAGAAATTCGTATTGCGAAGTTTGCGGCCACTCGTTGTAACGGTTCGAATGCCGCTCATGCTCACCCACCACCTCTTGCAGAAACACCAGGTCGGCCGAAGTACTGCGTACCGCTTCGCGCAACTCCGGCAGGATGAACCGCCGGTTGAACACGGTGAAACCCTTGTGGGTATTGACCGTCAACACACGAAGGCGATGGATGACGGGGGCGTCGACGGCATGACGCTTGGGATCGCTGGACACGGTTACTCCTCTGAATCCTGAGTGCCTGTTCATGCGACTGATGGGTGAGGGCGGCAGTTCCGTCTGAATCGGTAGATACGCCTTATGTAGGAGCTGCCGAAGGCTGCGATCTTTTGACTTTGCATCTCAAGCTCAAAAGATCGCAGCCTGCGTCAGTTTTTACAAAATCATTGCGGTGATGGGATTTAGCGAGACATCGCACCGCCCCAAAACTTATGACCTCGATCCTTCAGAAAAACTACGTACTTGTGGTGAGGGGATTCAGCGAAACGTCGCACCGCCCCGATGGGTTGCGCAGCAGTTGTAAATCCTGAGTATGCGGTCTTCCTGAAAGATCGAGGTCACAGGTTTTGGGGCTGCTGCGCAGCCCATCGGGGATGAATCCCCTCGCCACAATGGGGCTGGTGTCAGTCGGGAATCTGCAAATTATCCAGCACCCGATTCACCGCCAGTTCCCCGAGCATGATCAGTTGCGCAATGCCCAGCAGCGTCCTGCGTTGCGACGCTGGAATGAGATGGGCGAAGTCATGGGCGATGGTTCTGGCTGAAGCGAGCGTTTCGCTGGCATCGGCCAGCATCTCCTCATTTTTGAAGTCGGCGGTAACGGCATACATCCTGCGGACTCTGCGTGGCGGTGGCGTGGACCCGGGCGGGCAGAGGTAGTGATCGAGGGCGCGGTCGGCGGCCTCGTTGAGTTTTTTCGAATCGAGAGATTCGTAGGGGGAGGTGGGATCGGTTTCGGGCGGGTTGGGTGTTGGTTTGATCATGGTGAAACTCCTTGATTGTCGGAGCCGCCACATTTCGCTGCGAAACGAAGAGAGGTGGCAGCTGTACGCAGGTTCGCAGACCGGGAATCAAGGAACCCGGCATACCCGAAGGTATCCCGCGCACAGCCGCCATGAAGCACCGTTGCGATAAATCTTGAGAGCAACGATTGGGAGCGCTGTGCGCCTTGATTGATCCGGGCTGCGAAACCCGATCGCTGATTCGTCAGCGACCGCACCACAATAGAACCCGACCTCAAGGCGCACAAGCCGGCGGATTCTGGCGTAGCTGTAGGCAATTACGCAAGGTCGTGTAGTCTGATTACGTGTCTTGGCGTTTCATTTAAACGTTGGTGTTTAAATGCAAAAGATCGGCATCGGCAGCTTCACAGGGTCAGTCCTTGATCATGTAGCAATTGCTAAATAGCTTTTATCTGTAAATTATCCATCTCATAATCGTTGCTGTCAGTTGTGGCTTGGTGGCTGTTTATTCTCAGCTCCAGAGTATTTTGCTGGGCAATGAATGTTCCTGTGAGGTATATCCATGTTCTGGGAAGAGCCGTGGCTTGGGTTAACTGTTCCAGTGTCGTGCTCAAAGAAAGAATCGGTACAGCACCACCCCCTCCGATCCAACGGGTAACAGCCGTAATGGAAAATTGATAACGTTGTCCGATTTTGAAGTTGCCAAAGGATTTTTTAAGAACAATCCCCGCCGAGTTGTTGGTAAACGTGTTATTGAATAATCTTCGATTGCCCTGTTCCAGTCTGATACTCAAATCCCTAGGGTCACTCGCTGCTGGGCCAGGCGACCATCCCCCAAATGTACCGTCTTCAAACGTTGTAATTTCGTACTCAAGGGTCGGATCGACAGTAACAATCCATGGGTCGGACTCTAGATCTTCCCCATACTTCGCTTTCGCAGTAAAGATATACGAGCCGGGTATCACCGTGAGTGAAGGAAGTATCCACACTCCAGCAGTATCAACTGTTCTGGTGGCCTGAAAGTTCCCTCGATCAAGCACATCAATACTTAGATTCTTCGTGGCAGATCCTTCGAGAGTCAGAGTTGTATCGAAGGTGCGTGCGTTGTTTGGGATCGGATTACCTCTGGAGTCCGTTACTTTGGTGATTGTTGGCACAATCAGCTCCACACTGTTGATGGTGTAAGTGCGCAGCGGAAGTAAAACCGCCCTGGTCCTGTCACGCGAGCCATCAAGACTGACGGCGCATTCCACGGTCAGTGCGCTGCTATCCTTGAGCGCCTTCAACCACGCAACCGGCGCCTGAACGTTCAATCCATCCAATGAGTCATTGGGCTCGCCAGACTTCACCTCGGTACTGATCGGGTTGCCATTGTTGTCAAAACCCTTGCACGTAACCCAGATCGGTTGCGCTGGCTCGAACACTGGCCATTTCACTGCAAGAATCCGCGCCCCGTCGTTGAGGGCTTCAACGTCCAGTACGTTAGTTGTATTGCCTGCGATATTCGGTGTCGGCAAACGTGAGTCGCCATCGGCAATCTTCAGCACCCTCAGTGGCGTCGGGGTTGACTTCCCGGCCTGCCCGCCATTGCGATTGAGGTTCCAGCGCAACTCGAATGACTTGCCTTGGCGGGCCGCGAGATACGCCGGGGTCAGCACGGTGTTGACCCGTTTGTTGCTGTTGAATGCCACCAACGGAAACTGTGGCGAACCTGTCGGCGGATCGACCTCGGCCAATCGCGCACGATCGCCGTCAAGGGCTGCAAGGTATTCGATGCGCATCGTGATCCCGTTCGGATAGGCCAGCACATCGACAGGATCGACGGCCGGCGCCACGAGACTCGGCGGTAGCAGATCAATCGGCGTGGCTCCGGTTACCGTTGCGTTGGCCGTGACGGAATTGCCCACCAAGTCACCATTGGGTCTGCGCAGTTCATAGATCACCGTTACACGGCTGCCGGCGAAGACCTTGGCGTTGGGCACTTCGAGAATGCAGGGCTTTTTCGATCCGAACTGATCCGCTTCGACTTTGCCGCTGACGTTCACCACCACATCGGCGGGTTGCCCGGTGTCTTGGGCGGTGTAGGTCGCCAGCACGTTATCACCCGCAACAAAAGGGGGATTCGCCGTCAACACCACCAGCAGCAAAGGCTTGCCGGCCAGTTTTTTCAGATCGATTTCCTCGGGGTCATCCCCCGGAAATTCCTCCAGCAGTTCCAGCAGAATCGGCTTCGGCAAACGGATGCCATCCAGATCCTCATCCACGGCTTGTACCGGCGACCATGGCGCATCGGTGTCCGGGCCGTTGCCGATCTGGTCGGTGACGGTGTAGGAAAAATACAGTTTCTGCTCTATCCGTTTCGCCTTGTCCAGAAACGCGCGAGTGATGGTGAAGCAAATGGTGATGGGCTCTTCGGAGCCATGATTCGGCGGTTGCGGCGCCTGATTCGGATTCACATTGGCCGTCATCAGTTCGCCGTTGCATTTGAGGGTGATGAGGTCATAAGCCCGGCAGTACGGGTAGGACACACAGACGTCGGCGCTGACGAAATCCGCACCGACGCCGTTCTTGATCACGTCGGGCAGCAGCAGTTTGAGTTCGGAATGGCCACCGGATGCGTCGTACTTGTCCTTCAAGCCTGGACGGATCTTGTTGTAGAGGATGGTGAGCGGATTCGACTTGCCGATGTTTTGGCTGCCGCGCGTGATGGTGTAGTAAAGCTCGTTGACCCGATTAGGAAGCAGCCGGCCCTTGGGAATGCGCAACCTGGTGCGCACGTTCGGATCGTCAATGGTTTTACTGTCCAGTTTGGCCGACTCGTCCTTGAGCCAAAGCTCCATGACATCCCCGGACTCCATGGTGGGAGAGAATGGCGGATCGACAAAAACAACCGCGCCTTCACCGTCGGTGACCAGGTCATAGGCCACCAAAGGCACGCCGATGTCCGCGCCAACCACGGGCTCGGTCTGGCCGTTGACTATGGGCGGAAAGAGGACAAGGACAGTGTTGTCGCCAGAGGACGAGGCGGTCATGGAAGAGGCTCCTGCGTAGTGAGAACGGGCAGGAGCCATCAGAGCGCTAAATGAGGATTTGCGCACCTGTCAGATCTGACAGGTGGCGACGGATGGTGCGGCGGTGGCGAAAGTGCCACACCCACCGGTTGATCGCATTCCGCATTTACACACGGTGCGGTGTTAGACGAAGACGATTTCGTAGGGCAGGCGCATTCGTTCAAGGATGACCGGCGGCAACATTGGCGCGATGCCGATGGCCGGTTCGCCCTTCAACTGGCTGGCGTAGGCATGAGTGGCGTGGCTCTTGCGCGCGACGGTCCAGGTGTCGAGGCGCAGTTTGCGGGCGCGTTCCCAGGGGATCAGTTTTTGATCGCGCTCAGGCCAGTGCCATGCCCAGACCGGCACGTCGTGGAAGGTCGCACCGGCCAGTTCGGCGGCTTCGGCGCTGGCGCGACCGACCGCTTCATGATCGTCGTTGCGGTCGCCGCGCCAGGTGCTGAACACCACGTCGCCGGGGCGCAGGTAGCGGCCGATGAATTCGGTGAGTTGGGTGTGCTGATCATTGAGGGCGTTGTCGGTGAAACCGCCGCGCACCCATTTCAGGCTGTGCATCGGCAGACCGAGACGGCGCAGGGCTTCGACACTTTCCTGTGGGCGAAACACGCTGAGGCGTTTTTCCGACCATTGCCGTGAGCCGGGGTGGCTGGCGCTGCCGTCGGTGATGGACAGCAACTGCAACGGGTGGCCGAGGCTTGAGAGTAATTGCAGCAATCCGCCGCAGGTCACGACTTCATCGCCGGGATGCGGGGCGATCACCACGGCGCGGGCGCCGGGCGGCACGAGGCTGCGGGTGTTGATGACGGGAATATTGTCCAGTTGCGGGGCGCTGTTCCAGATTTGCGCCGACGGACTGTTTTCGGTGAGCGATAACGGTTTCATGGGTGCGACGTCCTTGTGTGGTCTCGCCCTCAGTCGTGCCCGTGGCCATGAATAGCTGGCGCGGCCGACCCGTGAAGGCTGGTTGATTGCCTTGCGACGCTCCGAATCCTGGATTGCCGCGCAGCAGAGTATTGCTCAAGTAATGCAGTTCGTCGCGTCACAGATCAATCTGATCCGTATTTTTTTGCTCTATCTGTGCTAATTCTCGCAAATAGTCGCCAAATCCGCCTCGCGCGCGGCTGTCGAATCGAGCGCTGGTGTGGACTTGCGGGCGATGACTCCAGGCGATGTTGGCGCCGACCAGTTCCAGCTCGCGCACCAGTTGCACATCTTCGTCGCAGGCCAGCGGTTTAAAGCCTCCGGCCCAACGATAGGCATCGGCGCTGATACCCAGATTGGCGCCGTGGATATGCCGATGGCCATCGCAGGCGCGGTAGTGACGGTGGTAGCGGATTTGCGCTGCCTCATCGAATGACTCATGCCAGCGTTCGACCGTGACAGTGCCGCACACCGCGTCTGCGCCCAATCCGAGCTGGGCAACCAGCCAGTCATCGGCGACGCGGCTGTCGGCGTCCGAGCAGGAAATCCAGCGGGCGCCGCGTTCCAGCAGCACCTGGGCGCCCGCAGCACGGGCCTGACCGACATTGCGGGCGTCAATGTGCAGGCTCAGCACCGGGTAGCTGGCAACAATCTGCGCCGAGCGGTCGGTGCAGCTGTCGAGCACCACCAGCACTTCAACCCGCTCGCCGGCGAGTAAACCGTGGCGGCTCGCGCGCATTGCCGCGCTCAGGCACTCATCGAGCAAGTCCTCTTCGTTGTGCGCCGGGATCAGAATGCCAATCATCGCAAACCCTCCAGGGCGGCCACGGAGCGTGGCTCACGACTCCAGACTTCGAGGATGAAATCCGCTTCCTGGTGCAGGACCAGAAGCGGCAGCTTCAAATGCTCATGGATCAGGTCGTGCACCTGCCGTGCGTTCAGCGGGCAGCCATCAATGGGCGGACGCCAATGGCAGGCGAGCAATTGCCCGTCGGCCGTCAGGGAATCACTGATCCGGTGGATCACGTCTGTCAGATCCTTGCCATCGAGGTAGTAGCCGATCTCGCTAAATACAATCAGGTCGAATTTCTCCTCCGGCCAGTGACCCGGCAAGCGACTTTGCCGCACCAGCGCGTGATCAAACAGGCTCAATCGGGTGGTCGCCAGTTTGACCGCGGCGCTCGCCGTGTCACAGCACAGCAAGCGGTCGCAACGCGTGGCCAGTTCGGCGCTCAATTCGCCGTTGGCGCAGCCCGCTTCGAAAATCGAGCGATAGTGCGGGCGTGGCAACGCGGCGAGGGTGATTGCGCGTTTGCGTTGCTCGTACCAGCGCTCGCGAAAGGCCCACGGGTCGTCGTTGCCGGCGAACAGGCCGTCGAAGTAACGATCCTCGACGCTCATAGGAACACCACTTCGAAGGGTTGCAGCAGGCGATCCAGCACGTACGGCGCCAGCACCGGATCAAGCCCCGCTGCCGGATCGCCTTCCAGTTGACTGGCGAAGGCGTGAACCGCATGGCGTTTGCGCGCCACCTGTGCGGGCGACAGGAGAATCTTGCGCGCCCGTTGCCACGGCACAACGGCGTCTTCCGGGGTTGCCCAATGCCACGTCCACACAGGCAATTCATGGCACGTTGCACCGACTCTCTGCGCCGCCTCGGCACTGGCGCGGCCAACTGCTTCGTGATCGCAATGGCCGTCCTCGCACCACGTGGTGAAGACCACATCGTCGTGGCGCAGATGGCGTTCGATGAACTCGCTCAGCTCCTGTTCTTGAGCGGCAACTTGTGTATCGCTGAAGCCGCCGCGCAGCCATTTCAGGCGATGCATGGGCACGCCGAGACGGCGCAATGCTTCGGCGGACTCCTGCGGACGGATCACGCTGAGGCGCTCGACGGGCCAACGCTCGGAACCGGGATGACTGGCGCTGCCGTCAGTCACGGAAATCAGCTGTAACGGCCGGCCAGCAGCGGCGAGCAGTTGCAGCAAACCGCCGCAGCCGAGCACTTCATCGTCGGGGTGCGGGGCGATGATCACCGCTCGCGAGCCAGGCGGCACCAGATCGAGAATGTCGACGCTTTGCAGTTGCGCCAGATGCCGCGAGCCCTGCCATTGGTGCAGGGACGTGCCTTGGCCGACGATCGGATTATCTTTCTTGACGGCGTTCATAGCGTCCATGCCTCTTTCGGTTGCGCGGCAACGATTTGGCCGAGGGCCGCGAGGTCGCGTTCGGCGTGGCTCTGGCGCAGGAAAACCGGCAGGTCGGCGATCAGGCGAGCGAAATGTCGATCCTTGCAGTAAGGACCGGCACCGAGTGCGCGGCCGACGTCGCGGATCACCTGTTCGGCAGACTGTTCAACCACTGCGCGAGCGCGCCGGGCGAGCAGTTCGGCGTTGTTTTCGGGATGCGCATCAATGTGCAACGCGCTGAAGCGCAAGACATCGGCCGCCGCCTGCAATGCCGCATCGACTGCGCCGAGATGGGCGAGGGCGTGCGGCTCTTCGCGTTGCGCGCAGTGTTGGCGCAGCGCCTCGGCAATCTGCCGCGCGGCGCCGTACCAGCAGGCGGCAATGCCGATCCCGCCTTGCCAGAAACCCGGGCGTTGCAGGTAGTCGCCGGGATTGCCGATGGCCTGACCCTCGGCGCCCTCGAACAAAACTTCGACACTGCCGGTGGCGGCCATGCCCACGGCTTGCCAGCCTTGATCGGTGATGGTCACGCCCGGTTGATCGAGTGCGACCGCCACCAGTTGCTGCTGATCATCGGCATCCCACGCGGTGAGCAGCGCATGGCTGAGCACCGCCGCGCCGGAACACCATGCCTTGCGTCCGTGCAGCGCCACCATGTGCCCGGCGGGACGCACTTGCACTCGCGCCTGCGGCGGTTCTGCGGCCCACATGCCCCAGGTGCTGCCGGGCGTTGGCGAACCACCCAGTTGCTCGATGATTGCCAGCGCGTCGGTGTGACCTTCGTAGAGTTTGCACAAGCCCAGATCGTGTCCGCCGACATCGGCCAGATGCCGAAAGCGTTCCAGAGTGTGGCCACTGCCCGGCAGCGGCAATCGATCCAGCCCGGCCTCGACCATCGCCCGCAGGCAACCGCCTAGCGCTACGGTGTTGGCGTAGTCCGGTGGCCGGCGAGCGAGATAGTTCTGCAGTTCCATATCAATCTTCTTCTTCGCGGTGCAGTTCAAACAGCAGCAACGAGCGGCCAGTGACCGAATATTCGTGGCCGAAATCGAAGCGCTCCTGACCGCGGATCGATGGCTGATTGGTGTCGACCATGCATGTCCAGAAGCTGCCTTCCGGAACTTCCGGCAAGGTGAAGTTGACGATGTCGTGATGGGCGTTGACCACCAGCAGCAGGGTCGCGTCGGCGCCCTTGCGGCGAATCCCGGTTTCCTGTGCGCGGCCATCAAGCAGCATGCCCAGGCAACGGTTATGGGCGTCATGCCAGTGCTCGGTAGTCATCTCGGTCGCGTCGGGGGCGAGCCAGGTCACGTCCTTGACGCCGATGTCCTCGTTGTACTCGCCGACCAGAAAACGCCCACGGCGCAGGATCGGGTAGGCGAGACGCAACTTGATCAGGCGTTTGACGAATTTCAGCAGCGCTTTGCCGTCCTCGCTCAGGTCCCAGTTGACCCAACCGATTTCGCTGTCCTGGCAGTACGCGTTGTTGTTGCCGTCCTGAGTCCGGGCGAATTCGTCGCCAGCGACAATCATCGGCGTGCCCTGGGCGAGCAGCAGGGTGGCGAAGAAGTTGCGCATCTGCCGATGGCGCAGCGCGTTGATTTCAGGATCGTCGGTCGGCCCTTCGACACCATGGTTCCACGACAGATTATTGTTGCTGCCGTCCTGATTGTTTTCGTCGTTGGCTTCGTTGTGCTTGTCGTTGTACGACACCAGATCGTTGAGGGTGAAACCGTCGTGAGCAGTGATGAAGTTCACCGACGAATACGGCCGCCGTCCACGCTGGTTGAACATCTCACCCGAGGCAGTCATGCGGCTGGCGAAGTCGGCGACCTGGCCGTCATCGCCTTTCCAGAAGGCGCGCACGGTGTCGCGAAACTTGTCGTTCCATTCGACCCAGCCCGGCGGGAAGTTACCGACCTGGTAGCCGCCGGGGCCGCAGTCCCACGGCTCGGCAATCATTTTCACCTGGCGCAGCACCGGGTCCTGCCGGCAGGCGACGAGGAAGCTGTGACGCTCGTCGAAACCGTCGTGATAACGCCCGAGAATGGTTGCCAGATCGAAGCGGAAACCATCGACGTGCATCTCGGTGGCCCAATAGCGCAGCGAGTCGGTGACCATTTGCAGTACGCACGGGTGGCTCAAGTCGAGTGTGTTGCCGGTGCCGGAATCATTGATGTAGAAGCGCTTGTCGTCCGGCATCAATCGGTAGTACGAGGCGTTATCGATGCCGCGCATCGACAGGGTCGGGCCTTGTTCGTTGCCCTCGGCGGTGTGGTTGTAGACCACGTCGAGGATCACTTCCAGATTGGCCTCGTGCAGGTGCGCAACCATCTCCTTGAACTCGGCGATCTTGCCGCTGGCGAGGTAACGCGGGTCCGGGGCGAAGAAGGCGATGCTGTTGTAGCCCCAGTAGTTGGTCATGCCTTTGTGCAGCAAATGCTGATCGTTGACGAAGGCATGGATCGGCAGCAACTCGACGGTGGACACGCCCAGTTTGCGGATGTGTTCGAGCACGTCATCGACCATCAACCCGGCGAACGTGCCACGCACATTCTCCGGCACCGACGGGTGACGCATGCTGATGCCGCGCACGTGGGTCTCATAAATGATCGTTTTGTCCCATGGCACGCTGACGCGGTGGTCGTTGCCCCAGGTGTGCGCCGGGTCGATGACTTTGCACTTGGGCACGAAAGGCGCGCTGTCGCGTTCGTCGAAGCTGAGGTCAGCGTCGGGATGGCCGATGGTGTAGCCGAACAGGGCTTCCGACCATTTCAGTTCACCAACGAGTTGTTTGGCATATGGGTCGATGAGCAGTTTGTTGTGGTTGAAACGATGACCGTTGGCCGGGTCGTATGCGCCGTAAACCCGGTAGCCGTAGATCAGCCCCGGGTGCGCGTCGGGCAAATAGCCGTGGTAAATCTCGTCGGTGTATTCCGGCAGTTCAATGCGTTCGAGTTCGACCTCGCCGGCATCATCGAAGATGCACAGTTCGACTTTGGTGGCGTTGGCGGAGAACAGGGCAAAGTTCACCCCCAGGCCATCCCAGGTCGCGCCGAGCGGGAAGGGCAGGCCTTCGCGGATTCTCGAAGGTTCGGCGTGCGTGACGGGCTCGGCTTTGTTTGGACGGGTCATGATTGCTCCTGCAAAAATCGGGGTAGTTCAAACGGCACCTGACTCTGTGGGAGGGGGCTTTTGTGGTGAGGGGATTTATCCCCGATCGGCTGCGCAGCAGTCGCAAAATCGTTGAATGCGGAATGTCTGAAATCCCGCATTGAAGCATTTGGGGTCGCCGTGCGACCCATCGGGGATAAATCCCCTCACCACAAAAGCTGCCTCCTTGAAGTCAGGCTCTGGTTTGTGAGGTTTTTTCAGGAAGAGTTGGCCCTCGGTGGCGAGCGAACCCGCCACACAGTTGTTCAGTTCAATAAATCGGTTAGCGTCAGGTCGCCGAAGGCTTGCGCGGCGCCCGGGGCTTTTTCTCGGCCGGTTTTTCGCCCGGCGGAACGACTTTGGCGGCGCTGGAGGGTTTTGCTTTGGCCGCAGGCTTGGGCTTTGCCGCCGCGCCTTGGCCATCCAGCACTTTGCCGGTGGCAGTCTTGCCAGCGGTTTTGCTGCCCGCCGCTTTCGGCGATTTTTTCGGTGCCAGGGCTTCGGCCTCGGCCAGTTTGCGCGCCATCTCCCAGTGGCGTGATTCCTCGCCTTCGGGTTTACCCTCTGACTCCCAGATCTGATAGGCGAATTCGCGGATGCGTTTATCGTCGGTGCTCATCGCAATGCTCCTGAACTGAACTGATGCTTACGTTAAGTGTTGGATAAAGAGATTGACCGGGACATCCCCCAGCGCGTCGCTGATATTCAGCTCCCTGTTTTTTGTGACTGCGTGGCTTGAAAAAAGTCCCTTCAAGTTTGTGTCGGAGGCGGCGAACGGTAAAACCACTCGAGTATCGCCCCAACGCAGCGCATCCACCTGAGGCCTGGCACTGTTTTCCAGCAGGGTGGCGCAACGGACCGGCACGATCACGATGGCGTACTTGCCCTCGAGTTCACGGGCAAACGCGAGCACGTTATGCGCCTGGCTGCCCAGTACCTCGAGGGCCTGATACGCGCCACGACGAAACAGTTCTGCGTGCTCGGCGCGCAGGTTCAGCACCTCGGCGATCAAGGCTTGCTTGATGCGCCCGTCACGCCAGTTCGTCAGAAATTCCTCGACAGGCACGGATGCCTGCAAGGTCTGCTCGCGAGCGGCGTAATCCACCGGCCGGCGGTTGTCCGGATCGACCAGGCTGAAATCCCAGAATTCATTGCCCTGATACAGATCCGGCACCCCCGGCACCGTCATCCGCAGCAAGGTTTGCGCCAAACCATTCAGCGCGCCGGCAGCGGCGATGCTGTTGACGGTCTTGCTCAGTGCGGCGCGCAGCAGTTCACCTTCCTCACCGGTCAGCAGTCGTTGCGTGAATGCTTGTGTGGCGTTTTCGTAGGCGTCGTTCGGCGCGCTCCAACTGCTTTGTAGCTTGGCTTCGCGCAGGGCTTTCTGTTGCCACTGCCAGATCCGCTCGGCGTAATCGCTAAAGCCGCTGTGATCGTCATCGCGCAAGTCCAGCGGCCAACTGCCGATCAGGGCCTGATACAAAATCAGCTCGTCGCCGGTTGACGGCATCTGCTCGTCACTGCGCACCGGCCGGGCGAGGGCGCGCCACAGTTCGATCTGCTCGGCGTACCAGTGGCTGCGCTCGCTGAGCACGGCCAGACGGGCGCGGGTGTCTTCGCCGCGTTTGTGGTCGTGGGTGGCGGTGGCCAGCAGGTTGTCCGGGAACGCTTCGAGGCGTTGCTGGTTGACCGCGTGGAAGTCGCTGAGCGGCGCACTGAACTGCTCGGTGTTGTAGCCGACGTCATTGCGCGACAGCAGCACGGCGGAGCGATACAGCGCGGTGTCTTCCACGGCTTTGGCGGCGGCCGGCGACGTCAGTTGCTGGAAACGCACGCACGCATGTTTGAGGATTTTCCGCGAACGGCCACGGGGCTTGTGTCGCCACGGCGTGCCACCCAGCCAGGCTGCCAGACAGTCGAGCACCGGCCAGTCGCCTTCGCCGAGGGTCTGTCGCGCACCGTCCATGGCCTGCTGGAAAAATCCTTCGTCCTGCGCCGAACGGCCCATCGCGCTGATGTATGTGCGATACACCGGGAAATGCACGATCAACGCCTGCAACGCACGGCGGATCGCACCGAGGGTCAGGTCGCGGGTCATCAGGTCGTCACGGGCCACTTGCAGCAAGGCTTGCGCGACAGATTCGCAATCGCTGGCCAGCGAACCGTTGAGGATCTGCTGACGCGCCAGTCGCGCTTCCTCGATAAACGCGGCGGGCCGTTCGGTGCGCCGCTGCCACAAGTCACCGAGCACGTATTCGCCGGCCGGATCGTGTTGCAGCAGCGACAGCTGATTCATGAACTCGTAACCGGTGGTGCCGTCCACTGCCCAGTCGCGGCGCGGCGTTTCGCCGGCGCCGAGGATCTTCTCGATGTAGATCGGCAGATGCCGCCCCGGCGCAAGCAGATCGACCCGGCGGCGCAGTTTTCGACAATACCCGCGTGGATCGGCGAGGCCATCGATGTGGTCAATGCGCAAGCCGTCGACCAGGCCTTCGGCGATCAACTGGAAGATTTTGCCGTGGGTCGCTTCGAACACCGCCGGGCGCTCAACGCGCAGTCCACCGAGTTCGTTGATATCGAAGAAACGCCGCCAGTTGATGTCGTCGGCTGCAGTGCGCCAACTGGCGAGGCGGTAACTCTGCCGTTCGAGTAATTGATGAAGCTTGTGGAAACCTTCTTCGGTGGTGGAATCGTAGGTCGCGAGATTGCGCTGGATGGCCTCGCGAATCGACGGCTCGCTTGCCAGTTGCCGCAGCTCTTCTTTCAACGGGTCGGCCAGCGAATGGGCATCGCTCTGGTAGCTGAGCGCACTGAAACGATCGGCCAATGACTTCAATGCATCGTCGGCCTTGAGTAGTTCACCGTAATCGTTCGGACAGATCGGGAAGTGATGGTCGTAATGCTCGACATGAAAGCTGCCGCGCTGTGCATTGAAATGCAGTTTCAGCGTGCCTTCCTGCAACGCCACGCCGTAATCACTGCCAAGGAACGGCAGCAGCAACTGGCCTTCCATCAACGGGTCCGGCGAATGCCATTGAATGTCGAAAAACTCGCCGTAGGGACTCAAGCGTCCCCATTCCAGCAGGTCGAGCCACCACGGATTGTCGCTGCCGCCGACCGCCATGTGGTTGGAGACGATGTCGAGAATCAGGCCCATGCCGTGTTCGCGCAGAGTGCTGACCAGGCGCCGCAGCGCCGCTTCGCCACCGAGTTCCGGGTTGACTTGCGTCGGGTCGACCACGTCGTAGCCGTGCATCGAACCGGCGCGCGCGGCGAGCAATGGCGAGGCGTAAATGTGGCTGATGCCGAGCCGGGCAAAGTACGGCACCAGTGGCACCGCGTGTTCGAGGGTGAAACCTTTATGAAATTGCAGACGCAGGGTGGCGCGCAACGGTTGGATGAGCGATTGATTCATTGGTCACGCTCGGCAGCCTGCAGGCGTGCACACGCCAGTAACTCGAGACGGCGCGCAGCATCCGCACCGTCGAGCAGCGCTTCACTGCTGCCGGGCAAGCGCCGCGACCAGTTCGGGTGCGTATCGATGGTGCCCGGCAGATTCGCTTGCTCGACGATGCCCAGCGCATCCTCCAGTGGCAGCAACACCAGTGGTGCGCGGGTATGGCCAAGGAAGCGCACGCTGGCGTCGACCACTTGATCGGCCTCGTGGGACTCTTCGCGGAAGTTTTGCGGGTCCTGACTCAAGGCGCCGCGCAGACCTTCGCGTTCACGCTGACGGTGGCGTCGCCATTCGATTTCACCGTTGGCATCGACAAAACCCAAGCGTGCATTCCAGTCGATGTCGCGGCCATGCCACCAGCCGTTGAGCGTCGGCAAGTCGTGAGTGCTGGTGGTTGCCAGAGCATTGTCCGGCCAGTCGAGAATCGGCTTGAAACGGGTGTTGTCCTGCTCGAACAACAGGACTCGCATGCCGAGCATGGAGCGGGCGATGAGTTTTTCCTGGAGACCGTCGGGCACAGTGCCGAGGTCTTCACCGAGGACGATGGCCTGGTGACGATGGGACTCCAGAGTCAGCAGGCGCAGCAGGTCATCGACCGGGTAATACAGATACGCACCGTCGGCGGGCACCGCGCCGTTGGGAATCACCCACAAACGTTGCAGGCCCATCACATGGTCGATGCGCAGGCCGCCGGCGTGGGCGAAGTTGGCGCGGAGCATTTCGATGAATGCACGAAAGCCATTGCGGATCAGGCCTTCCGGCGAAAACGCGGAAATGCCCCAGCCTTGGCCCGAGCGATTGAGAATATCCGGCGGTGCGCCGACGGTCAGCGAGGCGAGCAGTTCGTCCTGGAAACTCCAGGCCTGACTGCCGGCGCCATCGGCACCGACCGCGAGGTCAGCAATCAGGCCGATGCCCATGCCAGCGCTGCGGGCGGTGGTTTGCGCACGCTCCAGGCAACGGTGGATCAGCCACTGGCAAAAGGCGAAGTAGCCGATGCGTTCGGCGTATTCTTCGGCAAACGCTTCAAGGGCAGCGCCGCGTGGGTCATGCCACTGCTCGGGCCATTCGCGCCAGTCGAGGCTTTCGCCGCGGGCGGCACGCATCTCTTGAATGGCTTCGAAGCGGCAATGGTTCTCCAGTGCTTCGCCACCGGCGTGACGGAAACTGGCGAAGTCGGGATGCAACGGATGCTCGCCCGCGACGAAGCCGTCGTACAAGGCTTGCAGGAGCTTTTGCTTGGCGTCGGCGGCGGCGGGCCAGTCGATGAGTTTGAGGTCTTCCAGTTGGGCAAATTGCTCCGCCAGACCGGTCACCTCGATGGCATCGCGCAGGGCGCGTTCACCAAGAATCGCGCCCGGTGCGGCGTACAGCGAATTGAGAAATAAACGGCTGGACGGCGAATAAGGGCTGTACCGTCCGGTGTCGGCGCTGAACATTGCGTGCAACGGACTGATCGCCAGCGCATCGGCGCCGCGCTCACCGGCCACGCGAGCCAGTTCTTCCAAGGCCTGGGTGTCGCCAAAACCGCCATCGCCGGGCCGACGCAGACCATACAACTGCACGCTCAGACCCCAGACCCGCGGGATAGGATTGTCGACCGCATCGCCGACGCTGAAGCAACGCTCTGGCGCCACCGCCAAGGTGAAGTACTGATCGGCTATATGTACTTGCTGATACCCGACCGGGATCAGACCGGGCAGCACGGCGTCGGCATCGAGCTTGAGGTTCAGCCGTGAACCGTCTTCGAGGTGGATTTCACAAGGAGTACCCGGCTCGAAATAACGCGCCAGATCGACGCCGACGCCGACATCGCTGGTCAACAGCGGCGGCAGGTGACGGTCTTGCTGGACTTGTTGCAGCTCAAGCAGGCTGGCGTCGATTTCCTGGGCGGTGCTGGCGGGGTGGCCGAGCCCGGTGAGGACATTGCGCAATACCGCCGGGGCGACTTTTTGCGGGCGGCCGTTGGCGTCGATCCAGTCGACCGCAAGGCCGGCTCGGCTGGCAAGAATTTCCAGTTGCGCATCGCTCATAGGCGCTCTCCATTCAGAGGTTGCAGAGGGGTTGCGGCTGTGAGGCTGACGAGCGCGCAATACGGGGGCAGCAGGCCCTCATCCGACGGTTCGACAGCGGCTGGCTGTTGGAACTGCCACACCGCGTCGGTCCGTGGAGGGTTGACCACCGCCGTATCGCTGAGGTTCAGGTCGATTCGCAGCTCGCTGCCATCACCCAGTCGCCAGCGTGCGCTGACGGCGGCATGGCCAAGCATCTGCGCGCCCAGCGCCTGCGTGCCGGAAAGATTGGGAATGATGTATCGATGGCGCAATTGCAGCAGTTGCCGGTACAGCGCGAGGGTTTCCTGTTGCTTCGCCGTGCCGTTGCCGAGCAGTTGCGGGCGCGAGGCCTGGAAGGTTTGTGGGTCGTTGGGATCCGGGATCTGCTCGCGTTTGTGCGGATCGGCGAAGGCGCTGAACCCGGCGAATTCGTTGCGCCGACCTTCACGCACCAACTCTGCAAGCTCACCGTGATGGCTGGTGAAAAATAGAAACGGCTGTTCGGCGGCAAACTCGTCGCCCATGAACATCAGCGGGATCATCGGCGATAGCAGCAACAGCACCGTCGCCGCTTGCAAGGCGCGGGGATCGGCCAGTTGATGCAGGCGCTCACCGAAAGCCCGGTTGCCGATCTGATCGTGGTTTTGCAGAAACAGTACGAACGCGGTCGACGGCAGATGTTCGCTCGGTTCGCCCCGGGGTTCGCCGTGGCGGGTGATATGCCCCTGAAAGACGAAACCCTGGCTCAGGCAGCGGACCAACTGTTGGGTGGGTTGCAGTGCGTAGTCGGCGTAATAGGCGTCGGTTTCACCGGTCAGCAATACATGCAGGGCGTTATGGCCGTCGTCGTTCCACTGCGCGTCGTAATCTTCTTCCAGCAAGCTTGACTGGTTGAGCTCATTCTCGACGGTCAGCCAGACATGACGCCCCGGATCAATCTGTTGGCGAATGCGCTGCGCCAGTTCACGCAGGAAATGCGGGTCTTCGATGGCGTGCACGGCATCCAGGCGCAAGCCGTCGAAGCGATACTCGAGCAGCCACATCAACGCGTTTTCAATGAAGAAATCGCGGACTTCACGACGCCGAAAATCGATTCCGGCGCCCCACGGCGTGTGTTTGTCCTCGCGGAAAAACCCTTTGGCGTAGCGACCGAGGTAATTGCCGTCGGGGCCGAAGTGGTTGTAGACCACGTCAAGAATCACCGCCAGACCATGGCCGTGGGCGGTGTCGATCAAATGCTTGAGTTGTTCCGGGGTGCCGTACGAGGCTTGCGGGGCGTAGTGCAAGACGCCGTCGTAACCCCAGTTGCGCTCGCCGGGAAATTGCGCGATCGGCATCAGTTCAATCGCGGTGATGCCCAGCGCTACCAGCCGTGCCAGATGCTGCTCGACAGCCGCAAAACCGCCCAGCGTCCCGACATGCAATTCATAGATGACCGCTTCGTTCCATGGTCTGCCGTGCCAGGCACTGTGCTGCCATTGATAGGCCAGCGGATCGACCACCACGCTCTGGCGGTCGAGGTCGCCGTCCTGGGCGCGGGAGGCCGGATCCGGCACATCCAGTTCGCCATCGATGTTGTAGCGGTAACGCGTGCCTGCCGGACAGCGGGTCTTGATCAGGAACCAGCCATCGGCTTGCGGCAGCATGGGCAGCGACTGCCCGTCTTCCAGTTCGACACTGACGTAAAACGCGTCGGGTGCCCATAGCGCAAATTGTGTGTGTTCGGCGTCCAGCATGATCGCGCCGTGGGGCCAGTTTTCTTGGGTCCGTAACGGCATCGTGGAAAACTCCCTGATTACTTGTGGTGGGCTTTACCCAGCGCCTTGGCGACCAGTTGTTCATAAAGTTCGGCGTACGGTTCGACGGCTTTGCACCAGTTGAACGGCGCCGCCATGGCCCGGCAACGCATGGCGTTGAGCAGCTCGGGGAACGCAAAGACCTTGAAGGCGCGGCTCAGGGCTTCGCGGTAGCTCTCGACGGTGGATTGATCGAAGAGGAAACCGGTCACGCCGTTTTCGATGGTGTCGGCCAGACCGCCGGTATTGCGCGCCACCGGCAACGAGCCGAAACGCTGGGCGTACATCTGGCTCAAACCGCACGGTTCGTAGCGCGAAGGCATCAACAGGAAGTCGCTGCCGGCAAACATGCGGCGGGCGTCGGTTTCGTTGAAGCCGATGCGTACGCCAATCTGGCCGGGAAAGCGCAGCGCCAGTTCACGCATGGCTTGCTCTTCTTCCGGCTCGCCACGGCCGATGATCGCGATCTGGCCGCCGTTCTGCACGATGTACTCGGAGACCGCTTCGGTCAGATCCAGACCTTTCTGGTAAACGAGGCGAGATACCACGGCGAACAATGGGCCTTCGGAATCGTGCAGACCAAACAGCTCGCGAACGTGAGCGGCGTTGACCGCTTTGCCTTCCCAGTCGCCGATGTGGAACGGCGCGAACAGATGTGGATCGGTCGCTGCGTCCCAGCTCTCATCGATGCCGTTGGGGATGCCGCTGAGCAAGCCTTGCTGGGTCTTGGCGGCAAGAAAGCCGTCGAGGCCGCAGCCGAAGTCCGGGGTGGTGATTTCCTGCGCATAGGTCGCGCTGACCGTGGTGATATGGCTCGAATACGCCATGCCGGCCTTGAGGAACGACATCTTGCCGTAGAACTCCATGCCTTCCTGTTGCAAGGCATGGGTCGGAATCCCCAGCTCCGGGCAGGAGCCAAGGCTGGTCACGCCTTGATAGGCGAGGTTGTGAATGGTGAACAAGGTTGGTGTGCGTTGCCCGCGCCAGTGCATATAAGCGGGCGCCAGCCCGGCGGGCCAATCGTGGGCGTGCACCAGATCCGGGCACCAGTGGATTTGCGCGAGGTTGGCGGCGATATCAGCGGCGGCCAGGCCCAGACGGGCAAAGCGAATGTGGTTGTCCGGCCAGTCACGACCATTGTTGGCGCCGTAGGGTGAGCCTTCACGCTCGTAGAGTTCGGGACAGATCAGTACATAAATCACCAGCCCGTCCGGCATGTCCATGCGCCCGATCTTGCACGGCGGCAGCGCTGCATGGCCGCCCAGTTCGCCAATGATATGAATAGGGTTTTCGCTGTGCATCACTTGCGGATAACCGGGGATCAACACGCGTACATCGTGCAGATGCGCCATGGCACGGGGCAGGGCGGCGGAAACGTCACCGAGGCCGCCGGTCTTCACCAGATCGGCGATTTCCGAGGTGACGAACAATACTTTTTTCTTGTTGGGATTCTGGCTCGCTACCGGAGTCAGCGTCTTGGTGCCGGGGATGTTGATCGATCGGCTGCCGGGAACGCTGACGGTGCTCGCTTCGCCAACTGACTGCTGAGCACGTTCTCCCTGTATATCCAATGCCGCACTGATCATATGAATCTCCCGTGTCGTTGATCTGATTCTTGTCTTGAACAAACCCTGTCCATGACCACGTCCTGTGGCCGGGCGCAAACGCGCCACGCATCGGTGAGCAAATGCTACCCAACACGCGCAAGCAGAATGGGTGAAGAGGCCATTGCAAGGATTGCACCAGTCACTTTGGCCCTGCCTTTCAGATGACCCGCCGGGATCAGCAAAAGTTTCGATAATTTTTCCAGTTTGTGACCGGCCGGTTTTGCCCCGCGAAAGTCAGTCTAGGCCAGATCCTAGAGCGGGCCAGAGCAAATGGGTAAATTGTTCGACAATCGGTTGGCGGGCTGCGGAATTCGCGTTGCAAGAGAGTAAACGCACCGACGAAGTGCAGATTTTTTTGAGGGCGCGGATCAAAACGGTGACTGATCAGTCACAATTTCGTGCTAGCGGGGAGGGCGGTCGCACTGTTGTGGTGCGAACAGTTTGTTGAATGGCTGACGTCATTGGCCATTTGTAGGAGCTGCCGCAGGCTGCGATCTTTTGATCTTGATCTTTAAAAACAAGATCAAAAGATCGCAGCGTGCCGCAGCTCCTACAGGGGGCAGTTCAGTGAGCGAGTGCGAATTTCAGTTCAGCTGGCGAAGCGTATTGCCGGCCGACCAGGCTTGAATATCCTCGATCATCTGCGAAAAGAACTGCTCATAGTTCTGTCGACTGACATACCCGACGTGGGGCGTCGCTAGCACATTGTCCAGTGTGCGAAACGGGTGCAGTGCCGGTAAAGGCTCCTGATCGAACACATCCAGCGCCGCCCCGGCAATGCGCTGTTTTTGCAGCGCCTTGATCAGTGCTGTTTCATCGACAATCGGCCCACGGGCGGTGTTGACCAGCAGTGCCGTCGGTTTCATCCAGTCCAGCGCCTGCGTATCGACCAGCCCGCGACTGCGGTCGCTGAGCACCAGATGCACCGACAGCACGTCGGCCTGCTCGAACAATTGCTGCTTGCTGACGAGGGTCACGCCGACGTGTTCAGCGCGTTCGGCCGTGAGGTTTTCACTCCAGGCAATGACGCGCATGCCGAACACCTGTCCGAACTGCGCCACCCGCTGGCCGATGCTGCCCAGCCCGAGAATACCCAACGTCTTGCCATGCAGATCGCCACCCAGTCCCTGTTGCCAGCTACCTGCACGCAATGAGTTGGCTTCGTTCACCAGGTTGCGCGTTGCGGCCATGATCAGCGCCCAGGTCAATTCCGGGGCTGCATGTTTGTAGCTGTCGGTGCCGCAGACCTTGATGCCCAGCGCCGCCGCAGCCGGCATGTCGAGTGCGGCGTTGCGCATGCCTCCGGTGACCAGCAGCTTGAGGTTGGGCAGGCGCTTGAGCAGGTCTGCGTCGAACCGCGTGCGTTCGCGCATCACGCAGATCACCTGGTACTTGCCAAGGCGTTCGGCCAGGGTGGCGTTGTCTGCCGGGTAATCGTGCTCGAAAGTCACTTCCCCAACGCCGCCGAGTTGCGCCCAATCAACCACGTCGCGGGCCACATCCTGCCAGTCATCGATCACTGCAATCTGCACCGCCATCAGCTTCTCCTCATCAACGAACGGGATTGTTCTTGTTCAGCCAGCCGAGCAACGCCTGATGAAACTGCGTCGGTTCTTCCATTTGCGGCGCGTGGCCCAAGCGGGAAAATTCCACCAGTGTGGATTGCGGGATCAGTTTGGCTACTTGTTTGCCGAGCACGTCATAGTGCCCCATCTTCGCTTTCACTTCAGGTGACGCAATGTCTTTGCCAATGGCTGTGGTGTCGGTAGTGCCGATCAACAGCAGAGTCGGCATCTTCAGGTCCTTGAACTCGTAGTACACCGGTTGGGTGAAAATCATGTCGTAGATCAGCGCCGAGTTCCAGGCCACTTGGGTTTTACCCGGGCCTTTGCTCAGACCTGCGAGCATGTCGACCCAGCGGTCGAACTCGGGTTTCCAGCGGCCATCATAGAAGTTGGTGCGCTGGTACTCACGAATGCCTTGGGCGCTGACCTTCAGCTCACGCTCATACCATTGATCCACAGTGCGGTAGGGCACGCCGAGAGCTTTCCAGTCTTCTAGCCCGATAGGGTTGACCAGCGCCAGTTCCTCGACCTGCTCCGGGAACATCAGGGCGTAGCGCGTGGCGAGCATGCCACCGGTGGAGTGACCTAAAAGGGTGGCTTTCTGAATACCCAGTGCCTTGAGCAATTGCTGGGTGTTGGTCGCCAGTTGCTGGAAGCTGTACTGATAATTGTCCGGTTTGCTGGAGGTGCAGAAGCCGATCTGATCCGGTGCGATAACCCGGTAACCCGCTTCGCTCAGGGTCTTGATCGAACTATCCCAAGTGGCGGCGCAGAAGAGCTTGCCGTGCATCAGCACTACCGTGCGACCGTTGGCCTTACCGTGGGCGGCGACATCCATGTAGCCCATTTGCAGGGACTTGCCTTGGGATTGAAAGGCGAAATGCTTGAGTGTGTAAGGGTAGTCGAAACCTTGTAGCTCCGGGCCGTATGCAGGACCTTCGACCGGAGTGGCGGCAGCATGAGCAAACAACGGCAGGGCGGCGGTGAGGAACAGACTGGGAAGCCAGCGGGAAATCGTGACAGACATAAGGTCAAACTCCATTTGAGATCGGCCGATGCTGGAATGAGCGGATTATGACGACGTTAAAACACAGGCAGTCTCCGCGCCTGATCGTTCACCCAAGCCAACCCAGCGTCAGCATGGCCAGCACGGCATAACGTGCACCTTTGGCCAGTGTGACGATCAACAGAAAGCGCCCGAGCGGCTCGCGCATGACGCCGGCAATCAGCGTCAGCGGATCACCGATGACCGGCAGCCAACTGAGCAACAGCGACCAATGCCCATAACGCTCATAGTGTCGGCGCGCCGTGGCCATGTGTCTGGCGCTGACCGGAAACCAGCGCCGATTCTGAAAACGTTCCAGCCCACGGCCCAGCCACCAGTTGACCAGCGAGCCGAGCACATTGCCCACGGTCGCCACCGCCAGCAAACCCCAGAGCCAGTAACGCTCGCTGACAATCAATCCGACCAGCAACGCCTCGGATTGCAACGGCAACAGTGTCGCCGCGCCAAAGGCGGCAAAGAACAATCCAATGTAAGCGGCGCTCATCAATGGGCCGGGTAGTCCGCCACCACCACATCAACGCCATCCTTTTTCAGGCCGATCACTTGATAGGCATCGCTCATGCCGTCCACTTCCATGCCCGGCGAGCCCATCGGCATGCCCGGTGCGGCAACACCGAGCAGATCGTCGCGCTTGCTCAGGGCCAGCACTTGTTCCGCCGGCACATGGCCTTCGACGAATTTGCCGTTGATGATCGCGGTGTGGCACGAAGCCAGGCGTGGTGGCACGCCATGTTGTTGCTTGAAGCTGCTCATGTCGCTTTCGACGTGATCTTCGACCTTGAAACCGTTGGCTTCCAGGTGGCTGATCCATTTTTTGCAGCAGCCGCAGTTGGCGTCGCGATGCACTTCAATAGGGATCAGGTCAGCGGCCTGGGCCAGGGAGGAGAGGAACAGGGCGCTCAGGGCGAGCAGACGCAGAGAGGTTTGCATGACAGGTTCTCGACTCGGATGGCGGTCAAAAAAGAACACATTTTGACTGGATTTTCCTGCCCGGCATCAACGGAGTGTTTCCAGTTGATACAAGACAGACCGGCAGGATGATCGTAGATCACGGCTGACAGGCAGATGAGGGCTAGATGACAAATCTGTCAGGCGGCCACGAATGACGATTGCGTGAACGCCGTGGGACCTTGTGGGAGCGGGCTTGCCCGCGATGGCGGCAGGTCAGTCAATGACGATGTGTCTGACCGGGCCCCATCGCTGGCAAGCCAGCTCCCACAGGGGTTATCTGATTGGCAAAAAAAACTGCATCAATCAACTGACCTTGAAGCGCCCCATGATCGCGCTCACCCGGCCATTGGCTTCCAGCAACTGCCGCGTGTTGAGCTCGCTGGCCTGACCGCTCTGCACCAGTTCATCAACCATATGGCGAATCTGCACCATGCTGCGGTTGATTTCTTCGGTCACCACACTTTGCTGTTCGGCGGCGGTGGCGATCTGCGTGCTGAGGCTGTTGATGTGGCTGACCGAGCCGGCCATTTCATCCAGCCCGGAGTTGACCCGTGCGGTGGCGTCGGCGGCCGACTGACAGCTGGCCTGGGTGTTTTCCATGGCGCTGACCGACGAGCTCACGCCTTGCGTCAGGCGCGTCAGCATCTCGTTGATTTCCGAGGTGCTGGCTTGTGTGCGGGCGGCGAGGGCGCGGACTTCGTCTGCGACCACAGCAAAACCTCGGCCCTGTTCCCCGGCGCGGGCCGCTTCAATGGCGGCGTTGAGGGCCAGCAGATTGGTCTGGCCGGCAATCGCGCCGATCACGCCGAGAATCTCGGTGATGCGCTGGGCGTCCTGTTGCATGTTTTCAACTTTATGGGTGGCGCTGGCCACTTCGTCGATCAGCGCCACCACGCTGTTGGTTGCCTCGCCGACGACCACTCGCGAACGGTCGGCGTTTTCGTTGGCGCGCTGGGTGAACGCTGCGGTTTCAGCAGCGTTTTGCGCCACGCTTTCGGCGGTCGAGCTCATCTCGGTGATGGCGGTGACGGTCTGATCGGTTTCCGAGGCGTGACGCAAGAGAATCTGACTGGTGTGCGTCGACGTGCGTTGCAGGTTGTCGAGGCTCGACGCCATCGCGCCGGTGGCCTGGGTGACTTCGCCGATCATGTTTTGCAGGTAGGCGATAAAGGTGTTGACCGAGTGGCCGATGGCGCCGAGTTCGTCTTCGGCGCGGATGGTGATGCGTCGAGTCAGGTCGGCATCGCCGCTGGACAGCAAATCGATGTTGGCTTTCAGCGCCTTCATGCGTTGCACCAACTGGCGAATCGCATAGACCTGCCACAGCACCAACAGGATCACCAGCGGAATCTGCAACAGGCTCAGGGTGCTGAGCACGTCGTCACGCTGGGCGGTGAGCATTTGGGTTGGCAGGGCGGTGGCGAGGAACCACGGTGTGCCTTCGATCGGGCGCATGAAGAAAGTGCTGTCTTGCCCGTTGTTGTCGAACTCGACGCGCTGCGCCTGATCGCGGTTTTGCAGGCCGGCCTTGACCTGGCTGGCGAAGGTCGAGCTGGCGGTCAGTTCACTGATGTTCTTCAGCACGATCGGACCGCTGATGCGCGAACTGTTGCTGATGATCTTGCCGTCGGCCTCGACGATCAGCATTTCGGCATTGAGGTCTTTTTCCTTGCGGGCCACCAGGTCATTGAAAAAGCCCAGGGTCACGTCAATAGTCGATACGCCCCAGGCGTTGCCGTTTTTCTGGATGGCCATGGCGCAGTTGGTGCGCGGCTCGGCACTGGCATCGTCTTTATAGGCCGCCGCCCAGGCGCACTGACCGCGAGGCGTGGCCATGCCGCCCTTGTACCAGCTCTGGTCGTAATAGTTGGGTGCCGCGTCGCTGTTCCAGAACGTGTTCACCGCCAGTTTGCCCGAGGCATCCCGGTGCCAGAAGGTGCTGAACTTGTTGCGTCCGGCTTCACGCTGACCCGGCAAAGGCCAGATACCGCCGCCAAACACTTTCAACTCGCCGTACTGATCCACCAGCCCCGGCAACACCGTGTCGATGGCTGCGCTGTCGAGCAACGGAATGGTCTGGGTGATGCTGCGTTGTTGGGCCTGGACCTTGTTCAGTTCGCCTTGAATCTGTTCGGCGACTTCCGCGATGCGGTTGAGCACCACCTGTTCTTCGGTATGCCGCAGTTTGGGCGCGACCAGTTGGCTGATACCCGCCACGGTCAGTACCGACAGCAGCAGAATGAACAGAACCAGAAACAGCGTGTAGCGAGCCTGAATAGTGCGGAATGCGGGCATGGAAACCGGTCCTTGAGCTGCGATTCTTATTAGGGGCGGGGGGATAAAACAGTGCGGGTGTCTCTAACGTATCGTCGCCGCGCCGAGAAGCTTTAGGTACAGACGTACTAAAAAGCCCTGTGGCGATGACCGGTCAGTATCGAATCTGATACAGGCAGCTTCTCGGAGTCGTTGGTTAGAGCAAAAGGTCTATTGAAAGGATTTCCATCACGGTCGTGCAGGCCAGTGTTTATAGGCGTTTGCCGGTTTGTATCGAGAATGTACAAGAATTGTAAAAAAGCGCACCAAAAGGGTTGGTGCTATCAGTTAGCCGGTAGATACTCCCCGGCATTCGAATGGTTCAACAAGGACATTTCATGTTAATTGCACAGGGAGTTTTCTCATGACGATCGGCATAGTCGGCGGTTGGGAGAGCAAGGCTGGCGTCATGGTGCGCAACACCGGCGCGAAGAAGCAGGTGGCGCAAAGTATCAAGGTGCAGCAGATGCTCACCATGGTCGGTAATGATCCCAACGCCATCAATACCGCCGAAATGGACAAGCAAGGCCTGCGCAAGAACATCAAGGGCTTCGATCCTGCCAATGTTTCGGTCAAGCAGATGGGCAACCTCGCCAACATGCTGCGTAGCCGCGGGCTGATCTCCGAGATCACGTCTTTCACGTTGATGAATGCCGGCGACAAGTTTGACCGTTTCGGCGTGACCAAAGACATTGATGTCAAATTCAACGCACTGGAATATTTCGCGACTCAGCTTGATGCGATCCAGAACAATGGCCTCAATGGCAACGCTTACGGCAAAGCTCTGATCCCAGAGTACAAAAAAGCCATCTACGTCCTGCAGAACCTCAAGACGTATGGTGAAGGCAACGTGGTGAAACCGGTCGACCAAGGCGTCAAAGCCAAGGCTTGAGACATTGATGTGGCCCGCTTGACATTGAGCGGGCCGTTGTCGAATGACGGCACCGCGTTCAATCGCGCGGTGACGGCGTCTCGCTCAAGTGAGTGGCGAGCTCCTGTTGGGCCTGATCATGCAGTTGCTGCATGTACGGGCAGGTTAACGTCATCTCGCGTAGCTGAAACCCTCGGTGAAACAGCGCCAGCCATCCCCCCCCTTGATCTTCCATAGGCGCCAGCCCGGTAAAGATAAAGCCAATGGCGTTCAGCCTGTTCAGGTCCCAGGCAAAGTGCCGCGACAGTCGCAGGCGAAGTGAAATCAGCCATTGCCGAGGTAGTTCGCTTAGTTCTTTGAGCAGCCCGGTCCGCAGCTTTTTCAGCCGCATGTCATAACGATCAGCGTGTTTTTCCAGCTGAATGGCCGCGCCATGCCAACGAAATGTCTGCTTCTTTGTGCCGAACACCCGACATAACTGCTGCATGAAATCCCGGTAAGCGGCAGGCCAGATCTGCCGAGGCAAGGGGCGCTGGCGGCCGTCGACGGCATAACAGCCCAGGACTATCGATTCCGGCACCGCGCTGCCGAACGGCGAAGGGACGTAGTCCGGCAGTAATCCGGTGTTATGAAAGTCGAGGTTGATTGCCATCCGCTGCGTGTACGGATGGTGGGTGACCTGTTTGATCAATACGCTCTGACAGCCCAATGCCTGTGCATGGGTCAACAAATGCTGGCTCAGACGGGTAGCAACGTTTTGTCCTCGGGTATTCGGGTGAACCACGCTCAAAGCCAGTTCGGCCGTGCGCGCGTTTGTTTCGCGGAACAGCGTGGCGTGCCCGCAAATGTCCTCACCGACCACGGCAACCAGCGAGTGCCAACGCTTGTCGGCGTGGTTCTGGCTGATCATGTGTGGCAGATACACATGGGGCTGCACATAAAGGTCGCCGTACACCTTACGAAACAGTTGGCTGACGGCCGTGGCATCGCTGTCACGGTAGTTACGCAGAATCAGCGCTTTCATAGGGCACCTCCTTGTGACGGTGTTCATAGCAGCGCAAATCCAGCACACGCAAGCATTTGCCCGAGCGGGCGTGGCGTGGCAGATCTTCATGGGTGCAGCACTCGACTAGCAGGTTTAGCTGGTGATCCGCCTGTAATTGCGTGATCAACGGGTACTGTTCAATCAGTCCCGCCTCCAGGTCCCGGTTGACATCGCCCACGGCGGCGGATCGCGCGCTTGGCACCCATTTCAGGCTCAACACATCCTTGTTCCCGTCCTGTTCGATCAGCAGTTGCCAGTCGTCACTGTTGGCGGTGTGCTGGATCAACACGCCGATTTCCTCCGGCATCAGCGACAAAATCCCCAGCCGAACCCGTTGGCTGCCAGCACTGCGGCCCTTGAGTGCGAACTTGCGCCGGGCGCTGCCGACGGGTTCTCGCCAGCAGGCGCGGTCGCCCACCGGGTAGCGAATCAACGGCATCAACCGACGATGCAGACTGGTGATCACCAGCAAACCGGTGTGGTCACAGGCATCGATCACTGCGCCGGAATGTTCGTCGATGATTTCCACCAGGATGTGTTCGGCATGCATTCGATGCTCGCCTTCGGCGCAGTCGCGCTGACTGCTACCGATGAAACCGGCATCGACACTGGCATAGCCGATGGAGGCAATGCGCGCGTTGGGGAACGCCAGTTCGAGTAACTGGCGCTGCGAGTCGAACAGGCTTTCACCGCCGTAAAGCAGGCTGTCGACCACAGGCAGCGTCTGCTCCTGACGTTTGAGCCAGGCCGCGAACGTCAACAGATGTGCAGGCAGGCCCGCCAGCACATTGATCCCATGCTGCACGATGGATTGCGCCAGAACAGCGGAGTCGACATTGCCGGTAAAGGGGAACTCGGTAATCTCTACGGCAACATGGGCCAGTGCGTCGTGGACGAACAGGAAGCTGGCATACAGGTCACCGGCAAAAAATAGATTGGCGACTCGGTCACCGGGCTGGAATTGCCAATTCAGACTTTTGCCGAATTCACCGACCAATGAACGCCATTCATCTTGCGTATATACAGAAAGTTTTCCAGCGCTGGTTGAACCGCCGGTTTTAAATACCAATGCCTGTGCCACAGCACCGGTCAAAACTGGCCATTTGTTTAACGTCTGACTGTTTTGCCAATATTCAGCAGGTTCAATCAGCGGCAGTTCAGTCAATGCGGTAATTTTTTTCGAAACGTCAACTAAGTGTTCGTGGTAATACGGCGAATGTTGACGAGCGAAGTTGATCAACTCGTTCAGTTGTTCGGAAGTTTTCACAATGTTCACCATTTTTATCGTGGTCTGGTTGAACTCGCCGCACGTATCAAGTGCGTGAATCAATCAGGATCGGCGTCTTGCCGCTGTGTCTGTTTCGGGTGAAGTGCTCGACGGCACAGACTTCAACTTCCAGGTGTAACAGTCCGGTTTCGATCACCGTGGTCAGTGTCGGGTAACGGGACAACCGCAACTGTGCGTCGGCCGCTTCCAGCTCGCTTCGCAGACTCATGCGTTCCAGGCCATCGGGGGCATGCTCGAGCAGCAACTGAAACGGCACCTGCAGGTGTTCTGCCAGTTCGCTCAATGAAATGAAGTCGGTGCCGATGCGTATCAGCTTGCCGTGGCGTTGCAGCAGTTCGAAGCGCGGCGAGAGGAGTCCGCAGGCGCAGGGGCCGGAAATCCAGCGTCCCGTGTCGCCAACCTCATAACGCCGAACGTTTTGTGCCTCCCGTGCGATAGACGTAAACAGCAAGCGGCCGATTTGATTACCCGTGACGGGTTCATCGGCGTCGAGGGCGACAATTTCCAGGTGCTGGGTGTCACTCATCAAATGGAAAACGCCATCGCTGGTAGCCTGGCAGGCATGACCGAGTGGGCCGGCGTCGACACTGCCGTAAATGGCCGAGCGGATGTTCGACACGCCACAGCTGTGCAGCAGCTCGCGACTGTTTGCGCTGAGGTGTTCGCCGCCGAGAAAAACCTTGTCGATCCCGCCATAGGCCTGCAACCGTTGCCGTTCGTTGAGGAACAGCCGATGCACGGTGCTCGGCATGCCAATCAATGTGGTCACGCGTTGACTGACGATCAATTCGGCGATTTCGCGGTAATCGTCATCGGTCGGGGCGCCCATCGGCAGGTGCGTGATGTCCAGCAACTCGAGGACTTTGGCAAAACTGAGGAAGCCACCGTACAAACCGCCGCAGAAGAACAGGTTCATCACTCGATCCCGGGCCGGGTCGAGGCCGGCAGCGAACAAGCCGTCAGCCGTCGCGCGCATTTGCCGGTCGAAATCGTCATAGCTGTAAGCCGATAACGCTGGTGTGCCGCTGCTGCCTCCGGAGCGAAAGTACAGCTGCGCGCTAGCGTTGAGTTGCTGGGTGACAAAGGCTGTTTTGTCCATGATCGGCAGCCCGGACAGCGACGCGGACAATGGCGGGCAATCAAGGGTGGCGTGGTTCGGCAAAACGTCGGCGGGCAAGCTGACGGACACGCGACGGCTCAGTCGTTGCAGGGCGTAGACGCCGTCATGTGGCTCACCGTCATAGCCGTCATGAATGCTGCTGATCGGGGCGATTCGCGTGACGCCCGCACCGATCAGCGTACGTGCCAGCTCGCCGGTTTGCGCTGCGCCGCACAGCAGCGCGCAGCTCTGCAGGACATTGCGCCATGGCAACAGCGTGTCGGTGATCAGGGCGCGCGGCACCGGATACATCAGCACGCTGCGAAACAGCGGCGAAGGCGTCAGTTGACGATTGTGCGCCCAGATGACTCGCCAGCCCGGTGCGCTCCAGACGTGCCCGGTTTGCTCAGCGAAACTCTGCGCCAGCCGCGCCATTTGCGCATGCGTGGTGATTTGCGAGGCTTCTTGCGCCGTGGGCAGCAGCGCTGGCCATTGTCTTGCGCGACGTTCGAAGGCGGCCGTCAGCCGTTCGCCGATGTCGTGCAGGATCTCGGGGTCGTCACTGTCGACCAGCAGCCATTGCGGACTGGAACAGGCTTGCTGATCCAGCCGACAGACTTCATCCGCCACGGCATCCAGGGCTTGTGGGGTGGCGGCATCGGGCGTCAGGTAAACGAAACTGATGCGGTGGCCCCAATCGATCCAGCGGCAGCCGGCCGGGATCTGTTGGCGAATGGCTTGCAGGGCCGCTTCACCGCCCCAGGCTGCGACGCCGTTGGCCCGTTTGCACAGGCGTGCGATTTGCGCCGTGCTGACCGGCAATACGGCGACGTAACCTGCGAGTTGAGCGCTCGGGTCGCATTGCAGCAGAGCGCCAAGCAGGCCTGCGGTCAGACCCTGATCGCTGCTGCTGGGTCGCAACCAGTTGACGTTGCCGGCCAGCAGGCTTTCCAGCACCGCGCAGAAGGCCAGCAACGGCGCGTTGGCCGGCGTGATGTGGACCACCAGCCCAAGCGGGCTCCAGCATTCGAAGCGGGCCTGGCGATAATCAAAGCGCCGCAATGAGCCGGGTTGTGCGCCGAGTTCGCGCTGCAATTTGCGCCGTAACGCCTGCGGATCGCAGAAGTCGATCAAAGCCTGTCGTTGCTCTGTATCGAGCGGCAGCGTGGTGTCCGCGCTGCGCAGGTATTGCGCAAAGTGCAGGGCGGCGTTGATCACGGTTTCGCTGTGCAGCGGCGTACTCAGGTGTTGCGCCAGGTCCGCCTCAAGGCTTTCAAGTGCACTGTCGAAGTTATAGGCGTGGTGTTGCTGTCCGTTGATCAAGTACATGTCATCGACCTCCTAGCAGTTCGGACGCAGCCATCGCACAGCTTCTGCCCGCCGTGGTGCCCGCACGGCCATGCAGCTCAAACCAGTCGCTGGCCAAGCCACAACCGCAGCTCGCGCCGGGGTGCAGCGTCGCCAGATCACTCATCACCACCGCATGCGCGGGGCTGGACGAGATGTACGGCGAGACGAAGCCCAGCAGGCCTTGCTGGCCATAGGGCTGCAAGGAAAAGTCCGCGGGATTGCGCACCAGCACCTTTGCGTAAACCGGGACATGGAAGTGATGGTGGTCGCATTCGACATAAGGCACCGCGTGCTCGACGGCGCCGTAACCATCGCGACAACGAACCTTTTCAATGCCCAGTTGCTGATGGATGTGTGCGTACAGTTGTTGCCGGGGAATTTCTTGCGCTGCCTGGGTTTTCCAGCCACCACCGAAAAATGCCAGCGAACCGGCGGGCAACTGCAGATCCGCGACGCCAGTGGCCTGCATCCGTTGCAGGGTTTGCCAGAGAAACGCCGGGAAACCGAGGATGCGCACCGGCAGACCTTCTTCGGCAAACTCCTGCAAAGCCTGGATGACGCCGAACACATCGAATTGGTGACCGTCACCGGTATTGCGCAGGGCATAAACCACGCGATTGGCGGGGGCAAAGCTACACAGAAACTGGTCAGTGAATGAGGTGCCCAGCGTGATCCGGCCTTGCGGCTCGTAACTCAGCAGCAGGTAGTTGCAGGGCGTGTCCGGAGTGTCCCAGCCGTAATGCCGAAAGATCTGCGCGACCATGAACTGAGCTGCCGCCAGGCTGCGTTTGTCATAGCGCATGCGGCTTTGCTGACCGCTGGTGCCGGAGGACGTCAGTTCCAGCGCGTCTTCGCCGACGGTGCTGAGGAGCAGTCGCTGCTTGAAAAAGTTGGCGAAGATCGGTGGCAGTCGTGACCAGTCATCGAGGCCGTCCAAATCATCTACCACAAGGCCGTTGGCGTTCAGCCAGCCTTCATAACCGGGTGTGTGCCGGCAGTGAAAGCGGCTGATTTCGGCCATGGCCCGATCAAACAGGCCACCGGGCACGGAATCCAGGCAATAAGGTCCTGGCAACGCGCAGAGCGCGTCGCTGACGGGTAAGTGATTCATCAATATTCCTTTACTGAGGTGAGATGCAGTCGTTATGCCGGTCTTGTAAGAATCCGTGCAGAAAGGGCAGGCACATCAGGCCGCCGAAGGCAGACAAGAGTGCGAAAAATCCAAGGTGTGTGCCGCCGCCAAGGACGGCAACCAGTGATCCACCGATGCCCATCACGGCAATCGAAATCATGCCGACCATGGCCGAGACCAGACCTTTACTGTCATCCGTGCAGAACAATGCCAGTCGATACAGCGCGGCATTGCTGATGCCCAACCCGACGGCATAAAGCGTCAGACTGGCCACCACGGGTACCAGGCCTTTCCACAGCAACGCGCAACCGATCAACCCCAAGAGACCCAGGCAAAATGGCCATTGCCCCAAGCGAATCACCTGTGGCAATGAGTGAGTGACCAGCAAGCGGTCGAGGATCAGATTGCCGGCGATGACGGCTGAGAAAATCGGGATCTGCCACAGCCCGTATTCAAGCGGTGTCATACCCAGCAACTGGATCAGCAGTAGCGGTGCCACGCCGATCCAGGCGATCAGCGGCAGGCTCATCAGCCCCAGGGCGAGGCACGCCCAGACGAAGTGACGATTGCCCAGCAAAGCCAGGTAGCGCTGTCCCGTCTGGCGCAGGGAAAACCGCACTTGCGCCTGTTGCTGGCCATCAAGTCGCACAACGCCCACGGTCTCCGGCATGAAAGCATAGAGCCCCAGCCAGACCGCCGCCGCAGCGAAACCCAGAGCCAGAAACAGCTCGCGCCAGCTCAGCCATTCCAGCAACAGGCTGCCGAGCAATGGACCCAGCAATGGCGATAACAGCGCGACGTTGCCCAGCAGGGCCATCAGACGCACTGCATCGGCCTCGCAGAAGACTTCCTGCAGGGCTGGATAGCTGACTGCCACGACGAATCCCAGGCCTGCCCCCTGAATCAGTCGTAGCAGATTGAAAACTTCGATGTTGTGGGTGATGAATGTAGCCGCACAGGCAATCCCGAATACTGCGCAACCGATTAATAACATCGGTCGTCGACCCCACTGATCAGACAGTGGCCCCATCAACCATTGCAGGCAGACGCCCCCCAGCAAATAAAGATTGAAGGCATGGGGTACATGGCGGACATCAGCATGTAAATCGGCAGTGACGCTTAACATCGCCGGCATGATCAAGTCGCTGGCCATATAGGTCAGTAGTTCAAAAGCGCTCAGGGCCAGACAGAATCCGATGAGGTGTCGCGGACCTATTTTTATCAATGTCCTCTGCATGAAGCATCCTTGTTAAGTTAGTGTTAAGGAAGTTTGCAGAGACTAAGGGTAGTGATGCGAGTGACCTAGTTGTTTGCTAATACATTAAATTTCAAATGGTTGCATTGTGTTGATTGGATCCAAGGTTTTTTATCGATGAACTTCGGAAAAACAATGCCCGCAAAGAGCGGGCATAGTTTGAAGTGGTTGGGCTGTCAATTTCCCTGCGCGCATTATCGGCAGGCGGGCAGGGCGAACAATCCTGTTCTAACGATGTTGATAATAACCAGGACCGCCCTGGTAATAACGATGGTGATCGTCGTGCCAGCCGCCGTGCGGGAAGATGATGCAACCGCTCAGGGTCAGCAGGGCGAGAAGGGGAATCAGCCAGGTGATTCGACGCAGCATTTCAAAAGTCCTCATGGTGAAGCCGTCATGAAGCCAAAACTCTTCATCGGCTGTAACATGAGACCCCGTTTGCCCCGGCGCATCCCCGAAACACGGTAAGCGCATGGCATGCAAACGGATACAAACCGGATACATTTCAAAGATTCAGGAAGCCACAATGACCCAGAAGCAACGCTTGATTTATTCGATTCTGATCGCCGTGTCCGTACTGGCGATCATGCTCGGCCTGTCCTGGCTGCAAAACACCGGGAAAATCGATGAAAAGACGTTCCAGTACATCGCCATCGGTGTGGCGGTGGTTGTGGTCGTGATCAACGGCGTGATGCGCCGCAAGGTCAAGCCTTGACGGCGGTCGCCGCACGTTTCAATCGTTGTTGAGGACGGCAGCAGCCTGTGGATGCAGGCTGTAGCTCTTGTCCGCATTGAAGGTGATCACGCCTTCGGCGCACAGCCGCTTGAGGACTTCGCGCACACTGAGGAAGGACAGCGGAATATCCAGGTCGAGCAATTGGCTGTGGACACCCCGCACGCCCAGGCGTCGGTCGCTTTGCGCTGCAAGCAGCAGGGCGTCGATGACTTTCAGACGAATCAGGCTGGTGCGCAGACCGAAACTTTTCAGCAACAGCCGGATGCGTTCATTACCGTGACGCTCGACACGTTGCCCGAAATCGCTCGCTTGGGGGCTCATGGATACTCCTTTTGGGGCCTGGCTACCGTCCGTTGGTAGTTGCGAGTTGTACATGCGATTACTCCTTTTCAGAGCCTGATCGGGAAAGGTTTTTTTGCGCTCTCTAAACAAGACGTATCAGCTCGACAAATCATGAAAGAAAAAATGTAGAAAATTTGTCGGTAATTCGTCTTCACCGTGTAATGCCGGGCAAATATCGCGCTGCGCCGGACTAAATATTTTTTCTTCGGGTTCGTTTTCAGGACAGGCTCATTGCGCGTGGACGCGTGGGTGTATCCGGAGCGGATCGATTGCCCGTCATATCTTCTTCGTGTGGCAACGCCAGATCCGCTCTTTGGCATTTCGATCAGGAGCGAGCGTGATTATTTCCAGGCAGTTAACCGGACTGACACTTGCCGGCATGTTTCTCGGGCTGAGCCTGTCGGCCCATGCGTTAAGCCCTACCGTCGATACCAGCGCCGAGATTCGCCGGACCGGTTTTGGCGTGCCGCACATTCGCGCGCAAGACGAACGTGGTCTCGGTTTCGGCATCGGTTATGCCTATGCACAGGACAACCTGTGCCTGTTGGCCAACGAAATCGTTACGGTCAACGGCCAGCGCTCACGCTATTTCGGGCCGGATCAATTGACCGTTGAAGAACGCGAGAACCGCGTCAGCGACGTTTTCTTCAACTGGCTCAATACGCCCGAAGCGGTCAATACGTTCTGGCAGGCGCAACCGGCACAGGTGCGGGATCTGGTCGAAGGTTACGCTGCCGGCTACAACCGTTATCTCGCCGAGCGCCGTCCGCAGGGGTTGCCGCAGCAGTGTCAGGGTGAGTGGGTACGCGACATTGCCCCTGAAGATCTGGTCAAACTGACCCGCCGCCTGCTGGTCGAGGGCGGTGTCGGTCAATTCGCCGAAGCGCTGGCGGGTGCTGCGCCTCCTCAGGCCACGGCTCGCATCGAACACGATGAACACGCCTATCAGATGGCCGACGCGCGCCAGCAGCGTTTTGCCCTGGATCGAGGCAGCAACGCGGTGGCGGTGGGCAGTGAGCGCTCGTTCAACGGGCGCGGCATGCTTTTGGCCAACCCGCACTTTCCGTGGGTCGGCGGCATGCGTTTCTATCAAATGCACCTGACCATCCCGGGCAAGCTCGACGTAATGGGCGCTGCCTTGCCGGGCCTGCCGATGATCAACATCGGTTTCAACCAGCATCTGGCCTGGACGCACACGGTCGACTCGTCGAAGCATTTCACGCTGTATCGCCTGCAACTCGATCCGAAAGACCCGACGCATTATCTGCTCGATGGTCAATCCGTGCCGATGAGCAAGCAGACCGTGACCGTGCAGGTCAAACAGGCTGACGGGCAAGTGGCGCCGGTGGCCCGCGACATTTACAGCTCGAAGTTCGGCCCGATCGTGCAATGGCCGGGCAAGCTCGACTGGGACAATCAGTTCGCCTACAGCTTGCGCGATGCCAACCTCGATAACGATCGCGTCCTCACGCAGTGGTATGCAATGAATCAGGCCACCACGCTTCAGGCGTTGCAGGATTCGGTGCACAAGATTCAGGGCATTCCGTGGGTCAACACGCTCGCCGTCGATGACAAGGGGCAGACGCTGTACATGAACCTGTCGGTGGTGCCGAACGTCAGCCGGGAAAAACTGGCCCGGTGCAGTGATCCGCGTGCAGGTACTCAGATGATCGTGCTGGACGGCTCCAACAGCGCCTGCGCCTGGGATATCGACCCGCAAGCGGCGCAGAAGGGCATCTATGCGTCCAGCCAATTGCCGCAACTGCTGCGCAAGGACTTCGTCCAGCACTCCAACGATTCGGCGTGGCTGGCGAACCCGGCGCAACCGCTGACCGGTTTCTCGCCACTGATCAGCCAGGACGGTCAACCGTTGGGCCTGCGTTCGCGCTTCGCCCTCGATCGTCTGGCGGGCCTGAGTAAAAAAGGCTCGGTGGCGGCGAAAGATTTGCAGGAGATGGTGATGGACGATCAGGTGTACCTGGCGACTCAGGTTGTGCCGGATCTGTTGAAATTCTGCGCGGCTGATCTGGGAGCCGATGCGCCAGCGCTGAAACCGGTTTGCGCGAGCCTCAAAGCGTGGGACGGTCGGGCCAATCTGGATTCGGGCACAGGGCTGGTGCACTTCCAGAACATCATGCAGGCATTGCAGGAGTCCGCGGATATCTGGCGCGTTGCCTTCGATCCAAAAGATCCGCAACACACGCCGCGGGGTCTGGCGATCGAGCAGCCAGAGGTGGCCAAGGCATTACGCACGGCGATGCTGGCGACGGCTGAACTGGCCGGCAAGATGGGCCTGACGCCGCAAACCCGTTGGGGCGATATCCAGGTGGTCAGCAGTGGCGGGCATCAGACACCGATTCATGGTGGGCCGGGCACATTGGGGATCTACAACGCCATCCAGAGCGTGCCACGCGAAGACGGCAAATTCGAAGTAGTCAGCGGCACCAGCTACCTGCAAGTGGTGACGTTCGATGAAAAGGGGCCGCACGCGCAGGGCTTGTTGGCATTCTCGCTATCCAGTGATCCGGCTTCGAAATATTCACGGGACCAGACCGAGGCTTTCTCGAAGAAACAGTGGAGTGTGATGCCGTTCACCGAGCAGCAGATCCAGGCAGATCCGCAATATCAAGTGCAGACCATTCGCGGGTCGTTGGACAAGATGGGGAAAGTCGCCGCGCAGTAAAACCGAGCCTTAACTGAGCAAACACTGGAGGCCGCATCCCGCAAGGGGCGCGGCCTTCAGCTTTTTGGCGGTTTTTGCGGTATCGGGTTGATCACCGGGTTGCCTTCCTTGTTGCGCGTCAGATAGACGGGCAACACTCTGGGCAGGGTGTTGGCGAGGTTGTTCAGTTCTTTGATGTTGTAGATGCCGCCAACGCGAATCGAGCCAGTGCTGCTGTCGGCGAGCATCAACGGCTTGTCGAGGTAACGATTGATCAGCGGCAGGGCGTCATTGAGTGCCAGATTGTCCAGCACCAGTTTGCCACTGCGCCAGGCCAGCGAAGGGTCGCCGGGATAGGTCTGGCTGATCTGCGGCATGTAATCGCCCTGTTTGTAACGCGCCTGCATGGCCGGTCCCAGGCGCAAGCCGTCGCCCGGTAATGCACTGTTGCTGGTCACCAGCACCGAACCTTCGATCAGGTTCACTCGCACTTGATCTTCATACTTCCAGACGTTGAAGCGCGTACCGGTCACGCGGATTCTGCCTTCACCGGCGCGCACGACAAACGGGTGCGAAGTGTCATGACTGACGGTGAAGAACGCCTCACCTTTTTTCAGCGTGACCCGCCGCTCGTCCTTGTAGTTGCTGAAGGTCAGATCAGTATTCAGGTTCAGCTCAAGCTGACTGCCATCACTCAACGTGACCTGGCGGACATTGTCGGTGGCGGTGAAGTGCTGATAGCTGTCGGGCAGCCAGCCGAGGTTCCAGCCAGTGTAAGCCGCTAGCGGCAACGCCAGTGCGCAGACACCCGCGGCTACAGCATATTGACGCCATGAGCGAGAGGCCTGACGAATGGGCGCGACCACCGTTGATTCAGGGCGCGGCAGATGCTCGGCTACGTCCCAGATTTCCAGCATGGCTTCGTACTCGAACGCATGCAGGGGATGGGCTTCGTGCCATTGCTTGAATGCGCGACGCTCGTCGTCCGTGCAGTCGGCAGCGTGCAGACGCATGCACCAGTGCGCGGCGGCATCGGTGATCGCATCGTATTCGGCTTCCGAGAGGGTGTCTTGGGTCATTGACTCGTCCTGATTTCGCACATTCTAACCTTGACGGGAAGTTGCCGAGAACAAGAGTCATGGCATTTACCCATCAAAGTGGAACTTATTTTTCACTCAAGCGCCCAAAAAGCAGGACGCCAATGACCACTATCCATAAATGGAGTGAAAAAAATGATAAAGCAGACTTTCGCAGCCCTGATAGCCACTGCCACTTTGCTCAGCGCCGGCGCGGCAATGGCCGATAAGCCGGGAGCTGGTTGGGTGACTATCGAAAAGGCTATCGAGATCGTCAAGACCAAGGCGGGTTATGTCGAGGTCTATGAGATCGAAGCCGATAACAATGGCTATTGGAAAGGCGAAGGCCGCAAGGCTGATGGTGTTGTCTACGAGTTCCGCATCGACGGTGCCTCGGGCAATGTATTGCGCGATCAGAAAGACTGAGACTAATTGCTCGCGAAAAGGCGCAGGTTACGACCTGCGCTTTTTTCTTGGAATTTTTTAAGGGGCGGGTACCGGATCGAGTTGCCGGCCCATCTCGCAAATCAGCCGGGCGATCGAGTCGGCATTGCGCAGGATGACATCGGCACGTACATCCGATGACGTTCGATCATAAAACTTGTTGCGCGCCTCATCGATGGTCGGACTGAGGGTCAACTGGAGAATTTCCTTGGTCAGCACTTCGCCCCCACGAATTTTATCCAGACTCACAAACTCGCCTTTCTTGGCGCTCCAACGTGCAAACAACTCCTCGCGAGGGGTGAGCAATGACAGCGCCCGGCTCTGAAAGAGTTCGAGTTCACTCCTCATTGATTGCCCGTAATGGGTGAGGTCTTCAATCAGATCGGCGAATGGTCGGCGAGCCTCCAGTGAGGCGAAATCTTCCGCTTTTGAGAACTGATGGGCGAATTCGTGGATCAATGTCGCCGCTTGAGCGTGCCCGGCGACATCGAATGGCTGGGCGAGAAACCCTTCATACAGATCCAACTGCTGGTTGAAGAAGTGCTCGGTGAAGTGCACATTTTTTTTGTCGTCGTTGGTCAAGACGAACGCAATGATGGGTGATCTGAAAATATTCGAGCCGACAATGAAGCGATCGGTATTCATCAAGTCTTCGTCAGGATCGACCAAGGCATTGCAGATCGGCACGATGGCCTTGTTGATTTTGGCCAGCAACGTCGTATCGATCTGTGCAACGCCGAAAAAGTCTTTCAGATAGCCTTCCAGTCGGCCACCCGGAACGTTGCTTTTCAGTAGAACCAGATTGTGCAGACTGTTGAACGCATAGAACCGCGCCAGATCGACTGCTTGTTGAATGACGCGGGCTTTTTCGGGGTGATGGCGACGAATGTCCACCATGCCCTTGGCCTCGATGTTCAGCAGTGCCCGGCGGTTTTGCTCTACGGTGTAGCGTGTGTGCAGTTTTGAAATGGCCTTGCCGTAGTGAACGGTGTGCGAATCAGGTGCCAACAACAGACGCGAGCCCTGTTCTATTAACGAGGGGCCGGGCATTTGGTCATTGACGATTTGCCAGACAGCTCCAGGTTTTTCGATGCGATAAACCTTGCCGGCGATAGCGTTGTAAATCTGCTTGCTGGTCGGGTGCTCGTAGGTGCCATTCTTTGAGTTGTGCTTGAGATCCTTAAGTGCCACGGCCGCCATTTCAAACAGTTGTAACGCAGTGCGCCATGGCGACGTCAGTCGGATGCTCGACCAGCGTGGAACCGGCAGTGTCAGGGCTGTTGCCAGGTCGACCGTTTGGGTAGTCACATCGGTTGTCGTTGTCACGGTGGTTGGCGTCTGGCGTCTGGCTCTTGTCGTCGCGGCCGCCGCCGGGGACTGCACCGTGGTCTCCGATAATCCCTCAAGCGACACCCGGCCCAGACTGACCATCTGTATCCCACCGTCGATAAAAGCTTTCAAGGCTTTTGCCCAGTGATGATCCTGCAGCGCTTCGGCCGAGACCTTGAAGTCCTTGTAGGCCTGCCAGAGAAACGTCAAGTAGGACAATTTGCCCGGCAGCAGCCCGGGGAGCAGTTTGATCCCGTAGCTGAACAGGCTTTTCGCGGTCTCCCAATCATCCTGCGCGGTGCTTTGCGCCTGACAGGCGAGGAATTGCGTCAACAGTTTGAGGTTGTCCTTGAACAGCCGGTGCAACAGATTGCCGCTGATGGCATCGCCGGCCAGAGTCATTTCACTGGTTTCGCCGACACTCGACTTCAACAGTGCGCGAAATACCGCCTGATCCTCGGGTGGCAGCCGGCGAATCAGCAAATCCTGCAGTGGCCCCGGTGTATTCAGCGCTGCAATCAGTTGCTCCTGGCCTTCGAATTCGCGAAAAACGTCATCGGCATAAGGTGCATACAGCACCGATGGGCCTTTGTGCCCCGTGCCCGGGCTGATCACATACAGGCCCAGTGCTTCCACTGCGGCACTGCCGGCGGTTTTGATCAGCGACAACGGCGAGAAAGTCGCATGAGCGCCCTCGACGGTAGCGCGAGCTATGCCGTCCGGCATGTCCAGCACCTGACAGATTTGTTCGAATGCGGTGCCGGACAATTGCTGTTGCAGTTTCAAACCATGGGCATGCTGCAACAGTTGCCAGGGCAATTGGCGGTAAAACCGTTGTTTGCGCGCTTCTACCTCGACCGAGTCGCCCGACAGGGCCTCGGTTACTTGTACTGCGTAAGTCGTCGGTATTTCCAGCGACTGCAACAGTTGCCTGACGGCTGCTTCATCAAACCCCTCCGGTAGCTTTTGCGTGTTCTTCGAGGCAACCTTGAAACCGGTGCCTTGAGCGATATTGATGTGGTTCAGCGCGTATTCGCCGAGGGGGCGGGCAGGGCCGGCCAGGGTCAGGTTGGGTGTGATCTCGATGGTTTTCGGGTCAAGTTTGCTGTCGGAAAATCGGCTGTCGAGCAGTGTCTGCAATGTCTTGTGCACGTAATCCTGCAGAGAGGGCACACCGCTGAGGTAATCCAGATTATCAACGACGCTGTTGTGCCATTGCTCCAGCAGTTCCAGGTGCAGCTGTTGCTCCTTGACCGCGGCCATGCCCAGCCATGCCGGTAGCGTTTGTTGCCGGTTGATGGCTTGTGCAAGGTGTATGGCTCGCGGCAGGTTGGTGTCGATCAGGTCTCTCTTCAGCTTGTCGAGGGCGTCGGGCAGGCCGGTTTTGTCCTTCATGTGCTTACGTACCAGATCGCAGCGTGCAAGAAAGTGTTCAATGCCGGTCTGCGCCCGGTTGTGCAGCACATTGTCCTCGATCAAACGCAGGGCGCCCAAGGTGTACCGCTGATGGAACTGGCGTTTTTGTGGGTCGAGGTTTTCCAGCAGTGTCAGGCGATCCACCGGATCCTTGAGGCGTTGCGTCAATGCCCGGCGCGCACTGCCAATGCTGGCAAATACCTCCAGCCCGAGGGCAGGGGTCCATAACACCGCGCGTCCGGAGTGCGAATCGTCGAGCCCGCCGCGCTCGGTCAGCAAAACACATTGCGCCAAGGGCAATGGCGTCGGGCTGTCTGCACTTTCAACGGTCAATGACCAGGCATCCGGGCGAAAGCCGTTGAGCGAACGTCGATCACTGCGGTTCGGTTGGTCGGGATGAAACACCGTATCGACAATGGCCCGTTCAGCGGCTTTCAGTGAACCACTGAGCTCGCGCAGCTCTGCCTCACCACGCACGCCGACATACAGTGAATGACCCAGCCGAGACTTCATGCCTTCGAGATAGCTTCGCTGCGCTTCTGCGGTAGCGCTAGGCTGGCCGCGAAACGAGCCGGTAAGCAACGCTTCGATGCCCGTGCAGGAGCGCGCCACGTTATCGGCCTTTTCCGCGAGGACCGCGGACGGTTGTTGCACACCCATCAGCACCGGTCGCGTGGTCCAGCGCTCACCGGCATCAAGCTCCAGCAAGCGCTCCTGGATCATGGCGCGAATGTCCAGAGCCTTGTCGAACATGGCGTGGATATCCACGGCACCATCGCTGAGGCGGAACACTTGCAAGGCATATTCGATGTTCTGCCGCTGTTTGCCGATGATGGCCTCGAACAACACCTCGAAAATTTCGCCACCGATCGGCACGCCTGTCACGTGGGGCTTGTCGAAGCCCACAAAGCGTTTTCGTTCTTCCAGACTCAGCAGGCCATACAACTCGTCCTCATGACCGGCGGCAAGGAATTTGCTCTGCACGGTGTCTTTCAGGTCCTGATAGTCCTTGAGCACTTGCAGGCCCATGGTCGGGGTATAGAGACAGGCTTCGCTGAAACTGATCATCAACGAACCGGCCAGTTCGACGTAGTTGGGCTCGTATTCCCACAGACGCACGTTTTCGATGGTGGCGCGACGGGTCGCCAACGCGTCCTGTCGAATCATCTGGTGCAGCGTGGCGAATTGGCCGGCATCGATAATGGCGGTTTCGCGCTTGATCATCAGCTCGGCACGCGCCTGTTCCAGCAGGGCCTTGGCGAAGAACACGCGGCGAGTCGAGCCCTCCGCGCTGGCGCCGTCCCAGTAGCTTTCCATGGCACGAAACAGCAGCACCAACAGTTTGCCTGACGCGGTGTCGAGCGCCTTGTCCCACAGGGCCTGATCACCGGGTGTCGGCGTGTGGCGCGGGTTGGAAAATTCATACAGTTGCTCAGTCGGCCAGTTCTGTTGCCGGTAACGCATCAGTACCGCTTCACTCAGACTGGTCGAGTCGTGCCAGTGTCGGGCCGACGACGCATTGCCGCTCGGGTCTGTCTGCGTGTAGAAACTGGTGCGCGTTTGCCCTTGCTGCAGATTCGGCAAAGACTCCTTCAGCAGTTCGTCAAGGCTGGCCTCCAGCAGCGCCGTCAGCGATGGCAGTTGTTTCAACTCGCTGAGCATGGCCTCTGCATTCAACCGTTGAGACGCCAGAATGGCTGCTTTCTGATCATCAAATACGTCACCCTCAATGGTTTCGTACGTCAACGTCCTGCTGGTTTGTTCAACAAGCTGTTGGCGTTGCAGCAAGCCGAGAAACGCCAATAAATCATCCTGCTCACCAGCCTTTTTTACCCGCTCTTCAAGTGCGGTCTGCAGGGCCGCGAGGCTGTCGTACTTTTTGATGCCGTCGTAGGGCGTATAGAGGACCGCGCCGTTGTCGTCGGCGGTGGCGCTGAGGATGAAACATCCGGTCAGGGTAATCGGTGGTTGCGTGCCCGCCGTTATTCGAATGCGTTGGACGAGCATGGGCGGCTTTTGCTCATTGCGCAGAGTGTGCGAGGCCAGCTTCACATGAGCCAGCCAGGCAAAATCTTTTTGATTGAGATGATGAGTCTTGCCCAGCGCTTGCCACAGACCGGGCGAGTTCAGAACTTCGGGAAACAGCAGGGGAGAAACGGCAGTGGTCATCGTTGAGGCTCTTTTCGGGGCGCATGGATCAGCGCCGGCAGACGGAGCCGCAAGACTAGGACCGCCCGATGCTGCGCAGGCGGTAGATAGCTATGTCACGCCGCAGAGGCAAAACTGTCAGGCTGAAAGGTTTTCCGCGAGGCAATGGGCGGTATTGAGGGTTGACAGGCGGCAGCCCGGGCATGGTTAATCGGCTGGCAAGTTGTCCGTACGCTGGTGTTCCCTCCAATAATTATTCTGGAGCTTCAGATGTCTGCGCCACACGACCATGTCTCTTCCGCCGAATCCTCAGTGTTATCGCTTGAAGCGCTGACACTACTGCTCGAAACGATTTTTCTGCGCCACGGCACCTCTGTCGAGGTCGCCCGGGTGCTGGCCACAAATTGCGCCAATGCCGAACGCGACGGTGCTCACAGCCACGGCGTATTCCGCATTCCGGGTTACGTCTCGACCCTGAAAAGTGCCTGGGTCAATGGCCATGCCGTGCCCCGGGTCGAAGATATCGCGCCCGGGTTTGTCCGCGTCGATGCCGGTAACGGTTTCGCCCAGCCGGCATTGGCTGCCGCCAGGCCATTGCTGGTGGAGAAGGCGCGGCATGCCGGAATCGCCGTGTTGGCGATTCGCAATTCCCATCACTTCGCGGCGCTGTGGCCGGATGTCGAACCTTTCGCCGACGAAGGTCTGGTGGCGCTCAGCGTGGTCAACAGCATGACCTGCGTGGTGCCGCACGGCGCCGACCGGCCGTTGTTCGGCACCAATCCGATTGCCTTTGCCGCGCCACGGGCCGGCGCCGCGCCAATCGTCTTCGACTTGGCCACCAGCGCAATCGCCCATGGCGACGTACAGATCGCCGCGCGCAAGGGTGAACGGTTACCGGCCGGCATGGGTGTCGACAGCCTCGGCCAGCCGACCCAGGACCCCAAGGCAATTCTCGAAGGTGGGGCGTTGTTGCCGTTTGGCGGGCACAAGGGCTCGGCGCTGTCGATGATGGTGGAATTGTTGGCAGCGGCGCTGACCGGCGGCAATTTTTCTTTCGAGTTCGACTGGTCGAATCATCCCGGGGCGAAAACCCCGTGGACCGGGCAGTTGCTGATCGTCATCGACCCGAGCAAGGCCGCCGGGCAGAGTTTTGCCGAGCGCAGTGAAGAGCTGGTGCGACAGATGCATGGCGTCGGGCTCAAGCGGTTGCCGGGGGATCGCCGACATTGGCAGCGGGCGAAATCGTTGGCAGAAGGGATAGTGCTGGATCAGCAGACGTTGGCGCAGTTGCGGGAACTGGCTGCTGATTGAGATTACACATTGTGGCGAGGGGATTTATCCCCGATGGCCTGCACAGCAGGCCCGCCTTTTGATTTAAAAGCGGGGGCCACTTCGTGCCCCATCGGGGATAAACCCCCTCACCACAATGAGTTCAAACTCAGGTACGAGTTTCTGCTAAAAAATATTCTGCTTAACGACGGCCGAGCAACAGGCCAACCACCAGACCAAACCCGGCGGAAATCGCAACGGTCTGCCAAGGGTGGCCACCAATGTAGCTTTCGGTCGCGTCGACGGCAGGTTTGGTGCGGTCGCGTACGCTGGATACCGAATCGAGCGCCTGTTGCAGTTTCAGGGCGATTTGCCCGCGCAGGGTCTCCGCTTCTTCACCGACCAGTGAGGCGCTGCTCTTGAGCAGTTTGTCGGACTCTTCAATCAGAGCCTGAAGTTCGCTGAAGGCTTGATCCTTGATTTGGTCTTCGGCGGCTTGCACGGCGGATTTCCGGGCCATTGGGTGACTCCTTGCAGTTGAATGGACAGTGATCAATGGAGTGTGGCGCTGTGTAAAAAGTTGCACTGAATTTAGCCCGGGAACAAAAACCTGCGCGGGAGATTTCCGTCGAGCGTGTAAGATGTCGCCATTTTACGCAGCAGGATAATTCCCCATGAGTTTCAATCTGGCCGACAAATCCCTCGCAGAGCGCGCCGCGCTGGAAGACGAGAAATCCCGTCTGTTCGAACTCTGGCAGAACAATCTGGGCAAAGCCAAAGGTGAAGCCGCACGGTTGTTCGGTGAGCGCGCCAAGCGCAAGGGCAAGTGGGCCGAGTGGGTCCGCGCGGAACTGGACGGCATGTCGCCACCCGAGTTCGCCAACATGGTGCGCAGTGAAGTCAATCGCTTGATGGCGGCGAACAAGTAACGCCGCGTCAGTCGAGGGTGAAGCACGCGACAATCGCCTCGCGCACCTTCACCACCACCGGGTCGATCTGCGTGCTGGTGCGCCAGCCCAGCTCGATCGGGTAACGCGGCAAGGCCAGCGGGCAGGGCAATAGCGCAAGGCCACTGAGCGCCGCGATGCTCTCGGCGGCATGCGCCGGAATCGTCGCCACCGCCTGACTGCCCTTGAGCAGATGTGGCAGCGCGGCAAAATGCGTGGTCGATGCGCATACCCGCCGACTCATGCCCACGGCCGCCAGCCCCTCATCGGTAATCCCGATAAAACCGCCCGACGACACCAGAATGTGCTCGCGTTCGACGAACTCGTCCAGACCGATCTGCTGCTGGCCGGGCGCAAGGCTCGCCCGGTCGACCAGGCACGCGTAACCCCCTTCACCCAAGACTTGACGGCTGAGCAGACGCTCGGCAAATCCGCCAGCGGTTATCGCCAGGTCGATACTGCGCTCCATCAGGGCGCGGGCGACGATCAGGCTGTGGGTCTGCCGGAAGATCAGCCGCAGTTTTGGTGCGCTACGGGCGATTTCCTCGATCAGCCGCCGGCCATAAGCGATTTCGAAGTCGTCCGACAGGCCCACTGTCACCGAGCGCCCTTCGTAATGATTGGCCGTCGGATCGACCATCGCCAGGCTTTGCCGGCATTTGTTCAGGGCTTCGCTGACCACCGGTTTGAGCTGATTGGCCTTGAGCGTCGGCGCGAGTCCGCGTCCGGTGCGCACAAACAGTTGATCGCCATACACCTCACGCAAGCGCCGCAACGCCGCGCTGACGGCCGATTGCGTCACGCCCAGGCGCAATGCGGCGCGGCTGGCACTGGATTCCTCATGCAGGGCTTCGAAAACTTTCAGCAAGTTGAGGTCGACATTGGCGATATTCATTTGGCTCATATCATTCAGCAGTGATCGGGGCTTTATTCATGATCCCGTGGCGCCGGAGAATCAGCAACACTTGAATCCGATGGAGTGACCACGATGCCAAAGTCAATTGTTGCTGCGCTGCAGATCGGCTCTTTGCCCGGTGGCAAGGGCGAAACCCTGGAGCAGATTCTGGGCTGGGAGGCGGCGATCATCGAGTCCGGTGCGTCACTGGTGGTCATGCCGGAAGCGTTGCTCGGCGGCTATCCGAAAGGCGAGGGCTTCGGCACGCAACTGGGTTATCGATTGCCGGAAGGTCGCGAAGCGTATGCGCGGTATTTCGCCAATGCCATTGATGTGCCGGGGGCGGAAACCGAAGACCTGGCCGATCTGTCGGCGCGCACCGGCGCCAATCTGGTGATCGGCGTTATCGAGCGCGCTGGCAGCACTTTGTATTGCACGGTGCTGTACTTCGATCCGCAGACCGGGCTGGCAGCCAGGCACCGCAAACTGATGCCCACGGGTACTGAACGACTGATCTGGGGCAAGGGTGATGGTTCAACGCTGCCGGTGCTCGACACCCAGGTCGGCAAACTCGGCGCGGTAGTGTGCTGGGAAAACATGATGCCGTTGCTGCGCACGACGATGTACGCCAAGGGCATTGAAGTCTGGTGCGCGCCGACCGTGGATGAGCGTGAAATGTGGCAGGTAAGCATGCGCCATATCGCCCATGAGGGCCGTTGCTTTGTGGTCAGTGCCTGTCAGGTGCAGGCGTCGCCGAAGCAACTGGGCGTGGAGATTGCCAACTGGCCGGCGGACCGTGCGTTGATTGCCGGCGGCAGCGTGATTATCGGGCCGATGGGCGATGTACTTGCCGGGCCGTTACGCGGCGAGGCGGGGCTGCTGACAGCCGAAATAGACACCGCAGACCTGGTTCGCGCCCGGTATGACTACGACGTGGTCGGCCATTACGCCCGGCCCGATATCTTCGAGCTGAGCGTCGACGAACGCGCGAAACCGGGCGTGCGCTTCAACACATAACCCGCGCTTGACACTTACCCACTGTAGGAGCTGCCGCAGGCTGCGATCTTTTGATCTTGTCTTTAAAAACCAAAATCAAAAGATCGCAGCCTGCGGCAGCTCCTACAGTTCCAGTTTCAATGGTTAATGATTTTGCAGCCATTCCTCGCGGGTGATTTCCCAGAGATCCCGAGCAAAGCGCCCTCCGACAAAATTGTCTTCATCGCTGCGAATCAGACGCATCCCGGCGCGTTCGGAGAGGCGGCGCGAGCCGATGTTCGGCGCCGCTTTCGGCACGCGCATCACCGGGCGAGCAAGGGTTCCAAACCAGTAGTTCGTCACCGCCGCGCAGGCTTCGCTCATCAAACCCTTGCCTTGCCATGCCGGCGCAAGCCATAGCCCGCGGTTGTTGTCGGCTTGATCCATCAGGCTGATATTGCCGATCAATTGCTCTGGCGCGGTCTTCAGCCGAATCGACCAATGCCATTCCTTGCCAGCGGCCATTGCCGGTAACGCAACGTCGCGAAGGTAGGTAAGGGCGCCATTTTCCGGGTACGGCCACGGCACGGCGGCGTTCAGGTAGCGCACCACTTCCCAGTGGGCAAACTGCTGTTGCACCGCTTGCGCATCCGCCAGTTCCAGCGGGCGCAGGATCAGCCGTTCGGTGTACAACGTCGGTGTGTCTTCCATAAACCTGCGGCCTCCATGTATGTCTGTGTTGAACGACGCAGGCTAGCGCATCTTTACCAGGTCGCGGCGCTGGTTTTAGGCAGGCTGAGCTTGCCGCTGTCGGTGAAACGCATGGTGCCGAACAGCCCTCCGGCGAGTTTGCCACGCAGCACGTAAGGCAGATTGTCGAGGGTTTGCGTCTGGCTCAAACCGAGGGTCTGGCGGAGCACCGAGAACGCGGAAACGCTGACGGGCACGCTGACCACGGTTTCAGAGAAGCGCGCGATCGTGCCGCTCTGGTCACTGACGCCTGAGGCCAGCGGGCGGCCGTTGACTTCCAGATCCAGGGCAATGCCGTTGTAGTCGATGGCTGTTTCATTGGGGTTTTGCACGCGCAGCTTGATCGCGAAACGCACTTCCAGATCCTGGCTGGTCAGCGGCTCGATGCCGACCACGTTGATGTTGACCGGATCACGATTGGGAAACAGCGCGCAGGCACTGAGCGACAACAGCAGTAGCGACAGGATGACGGCGTGCAAACGGCGCATAAAAATCTCTCAATAAAAAAGGGCTGAACCGTTGCCGGCTCAGCCCTTTTTACTGGCGAAGCTTTTAGCGGTTCAACTGTGCGACAGCCGCAGCCGAGGCGGGTTCACCTTTGGCCGGGACGTCCGGGTTTTCCATGACCTGAAGAATAGAGGCTTCCGGATCGAAGTCGTCTTCTTCCAGCTCGATGAATTCCTCCGGCAGGAAGATGTTCAGCACGATAGCGCACAAGGCACCCACAGTGATCGGCGACTCAAAGATGTTGCGCAAGGCCTGCGGCAGTTCGCGCAGGACTTCCGGAACAGCAGCGATGCCTAGGCCCATTCCCAGGGAAATCGCCACGATGAGCATGTTGCGTCGATGCAGGCCGGCCTCGGCCAGAATCTTGATCCCGGCCACGGCGACGGTGCCGAACATCACCAGTTCGGCGCCGCCGAGCACCGGTTTCGGCATCAGTTGCAGGACGGCGCCGATCATCGGGAACAGCCCCAACACCACCAGCAGCCCGGCGATGAAGAACGCCACGTAACGGCTGGCCACACCGGTGAGCTGAATCACGCCATTGTTCTGCGCGAAGGTCACCATTGGCATGCTGTTGAACACGGCGGCCATGGCCGAGTTGAGGCCATCGGCGAGCAGGCCGGACTTGATCCGGCGGATGTACAGCGGGCCTTTCACCGGTTGCCGGGAGATCATCGAGTTGGCGGTCAGGTCACCGGCGGCTTCCAGCGGCGACACAAGGAAAATCACCGCCACCGGCACAAACGCCACCCAGTCGAAATTGAAACCGTACTTGAACGGCACCGGCACGCTGACCAGCGGCACCTCAGGCATCGTCGAGAAATCCACGGTGCCCATCAGCCACGCCACCACGTAGCCGAGGGTCAGGCCGATGACGATGGCGCCCAGACGCAGAAACGGTACGTCGACGCGGTTCAGCACAACGATGGTGCCGATCACCAGCGCGGCCAGAAAGATGTGGCTGGCAGCGCCCAGGTCAGGTGCGCCGAAACCTCCGGCAATGTCGGTCATTGCCACTTTGATCAGCGACAGGCCCATCAGGGTGATGATCGTGCCCGTGACCACCGGGGTGATCAGCATGCGCAGCTTGCCGATGAACTGGCTCAGCACCACTTCGATGAACGCGGCAAAGAAGCACACGCCAAAGATCGTCGAGAGGATTTCATCGGTACCGCCGCCGCGCGCCTTGACCATGAAACCGGCGCTGAGAATCACGCTGATAAAGGAGAAACTGGTGCCTTGCAGGCAAAGCAGCCCCGAACCGACCGGGCCGAAGCGCTTGGCCTGAACGAATGTACCGAGGCCGGAAACGAACAGCGCCATGCTGATCAGATAGGGGATCTCGCTTTGCAGCCCGAGAGCGCCGCCCATGATCAGGGTCGGGGTGATGATGCCGACGAAACTGGCGAGCACGTGTTGCAGCGCGGCAAACACGGTCGCGGTGAGGTGCGGGCGGTCGTTGAGGCCGTAGATCAGATCGTTGTTGCGCGGGGCTTTTTCAGAGACGGTCATGGTGTTTTGCGCGCCGTGAGGCGAGGCCGGGTCAAAAAATGGAGGCGCAGAATGCCGGAAGAGGACGGCGAGGGCAACGCATTAAAACTGCCTGAAAGGTCAGGTTTTATTGGGCCAGGCGGGTTTGGACATAGCCATCAGACAAACAGAGAACTTTGTGGCGAGGGGATTTATCTGTGGTGAGGGGATTTATCCCCGATGGGGTGCGGAGCGCCCCCAGTTCTTGGCTCGCAAAGAATGGGCCTGCTGCGCAGTCCATCGGGGATAAATCCCCTCGCCACAGGGTTCTCTATGTTCAGGTGAATGCGGCGAGCAAATCCTCTTCAAACGCCTTCTGCGCATCCCCCGGCACCAGCGCCCGGTGGCGGGCCAGATGAAACGCCACCTCGAAACTCAATTCGCCCTCACGCACCGGCCGCAACAAGCCTTTGGCCTGCCAGCCACGCGCGTAGTGATCCGGCAGATAACCGACATGCTTGCCCGACAGGATAAACGCCAGCGTCCCCTCAACCTGCTCCGAGCGCGCCGAACAGAGCTTGCCCTGAAACGGCTCATCCGAACGCAAAAACCGATACGGGTGATCGACCCGGTCACAAGCTTCTATCGCCGCATCGCTGGGCGCCTCATCCGTGAACAACGGATGCCCCGGCGCGCAATACAAATGCTGGGTTTCACTGAACAACTGGCGGTAGTCGAAGGCACTTTGTACTTGCGAGAAGTAGCCGATCGCCAAGTCCAGCCGCTGTTGCAGCAACAAGCGCTCCATCTCGCCGGGCATCGCGCTGATCAGCTCGATGCGCACCGACTCATCACGCTCACGAAAACGCCGGATCGCCTCAGCGACCCGTTGCAGCACCGATTGATCGACGGCTTCGGAAATGCCCAAGCGCACTTCACCGATCAAACGCCCGGCGACGCCGTTGGATTGATGGCGGAAGGTTTCAATCGATTCAAACAGGCTGCGAACCGCGATCAGCAACTGCTCGCCCTTGGGCGTGACACTGAAACCGCCCTTGCCACGGCTGCACAGCCGATAGCCGAGACGGGTTTCCAGCTTGGCCATTTGCTGGCTGATGCTCGATTGGCTCAGCCCCAGTTCACCTTGCGCGGCACTGAAACCTCCGCACTCGACCACCCGTACGAACAGGCGCAGCAGCTGCAGATCGACATCGTGAAGCTGTCCGAGCATTACATTACTCCGCGATAAAGTCAGGTTAACAAACTTGGTATTTTGCCAATGTATCCGAGCGCGCATCCTGTCACCACTTCCTCCGGTCAGGTGTTCGTCATGGCTCCCATGTTCAAGCTGTGTTTCCCCGCGCTGTTGTTGTCCGTGGTCATCAATGCCCAGGCCGAAGACAAAACCCTCAATCTGTACAGCTGGGCCGATTACGTGCCGCCGCAGACCCTGCAGCGTTTCGAACAGGAAACCGGGATCCACGTGCGCTACGACACGTTCGATACCTCCGAAGTGCTGGAAACCAAATTGCTCACCGGCGGCAGTGGTTACGACGTCGTGGTGCCGTCGTCCAGCGTGCTCGCCCGTGGACTGGCAGCCGGGGCGCTGAAAGAAATTCCCCACGACGGGCTCAAGGGCTACGCCAATCTCGATGCGGACCTGCTGGAGAAACTCGCCGCCGTCGATCCGGGCAATCGCTACGGCGTTCCATACACCTGGGGCACGCTCGGGCTGGGGATGAACGTCGAGGCGGTCAAGCAACGCCTGCCGAACGTGCCGCTGAACAGCCTCGACCTGCTGTTCAAGCCTGAATACGCCAGCAAGCTCAAGGACTGTGGCATCGCGATTCTCGATTCGCCGCAGGAAGTGATCGGGCTGGCGCTGCATTACCTCGGTAAAGATCCCTACAGCACCGACAAGCAGGATCTGGCCGCCGCCGAAGCGTTGTTGCAGAAGCTGCAGCCCTCGGTGCTGTACGTCGCCACTGGCCGGCAGATCAACGATCTCGCCAGCGGCAACGTATGCCTGGCCCTGACCTACAACGGTGATGCGAGCATGGCCGCCGATCAGGCGCGCAAGGCCAACAAACCGTACGAAGTCGGTTACCGCATTCCCAAGGAAGGCACGCTGATCTGGCAGGACAATCTGGCGATCCCCAAGGACGCGCCGCACCCCGAAGCGGCGCGGGCGTTTATCGAGTTCATGTTGCGTCCCGACTCGGTGGCCGAACTGACCAACACGCTGTTTTTCGCCACCGCCAACCAGGCTGCGACGCCGCTGGTGGATGAAGCGGTGCGCAACGACCCCGACATCTATCCGCCGAGCGCAGTGCGCGAACTTCTGTATGCCGACCGCAGCATGAGCCTCAAGGACATGCGCCAGCGCACGCGTCTGTGGACCACGTTCCGTAGCCATCAATAACTCATCGATAACAACAAGGAGCACACCGTGGATCAGCCCATGCTCAATGACCAGGCTTTGACCCGTGACAGCCTGTACGGCACTGCCGCCGAAAGCACCTACGCCGGCATCACCAGTTTCATGCGCCGCCGCTATAGCCGCGACCTGCGCGGTGTCGACGTGGCGGTCAGCGGCGTGCCGTTCGACACGGCCACCAGCAACCGTCCGGGCGCCCGTTTCGGGCCACGCGGGATTCGTGCGGCGTCCAGCGGGATTGCCTGGGAGCGCCACTGGCCATGGGCGTTTGACCCGTTCGATCATCTGGCGGTGATCGATTACGGCGACTGTGATTTCGATTACGGCTCACCACACAGCATCCCGGAAAGCATCGAGGCCCACGCCGAGCACATTCTCAATGCCGGCAGCGCCATGCTGACGTTCGGTGGCGACCACTTCATCAGTTATCCGCTGCTCAAGGCTCACGCCCGCAAACACGGCACGCTGTCGCTGATCCACTTCGATGCGCACAGCGACACCTGGCCAGATGAGGAGGGCAAGCGCGTCGATCACGGCACGATGTTCTGGCACGCGGCACGCGAGGGTCTGGTCGATCCGGCGCGGTCGGTACAGATCGGTTTACGCACCACCAATGACGATCATCAAGGCTTTCAGGTCCTCGACGCCCGGCAGGTGCATCGCAGTGGCTGCGAGGCGATCGTTGAAGCGATTCGCGCCCGCGTCGGCGATAACCCGGTGTACCTGACGTTCGACATCGATTGCCTCGATCCGGCGTTCGCTCCCGGCACCGGCACCCCGGTGTGCGGCGGTTTGAGCACGGTGCAGGCGCTGGAAATTCTCGGCGGTTTGCGCGGGATCAATCTGGTCGGCATGGACGTGGTGGAAGTGGCACCGGCATACGATCACGCCGAAGTCACCTCCCTGGCGGCGGCGACACTGGCGATGGAAATGCTCTGCCTCTATGCCGCCCGGCACAAAGTCGACCTCTAAAACCCCGCAACCTCCCTGTAGGAGCTGCCGCAGGCTGCGATCTTTTGCCTTTGATTTTTAAAAAACAAGGTCAAAAGATCGCAGCCTGCGGCAGCTCCTACACGGGCGACGCAGGCGGGGGATGTGTTGGCCGGGGAGCATCGTGCATACTGCCGCGCATGACTTTCGACTCTCCGCTAAGCGCCTGGCAACACGCCATCGAACACAAGGGTTTCATCCAGGATGAAGCTCAGGAGCATGCCGTCTGGGCACTGCAAAAATGCCACGAAGCCCTGCACGCCGGTGCCCGCTCGGTTACTGGCGTTTATCTGTGGGGCCCGGTCGGGCGCGGCAAGACCTGGCTGATGGATCAGTTTTATCAGAGCCTGCGGGTGCCGGCCCGGCGTCAGCATTTCCATCATTTCATGGGCTGGGTGCACCAGCGCTCGTTCCAGTTGACCGGGATCGCCGATCCACTGCGCGCACTGGCCAAAGAGCTGGCCGCCGAAGTGCGGGTGTTGTGCTTCGACGAACTGTTCGTCAACGACATCGGCGATGCAATCATTCTCGGGCGGCTGTTTCAGGTGATGTTCGACGAAGGCGTGGTGGTGGTCTGCACCTCTAATCTGCCGCCGGATGATCTGTATGCCGATGGCTTCAATCGCGACCGGTTTGTTCCGGCGATTGCTGCGATCAAGGCGCATATGCAAGTGGTCGCGGTGAACGGTGCGGAGGACCATCGTCTGCATCCGGGCGCTATCGAGCAGCGCTACTTTATCGCTGCGCCGCAGGGCGTCAGTGCATTGGCAGAGGTTTTTCGAGTGCTCACCTCAGGGCAATCGAGCAGCGCGGAACCAGTGCCGGTCGGGCATCGTGTGCTTAACGTAGTGCAGGCCAGTGAAAGCGTTATCTGGTGTCGCTACGCTGACCTCTGCGAGCAACCGTTCGCCGCCATGGACTTCATCGCACTGTGTGATCGCTACCGGGCTATCCTGTTAAGCGAAGTGCCGAACCTCAGTGCGCAAAAACGCGAGGGCCGCATCGCACGCGGCACCGAGGACGGCTCTGCACAAGTGGTGGCGGGTGATCGTGAGTTACCGCAGTTGTCGGTTCATGACGATGGTGTGCGCCGTTTCATCGCACTGGTCGACGAGTGCTACGACCGCAAGGTGCCGTTGTACATCGAGGCACAGGTGGCCATGGATGCGCTGTATACCGAGGGTTATCTGGAATTCCCGTTCCGCCGCACCCTCAGCCGTTTGCAGGAGATGCAGCTGCAGCGTTTTGCCGAAGCTTGAGTGAAGAGGGCGCCCGCATGACCCAGCCGTTGTCCCATCATCTGTTGACCATGGCGTATCAGAACGCCTGGGCCAATCACCGCCTGGCCAAGGCGTGGACGCAACTCGACGAGCGCGATCTGGCAGCGCCGCGAGTGAGTTTTTTTCCCAGTATCCGCCTGACACTCAACCACATTCTCACCTGCGACTGGTTCTACGTGGATGCGCTGGAACGGGAGTTACGCGGTGCCGAGCCGCACCCCGACTGCTATGTGTTTTTCAACGCCGACGAGCCGTTTACCGAGGGCGCACGATTGCGTGAAGAACAAGCCCATGTCGATCAACGCCTGATTGCTTATTGCGAGCAACTGCGCGATGCCGACCTGGCGCGCATCGTCACCATCGCCCGCGATACACCGCAGCATGACAGCCGTTTGCGCATGCTTTCGCACCTGTTCGAGCATCAGATCCATCATCGTGGCCAGGTTCACGCGATGCTCAGCGATACGCCGGTAAAACCACCGCAACTGGACGAGTTTTTCTGCGCAGGCGAGGCCGCGTTACGTGCCGAAGATTTTGCCGAGCTGGGCTGGACCGAAGAGCTGATCTGGGGCCACTGAGAAACTCAAGACACCTACCCTGTGGTGAGGGGATAAATCCCCTCACCACAGGGTTGTTGCTTGTACTCGCTCGCGCTAAGGTCGGTGCAGCCTTTCAGCAAGCACTTTGCGCGCCGGGGCTTTTGTGTGTTTGGGGATGGAAATGGATTCCACAGAAATTCTTGTGCTTCAGGCCAGTTACACCAATCCAGTGCATGCCGAGGCCATCGGTGTCGTGCTCAATCATTATGCAGAAGACCCCATGGGCGGCGGCCATCCGATCGACCCTGAGTTGCTGCGCCGGTTGCCCGAAGAGCTGGCGCGCCGACCGCATGCCTTCAGCGTGCTGGCGTTTGTCGGTGGTGAGCCGGCGGGGTTGGTGAACTGTTTTGAAGGGTTTTCGACGTTTGCCTGCAAACCGTTGGTCAACATCCACGATGTGGCGGTGATGAGCAAATTTCGCGGTCTGGGCCTGAGCCAGAAAATGCTGCTCAAGGTCGAGGAAATTTGCCGCCAGCGTGGCTGCTGCAAGATCACCCTCGAAGTGCTGGAGGGCAACGACGTTGCACAAAATGCCTACGGTAAATTCGGCTTCGCGCCCGGCATGTTCAACCCGGATCATGGACGCATGCTGTTCTGGATCAAAAACCTCTAGCCATAAAAAAAGGCGCCCGATAAGGGCGCCCAAACTGTCTTCCCCCAGGCCAGAGCGGAGCCATGGGAGGTCCATCGGTTGCTCGGTCAATCTCAGTCGCGGTACGACTCGGTCACTTGCGCCGTCTGATCGGCGGGAACGCGAATTTCTTTCGCGTTGGCGTCGCTCTTCTGCTCGCTCTGGGCGTGGTGAACCGGGAAATTGTCATAGTAATAACGCATGCGCTCAGCGCCGCCTTCGGCGAAGACGCTGGCAGAACCCAGGGCAAATACCCCGGCAAGGATTGCGGTAGTGATTTTCATGGTGCCTCCTACTGAACAAGTGGGAGCCGTTCGTCCATGAAGCAGATCTCGGAAGCGAGTCTGTGCGACAGGAATTAACTCGGGGTTAACGCCCGTTCAGTGTAGTTTTTGCAGCATGTTGCGAGGTGTTATCTGACAGGCGCGGCGCACTTCAGGCGCACCGCGTCAGAGGGGAAGGGGTCAGAGCTTCCAGTCGAGACTCAACGTCACCGTGCGCGGATCGCCCCAGAACACACCATTGTAAAAGCCGACATTCTCGTAATATTTCGTGTCGAACAGGTTGTCGACGTTCAGCGAGGCCGAGAGGTTTTTGTCGATAGCGTAGCGCGACATCAGTTTGACCACGGTGTAGCCGCCCTGATTGATCCGCGTGTTCTCGGTAATGAAATCACCAGCCGCATCGCGGCCGATCGGGCGAGCCGAATCGCCATAGATGCTGCTTTGCCAATTGACTGCGCCGCCCACGGTCAATGCCTGCCAGTCGCCCGGCAAGCGGTACGCCGTGGACACGCGCAGCATGTTCAACGGCTGGTTTTCATTGGTGCGCTGCTTCTCGCCGTTGACCGAATGGGTGTACGTGTAGCCAGCGGTCATGTTCCAGCCATCGCTGATTTCACCGGAGACTTCGGCTTCGAAGCCACTGACCTTGTTGCCCTTGCCGCCGGATTTGTAGAATTCCTCTCCGGTCACCGGGTCGGGCGGCACGGAGTTGTCACGTTCGGCGACATTGTCTTGCTTGCTCCAGAACAACGCGGTGGCAACGTTGAGGCGCTCTTCCAGCAAGCTGCCCTTGAGTCCCAGTTCGTAGTTGCTGCCCACCACCGGTTCGAGGTATTTACGGTTGCTGTCGCGGTTGCCTTGCGGTTTGAAAATATCGGTGTAACTGACGTAAACGGTGTATTCCGGGGTCAAGTCATAAAGCAGGCCGGCGTAGGGCGTCCAGATGTCGTTCTGTTTTTGACTAGTTGCATCGACACGGGTCAATTGCCGGTTGTTGTCATAGTAATAATCGCTGTTTTCGCCTTCCCAGCTGCCATAACGGCTGCCGATCACCGCATGCAGTTCGTCGGTGAGACTCAGGCGGGTGGCGAGGTAACCGGCCTTCTGGCGAGTGTTGCCTCGGGAGCCGGTAAGGTCGCTGACAGTATCGGGAAACTTGGCGATATTGCCCATGTACTTCCAGTCGCGGATCTTGCCGTAGTCGTCCGGAACCGGGCCATCGAAGGTCTTGGGCGAGTAGGAGCGATGTTCGGCTTCGCCATAGCCGAACATCATTTCGTGCTCGCGACCGAGCAACGAATAAGGGCCGGAGATATTGAAGTCATAGACGCTCATCTTCTGCGTGCCGATCATGTGCGAGGTGTAGGCGAGCATGCCGCTGCGATCGGCCTCGGGAAAGCCGCCACCGCCGTAATAGACCTTGCCGTCGACATCGCTTTGGCGATGGGTATACGCGGCTTTCAGGCGCCATCCACCGGCCAATTCCTGATCAAGGGTGGCGAACGCGGTTCTGTCCTTGAGCGGCCATGAACTCCACGATGTCGCCATATTCGTCGATCGGCTGAGCCTGGCCTTGCTGCCGTCGGCATTCCAGTAGGGCAGGGTGCCCCATGCCGTGCCCTGAACCTGTTTGTCCTGATAGTCATAACCCACCGCCAACACCGTGGAATCGGTCAGGTCTGCTTCCAGAATCCCGTAACCCACCTCACGTTGCAGCGCGTAGTGATCGCGGAACGACTGACTGTCGCGGTAGGCCAGCACTGTACGCCCACGCAAGCGACCGTCGAAGGCCAGCGGCCCACCCACGTCGACATAGCTGTAGTAATCGTCATAGCTGCCGCCACTGACACCGGCCAATGCCTGCCCTTGAGCAGTCGGGCGCTTGCGCACCATGTTGATGGTCGCGGACGGATCGCCCGCGCCTGTGGTCAGGCCGGTGGCGCCGCGGACCACTTCGATGCGGTCGTAAATGATCGTGTCGGCATCGGTCTTCATGCGATCGAAGGTGTTGAGCATCCCGTCGATCTGGAAGTTGTTGATCGAATAACCGCGCGCCGAATAGCTGACCCGATCCGAGTCCATGTGCTGCACGACCACGCCGGTGGTCTGGCTCATGGCCTCGGACAATGTACCGAGCTTGAAATCATCCATTTGCTGACGCGTCACCACGGACACCGATTGCGGGGTTTCCTTGATCGACAGGTTCATCCGCGTCGCGGTGCTCATGGCGCCGGTGGTGTAGGCGCTGGTATTTTCGGTGTTGGTGCCCAAACCCTGGGCAGTGACGCTGGTCGATTCCAGTTCCAGCGCCGTGGCGGCAGGCTCCGGCGGTTTTTCCGCTGCGGATTCAGCCAGCAGATCGGGGCTCAGGGCTGCACCACAAAGGCCTAGCGTGAGGGTCATGGAACGGGTGATGGGCGCGAACATCGCAGCCGACTCCTTGTCTTCGAGGGAAAAAATCCGTTTGTTCAAAGACGAAGTGAGGGCATGAGATTTAGTGTCAAACGCGAAACATTATTATTTGATGGCGTTGCGGGCATGAAAAAGGGGCCGGTTTCGGCCCCTTCTCAGTGTTACTTTTGCGCGACGCCTGCGGGTGCGGGGTCAGGTTTTTTCGGCTTCATCAGGCTGAAGTCGATCAGCGCACGCTGTTCGGTCTGGTACGGATCACCGATCAGCAACGGCCGTTGTTTGAAGCTGTCGCTGACCACGCTCTTGCTGTGGTCCAGCTCGTCGAAACTCAAACCGGCCATGTCTGCCCAGGTGTGAATCAGGTGCGAGCTGCTGTACGGACGATCAAGATCACCGGCGAAGTTCCAGTCATGGTTGGCCTTCCATTTCGGCGACGCCCAGGCCATGAACGGAATGGTGTACATCGGCGCCGTCGGCTTGTTCTCGTTACGACCGAGTGTGCTGTGACCGACCGAGTCGAACACGTCTTCACCGTGGTCCGAAAGGTACAGCAGGAAGCCGTTCGGATCGGACTTGGCGTAATCCTTGATCAGGCTCGACACCACGAAGTCGTTGTACAGCACGGCGTTGTCGTAGCTGTTGTAGGTCGGCACCTGATCGTCACGTACGCCGGCCGGGACGCCATTGCGATCCTGGAACTTGTCGAAGGTCGGCGGATAACGGTACTGGTAGCTCATGTGCGTGCCGAGCAGGTGGACAACGATCAATTTACGCGGTGCAGCATCAGTCAGGGCTTTGTTGAACGGCTCGATCACATCGCCGTCGTACTGGGCGGCGTTCTGGTTGCGGTTGTTGTTCAGGTAAACCTGCTCGTCAGCCTGCTCGGAAAACGTCGTGAGCATGGTGTTGCGCTTGGTCATGGTCTGCTGGTTGGTGATCCAGAAGGTCTTGTAGCCTGCCTGTTTCATCATGCTGACCAGCGACGGCGTCGACAGGTACAGATCCGGGTGTTCTTCGTCGGCAAAGGTCAAGACCTGCTGCAACGCCTCGATGGTGTACGGGCGAGGGGTGACGACGTTGTCGAACACCGCGAGCTGATCCTTGAGCTTGTCCAGCTCAGGCGTGGTGTTGCGTTGATAACCGTAAAGGCTCATGCGCTGACGGTTGGTCGACTCACCGATCACCAGCACCAGCGTCGAAGGCTCATTGGCCGACGCATTCTTGAGGTTATGCAGCGGTGGAATCTTGCTCGCGCTGTGCAGCATGCCCTGCATGTCGGCCAGCGTATCGAGATAACGGTGGTAGGCCACCGCCATTTGCCATGGCACGGCCGGCTCGATGCGGGTCTCGAACTTCTCGAAGCCTTGAGCGAAGTTGCCCATGCGCAGGGTCTGCTTGACCAGCGGATAACCGACCACGGCAATCACGATGGCGGCGGCGGCGACCATGGCGCGGCCACGCGGCATGTACACCGGGCGCAGGCGCGTCCACAGGAAGTAGGCGAAGGCGGTATGCGCGAGGAACGCCGGCACCATCCACCAGGCAAAGTACTGGGTCATGTACTCGCCGGCTTCGGACACGTTCGACTCGAACATGATGAAGATGACGCTCTGGGAGAATTCCTGCTGATAAATGAAGAAATAACCCAGGCTGGCCATCGAACAGGCCCACAGCACGACGCCGATCACGGCGGCCAGCAGTTTGGTGCGCTTGGGGAACAGCAGCATCGGTGCCAGCCAGAGTGCGCTCATGAAGAACGCCTGGCGGAACCCGCTGAAACCGGAGGTGCCGGTAATCTGAATCAGCAGTTGGGTAATGCCGGAAAAGTACCAGAAGAACACAAAAAGCCAGAGTAGACCGGCCCAGTCGAAACCTGCCGCAGTCGTTGTGCTGCGTTTGAACAATGCCATTCGGCGCTCCAGCTATCTCGTTACAACCACCGCCGGAACATCCATGGAGCCGACGAACAAAGGCCGCACGCGCAGGTACGACCATAATGGAGGCGGAGTATTACGAAGCGAATGTGAAAGTTTTGTTAATCACCGCTCTTGTCAGTGCGCAAGCGGTCACAAGTACAGCGTGTCGGGAACCGCGAGTGCTGTTCCCGAATCAGGTGGGGAAGATCAGGCATGCGGGTGGCGCTGAACAACCGGCAGCGGCTTGGGCTGAGCACCCAATGTCATCGCGCGCAGTTGCGCCAATTCCTGTTTCAGTTGGTCGCGCTCGTCTTTCAACTGGCGCAATTCATCGCGACGGATTGTCACGTACAGGGTTTGTGGCGGCATTGCTGTGTGTACTGTGCCCATTGCTCACCTCGCAAATGGCGTGTCTCAACTGTAAATCGCCCCCGATTGCGGGTGGCTGACTTACTATCGGCGCCAATTTTGGTTTCTTTTGGCTGTGAATGGAACTTTTTTATTTTTCATGGTCGGTGTGTCTTCGGCACGATTCGAGGCGTTATCTGTCTGGATCGGGCACAATGCCCGGAAACTTCACCTCGACGCTCTGGACTAACCTCCATTAGTCGCGTTGGGCTATAACCTTTGACACACATTTATTTGTAGTAAGGAGCATCAGCACATGCAACTCGGGATTATTGGACTGGGCCGCATGGGCGGTAATATTGCGCGGCGCCTGATGCTCAACGGTCACACCACCGTTGTTTACGACCGCAATACCGCTTTCATCGACAACCTGGTCGCCGAGGGTTCTACCGGCGTTGCCGACTTGCCGGCACTGGTTGCAGGCCTGGCCAAGCCGCGTGCCGTATGGGTCATGTTGCCGGCCGGCGCGCCGACCGAAGACACCATCAACACCCTGAGCACCTTGCTGGAAGCCGGTGACACCATCATCGATGGCGGCAACACCAACTATAAGGATGACATCCGCCGGGCCAAAACTCTGGCCGAGAAAGGCCTGCACTACATCGACGTCGGCACCTCCGGCGGCGTCTGGGGCCTGGAGCGCGGCTACTGCATGATGATCGGTGGCGATGCCGAGACCGTCAGCCGTCTTGACCCGCTGTTCGCAGCCTTGGCGCCAGGCATGGGTGACATCCCGCGCACCAAGGATCGCAAGTCCGATGACCACCGCGCCGAGCACGGCTACATCCACGCCGGTCCTGCCGGTGCCGGGCACTTCGTCAAGATGATCCACAACGGCATCGAGTACGGCATGATGGCGGCCTTCGCCGAAGGCTTCGACATTCTCAAGACCAAGTCCAGCGAGCGCTTGCCGGAAGATCAGCGTTTCGATCTGAACGTGGCTGACATTGCTGAAGTCTGGCGTCGTGGCAGCGTGGTGTCGTCGTGGTTGCTCGACCTGACGGCTGACGCACTGGCCAGCGATCCGAAGCTCGACGGTTTCTCCGGTTCTGTCGCCGACAGCGGCGAAGGCCAATGGACCATCGAAGCCGCCATGGAACAAGCGGTGCCGGTGCCGGTGCTGTCCAATTCGCTGTTCTCGCGCTACCGCTCGCGCGGTCAGGGCACGTTCGGTGACAAGATTCTTTCGGCCCAGCGCTTCGGCTTCGGCGGCCACGTGGAGACACCGAAGAAATGACCCATACGATCCGCAGGAAATCCAAGGCAGAACCCGCACCACCGACCACGCTGTTTCTGTTCGGTGCCCACGGCGACCTGGTCAAGCGCTTGCTGATGCCGGCGCTGTACAACCTCAGTCGCGACGGCTTGCTTGACGAGAACTTGCGGATCGTTGGCGTTGACCACAACGCCATTACCGATGAAGCCTTCGCGCAAAAGCTCGAAGACTTCATTCGTACCGAAGTGGCGGCGAAGGTCGGCAAGGGCGATCAGATGCTTGATCCGGCCTTGTGGGCCAAGCTCGCCAAAGGCATCAGCTACGTCCAGGGCGACTTTCTGGACGACAGCACGTATTCAGCGCTGGCGGCAAAAATCGCCGACAGCGGCACTGGCAATGCGGTGTTCTACCTGGCCACCGCGCCACGTTTCTTCAGTGAGGTGGTGCGCCGACTCGGCAGCGCCGGTTTGCTTGAAGAAACCCCCGAAGCGTTCAGAAGGGTAGTGATCGAGAAGCCGTTCGGCTCCGATCTGCAAACCGCTGAAGCATTGAACGCCTGCCTGCTCAAGGTGATGTCGGAAAAGCAGATCTATCGGATCGACCATTACCTGGGCAAGGAGACCGTGCAGAACATTCTGGTCAGCCGGTTTTCCAACAGCCTGTTCGAGGCGTTCTGGAACAATCATTACATCGACCACGTACAGATCACCGCCGCCGAAACCGTCGGCGTCGAAACCCGTGGCAGTTTTTACGAACACACCGGTGCACTGCGCGACATGGTGCCCAATCACCTGTTCCAGTTGCTGGCCATGGTTGCCATGGAACCGCCGGCGGCGTTCGGCGCCGATGCGGTACGCGGTGAGAAAGCCAAGGTGGTCGGCGCGATCCGTCCGTGGACGGTTGAAGAGGCGCGGGCCAACTCGGTGCGCGGCCAGTACGGCGCTGGTGAAGTCGACGGCAAGCCATTGAACGGTTATCGCCAGGAAGCCAACGTCGCGCCGGACAGCAGTACGGAAACCTACGTTGCGCTGAAGGTGATGATCGACAACTGGCGTTGGGTCGGCGTGCCGTTTTACCTGCGCACCGGCAAGCGCATGAGCGTGCGTGACACCGAGATCGTCATCTGCTTCAAACCGGCGCCTTATGCGCAGTTCCGTGACACCGAGGTCGATGAGCTACAGCCTACCTATCTGCGCATCCAGATTCAGCCCAACGAGGGCATGTGGTTCGACCTGCTGGCCAAGCGCCCGGGGCCGGCGTTGAACATGGCCAACATCGAGTTGGGGTTCGCCTACAAAGACTTCTTCGAAATGCAGCCTTCGACTGGCTACGAAACGCTGATCTACGACTGCCTGACGGGCGATCAGACGCTGTTTCAGCGCGCCGACAATATCGAGAACGGCTGGCGTGTGGTGCAACCGTTTTTGGATGCCTGGCAGCAGGACGCGAGTGTGCAGGGTTACGCCGCCGGAGAAGATGGCCCGCAGGCCGCCGAAGATCTGCTGACTCGCGATGGCCGCGTCTGGCATGGCCTCGGATGAGTGACGTGCCGAAACAACCGATCCGTTTTCTGCTGAGCGACATGGACGGCACGCTGTTGCTGCCCGATCACACACTGAGCCAGCGCACCCTCGACGCGGTGCATTCGCTGCGTGAGGCGGGCGTGTTGTTCAGCCTCGCCACCGGGCGTCCGCCGAAAGCCATGTTGCAGCAGATCGAGGCCTTGGGCGTCGATTTGCCGACGGCGGCGTTCAATGGTGGCACGATCGTCAATCCGGACGGTAGTTTGCTCGTCGCACATTATCTGCCTGCCACGACCGCGTTGATTGCACTGGCGACGTTTACCGATCAACCGGATGTCGAAATCTGGGTGTTCAGTGGCGGCGACTGGCTGGTCAAGGATCCGCATGGGCCGATGGTGCCACGCGAACAGCATGGCCTCGGTTATCCGCCAGTGGTGGTCGAGAGCTTCGAGCCGTATCTAGAGCACATAGACAAAATCGTTGCGACCAGCAACAACACTGAGTTGCTGATTGAGCTGGAGGCGCGCTTGCTGCCCAAGGTCAATGGCATGGCGCAGGTCTCGCGCTCGCAACCGGTGTACCTCGACGTCACCGCGCTGGAGGCCAACAAAGGCACCGCACTGGCGACCATTGCCGCGCACCTTGGTATCCCGCTGGAGCAGACGGCGGCGATGGGTGATGGTGGTAATGATCCGGCGATGTTCCATTGCGCGGGGTTGTCGATCGCCATGGGCCAGGCAGAGGAAGCGGTGAAGCGCCAGGCTGATGTGGTGACCGCGTCGAACACCGAGGATGGTGTGGCCGAGGCCATCGAGAAATACATCCTGCCGCGCTGAATTCACCCCAAAACAAATGTAGGAGTGAGCCTGCTCGCGATAGCAATGTTTCAGTCACCATTTTCTGGGCTGACACACCGCTATCGCGAGCAGGCTCACTCCTACAGTTTATTCGGTGTAATTACAGCCAGTAGCTGACCGCGTACCAGCCCAGCAGCCCCATCACCACGGTGTACGGCAACGCCATCCACACCATCCGCCCGTACGACAGGCGCACCAACGGTGCAATCGCCGACGTCAGCAGGAACAGAAACGCTGCCTGGCCATTCGGTGTGGCCACGCTTGGCAGGTTGGTGCCGGTGTTGATTGCAATCGCCAGCGTTTCGAAATGCTCACGGCTCATGTGCCCGGCGAGGAACGCCTGTTTCACTTCGGTGATGTAAATCGTCGCAACGAAAACGTTGTCGCTGATCGCCGAGAGCAGGCCGTTGGCAATGAACAACATGCCCGGTTGCTGATCGATCGGCAGCGCCAGCACCCACTCGATCAGCGGTACGAACAGCTGTTGATCGTGAATCACCGCGACCACGGCAAAGAACACCACCAGCAGTGCGGTAAACGGCATGGCGTCCTTGAACGCGCTGCCTAGACGGTGCTCGTCGGTGATCCCGGTAAATGCAGTGATCAGCACAATCACCATCAAGCCGATCAGGCCGACTTCGGCCAGATGGAACGCCAGACAGCCAATCAGGATCAGTGCCGCAGCGCCTTGCACCAGCAGCGCTGCTCGTTGGCGTGGGGTGCGTTCGGCGTTGTCTTCGGCGGCATAGTTGGCCAACACCGCGCGAACATTGTCCGGCAGCAGCGTGCCGTAGCCGAACCAGCGCAGTTTCTCCAGCAGTACGCAGGTGATCAGGCCTGCCGCCAGCACTGGCAGCGAAACCGGCGCGACTTTTTGGAAAAACTCACCGAAGTGCCAGCCCATTTCGTGGCCGATCAACAGGTTTTGTGGCTCGCCTACCAGCGTGCAGACGCCGCCGAGCGCTGTGCCGACCGCACCGTGCATCAACAGGCTGCGCAGGAACGCGCGAAACTGATTCAGGTCATCGTGATGCAGGGTTGGCAGGTGTTGGTCGTCACTGAAGCCGCTGTCCTGGCGCGGATCGTTGCCCGACGCCACCCGATGGTAGACCGAGTAAAAACCGACCGCCGCGCTGATGATCACCGCAGTGACCGTCAACGCGTCCAGAAACGCCGAGAGAAAAGCCGATAGAAAGCAGAACATCAGCGACAGTGCCGCTTTGGAGCGCACCCCCAATAACAGTCGCGAGAACAAAAACAGCAGCAGATCCTTCATGAAGTAAATGCCGGCCACCATGAACATCAGCAGCAGGATCACCGGGAAGTTGTGCACCAGTTCATCGTAGAGCGCCTGCGGCGTGGTCATCTTCAGCAGCAGGGCTTCGATCAACAGCAAACCGCCGGGCATCAACGGATAGCACTTGAGCGCCATGGCCAAGGTGAAGATGAACTCGATCACCAGCAACCAGCCAGCCGCGACCGGACCCACCGTGAACAGCACGACCGCATTAAGGATCAGAAATCCGACGATGGTCGCCTTGTACCAGCGTGGCGAGTGCCCGAGGAAATTTTGCGCGAACGCCTGGGCCATTGAACCGGACATCGGTTGCTCCTTGTTTTTAAGAAGGGCGCAAGTTGCCGGATGTATCAAATAAATTCAAGTTGTAACCACGCGAGCACGGCCCCGTGTAGGAGCTGCCGGTCTGGAAATGAGGGTTATAGATTGAGATACCGCGCGACCATCGCCCGGTAGTTGCCATCCAGCGAATAGCCTCCCACTAGAATGGCGTCGTCCGTTTGCACGGCCAGCGAATTTGCCGTGTCGAGGCTGCGCCCCAGGCGAGTGCGCAACCAGCCGCGGCCCTCACCGAAACTTTGGTCAAGGCGCCCGTCGGCGCAGTAACGGGCGACAATGAAATCCGCCTCGACGCCGCCAATGGTGGCGCCCACCGCGATGATCCGGCCGTCCGCCATGCACTGGGCGGCGCTCCATTGACAGCCGCTGGGGCCGATTTCCAACAGTTGCGGCTGGCCGTCATTGCGGCGCAAATCCGCCCGGCCATTGTGGTGCAGGGTGAGCGCCAGGCAACGGATCGGGTCGTGGCTGCTGCCGAAACAGTGCAGGGCGTCTGCGGATTCAAGGATCTGACTGACCTGAGCGCTTTTACCGTGGGCCTTGAACGCCATGAAGCCGTCCACCGCGAAGCGTTCATCCAGACAGCCATTGGGCAGATAACGCGCCAACAGGCCTTCCTGAGGAAAATCGATCGAGCCGCCCACCACAATTCGGCCATCCTTCTGCAGCATCAGCCTGCTGAGCCAGGTATTGAGCAGCAGTTGGCGGATCATCACGAAACCGCGACCGTTGAAGGTGTCATCCAGACTGCCGTCAGGCTTGAGGCGAATCAGCATGCCGGCGTGATCAGCCAATTCGAAGTGGTGATTGGCGATCAGCAGAATATGCCCGTCGTCCTGTACGGCGAAATCGCAGGCTTCGGCGCCCGGTACGCCAGGCGGCAGCCAGCTGTCGCGTGTACCCATGGACAAATCTCCCGGCAGACGGACCACCTGACGGCCATTCTCGCCGAAGGTTTGATCAGGCTTGCCTTGCGCATCAAACAGGGCAAGAGCGGGCAGGGTGCGATGAGTGTTTTCATAATGCAGGCCCGCCAGCAGGATTCGTCCATCGGGCAGCGCCTGTACTTTACCGGCCATGGCTTCGAAGCCCGGGGCAAATGTATCGATCACGCTGCCCTGATCACCAAAGGACAGATCGGCAGAGCCATCCGTCAGCAGACGCGCCAAGCCGAAGCGGCTGCCCGTAGCGATGCCGACCTTGGCGGCAACCAGAATCCGCCCCTGCGCATCGAGCGCAACATCCTGAGTCAGGCTGGACAGACTGCCGGCGAAATACACCTGAGCCACTCCGGTGGCGGCAAATGATTTGTCGAGTTGGCCGGCATTATTCAAAAGCGTCGGCAGCGCAAAGGCGTTCAGGGTGGACATGCACGCATCTCCTTGCGAGTTGACCGTGACCGGGAAACCGGTGGGTAACTGCATGAGCGAAACATTCAAAACCTGAACAACAAGAAGTACAACTGTAAGAACTAACAGATGGGAGGTCACACTGTGCCAGAACAGTGTCTTTTCGAACCAATAGCAAGCCTGCCAAGCAGTTAAGCGGATCTGCGCTGTGAAAAGTTGCACACATGTAACGGGGGACTTATCAGAAACAGTAACTAACAAGCGGCGGGCGGATGACGTTTTTGTCATCCGCAGCGTCCGGCTGTCAGTGGGACATCGACCAGGATTGCAGCGCGTAACCTTCTTCGCTGAGTTCAGCGCGGGCCTGTTGCAACAGTTGCTCCAGTTGCGCCGGATCAGAGTAGGCGCTGCTTGGAATCTGTTTGCGGCCAATGCGCGAGTTGGTGCAGTCGATGACGGTCAGGCTCAGTTCGCCATTGCCGTCTAGTGGGGCCCAGGCCACGCATTGGAAAGGTTTGAACGCGTGGTTGGCAATCAAAAGAGCTTCGTTGATACGGAGCGGGGCGGTCATGGGGTCTTCTCTCTTTAGTGCCCAATCAAGTGATGTGCCGTCGGTTGGGCTTACCGTTCGGCTGGTTACTTGTACTGATGCACGCAACCCGGGAGCAGGTCACACTCGAAACAAAGAAATTTCAACTTTCTTTCATTGGCTCGGTTTTTCGAGAGTTTTTGAAAGCTTGTTGAAAGGTCTTTGCCAGTGATTAAGTCGATAGCTAACTAACCAAACACATACATATAACGAATTTACTTGTACACCTATAAGCAATCGATACAAGGCGCTGTCAAAATCTTGCTAATGTTACAGTCGGGTCTGCCAAATGACTGTTTTTACAATCATTTCTAATATTTGGCGCCAAGGAACAGTCATGAGCGAAGCGCCTGCGTTAAGACGTTTATTGGTAGTCGACCCTTGCGACGACTGTCACCGCTTATTGCCCGGTTTGCGCGCGATAGGATGGGATGTCGACAGTTGTACTCTGGAAAACGCCGCCGACCGCAGTTGCGATGTCGGCTTGCTGCGTTTGCAGCCTTTTCACCTCGAACGCCCCGAAGCCGTCAAAGAACTGATCAGCCGCAGCGGCACCGAATGGATCGCTGTGCTCAATCAGGAAGTCCTGCGTTTGCAGAACGTCGGTGACTTCGTCTGCGAATGGTTTTTCGATTTCCATACCTTACCGTTCGACGTATCGCGGGTGCAGGTCACCCTCGGTCGGGCGTTCGGCATGGCGCGCCTGCGCGGGCAGGGCACGATTCACGTCGATCAGCCCGAGCATGAGCTGCTGGGTGACAGCAGACCGATCCGCGAATTGCGCAAGCTGCTGAGCAAACTGGCGCCGACCGAATCGCCGGTGTTGATTCGCGGTGAAAGCGGCACCGGCAAAGAACTGGTGGCGCGTACGCTGCATCGTCAGTCTCAGCGCCACAGCAAGCCGTTTGTGGCGATCAACTGCGGGGCGATTCCCGAGCACTTGATTCAGTCCGAGCTGTTTGGTCATGAGAAAGGCGCGTTTACCGGCGCTCATCAGCGCAAGGTCGGGCGTATTGAAGCGGCCAACGGTGGCACGTTGTTTCTCGATGAAATCGGTGATCTGCCGCTGGAGTTGCAAGCCAACCTGCTGCGTTTTCTACAGGAAAAACACATCGAGCGCGTGGGCGGCAGTCAGCCGATCCCTGTTGATGTGCGGGTACTGGCGGCGACTCACGTCGATCTTGAGGCCGCCATCGAGAAAAAACGTTTTCGTGAAGACCTGTACTACCGGCTCAATGTGCTGCAAGTCGTGACTGCGCCGTTGCGTGAACGCCACGGCGATCTGTCGATGCTGGCCAACCACTTTTCGCATTTTTACAGCCATGAAACCGGGCGTCGTCCGCGCAGTTTCAGTGAGGATGCGCTGATTGCGATGGGTAAACATGATTGGCCCGGGAATGTGCGCGAACTGGCCAACCGTGTGCGTCGCGGTCTGGTCCTGGCAGAAGGTCGGCAGATTGAAGCGCGGGATCTGGGCTTGATCAGTCAGCAGTCGATCGCCACGCCCATGGGGACGCTGGAGGACTACAAGACCCGCGCTGAACGTCAGGCGTTGTGCGATGTGTTGAACCGGCACAGTGACAATCTTAGCGTTGCGGCCAAAGTGCTCGGGGTTTCGCGGCCGACGTTTTATCGGCTGCTGCATAAACATCAGATACGTTAAAAAACATAGATCAAAAGATCGCAGCCTGCGGCAGCTCCTACATTTGAAACCTGTAGGAGTTGGCGCAGGCTGCGATCTTTGTTTTTGCTTTAGAAGTAGTACGGGAATTTCAGGCTGAAGGAAAAGTCCGGGGCATCATCCGTAAGGCCGATGGACAGGTTGGGCACGATGGTCAGGTTATCGGTGGCCGCAATGGTCATACCGACGTTGAAGTAGCCGGCGTTGGCGTCGCTGGACACCACCGATTGCCAATCCCCACCATCCTGTTTCAGCTTGCTCTTGCGCTGTACCAGGTCGGACATCGAGAACGACATACTCATCTTCTCGTTCAGTGCAAAGGCAATACCGGCACCGATCTGGAAGCTGTCGCCAATTTGTACCTTGCCCGGGGTTTTCTGGTTGACGGTCGAGCTGATGTCGTCGAACGACTCTTCCAGGTTGTGGGTGTAGGACAGACTGCCGAACAACACCGCCGGGTCGAACGTCTTGACCAGCGAGATGCCGGGCGTGACCGACCAGACGCCGTTGCCGGTCGGCAGGGTGTCAGGCACGAACAGGTTGGAGTTGGCATCGGTCTGGCGCAGTTTGATACCAAACGGGTCCTTGCCGGTTGGCGCCTTGACCCGCAAGGTGACCACGGCGTCCGGGGTGTTGGCCGATTCGTCGAGGAACTTGTAGGCGATGCCGAAGTTGACGTCGCCGATGGTTGGGTCGCGAGTCACGTCCTGCTCGGTGGTGACGTTGGACGCACCGCCGTTGCCGCCGCCGGACTGATAGGTCGAATCGCGGTAGACCACCGGCACGTTCAGGTCGAACTGCCAGCGATTGTCGAAGTTGTATCGACCGGTGAGATCAAGCGTCCAGGTATCCGCCTTGATCCGGTCAAGGTTGATATTGCCGAGGAAGATCGAGTCCAGCGCCAGAAAGCCGTTGAGAATCAACTGGCGAGTGTCATAACGCGAATAGGTGATGCCGGTTTCAAAGCTGAATTTGCCCCCGCCGAAGAAGCCGCTGGCCTCGTCATACAGGTTGGATACGCTCTGCGCCGGTTGCGAATCGTCGGCCAGTGACTGGCCATAAGATGCTCCACTGCCCCCCGCTGCGCCCCCCGACGCTGCTGCGGCCCCGGTACCGGTAGCCACTTTTGGATTGCCTTTGAGGTCGGCTGGCGACTTGGCCAAACGTTTGGGTTGTGGTGCGGCGGGTTGATCTTCGACCTGGCGGACTCGCTGTTCGAGTACCGCCAGGGCCTTTTGTTGTACTTCGTATCGTTGCTTCAGCTCCAGAAGTTCCTGTTTCAGGGTTTCCACATCAGCGTCGGGTGCTGCTTGCAGCATCGCGGCCGGTAGAAGCGTACTAAGACATACAGCGGCGCGCAGTGATACTGATCGATACATGAATAAGCCGTCCCTTTAAGCCCAATGATCGAGACTCAGCGTAGTTCAATATCCAATATTGCGTAGTGCCCTGAGTTGAGTCAGGTTGCAGTCCAGTGCGCCGGCACTCATGCCGTTATTGTTCAACACAACGTTGAGTTGGGTCATGTTATTGACCACGTTGGCACTGCCGAGCAAACGGGTGTTCTGCAGCAAGCCACCTTGGGCCACTTGTTGCAGGGCCGTGCCTTGATTGCCTGAGGCCTGAATGGCCATTTGCACGCCACTGCCCGTGGCCGAGACCGCGACGCTGCCGGCCGCGTTGCTGCCACCGATGGTTTGCCCGGCCATCAAGGCCTGGCCTTGAGCGGGTACGAGGGCCGGCGCCTGGTTGGCTTCCGAAACGTTGATCGCGACGTTGTTATAGGCGGTATTGGTGTCGCCGGCGGCGCGTACGCTTTGTGTCACGCCCTGGCTACTGTTGAGGCCGGCACCCCCCGTGATCGTGCCTGTGCCGGCCGCGAGGGCGTTGCCGTTGCCGGTTTCCTTGATGGTTTGCACATAGAATTCTGGTTTGATTGTCGCTGCTTGAAGTTGCATCGAGGTCGAAGCCCCGATCAGATCACCGCTGGCGTTGCGCCAGGTACTGCTCATGACAATGCCGAAGCTGATAATCCGCCCCGGCATGACATAACGACCACGTAGTTCGGACAATTCCTTGTCCTGTATTTCTATAGGCGTGAATCCTGCATTGGCATAGCCTGACGCGCTCGCTGCCAGGCAGGCGGCGGCCAGCCAGTATGAGGTTTTCATCTGCTGCTCCCGGGACATCCAGCCCCATTCTTTATAATCGGCGATTAAAAGAAGTCGCTCTGTATGAACCCGAAGTCCATCAATTCAGCATCTCTGACAGGGTTGAAGTTATCCAGCTTGTTCTTGGCCGTCAGCGGTGTCGGCGGGCTGCGCAATGCATTGGTTTTGTCATAACCGGGGCCGACGATGGCGAAGACAATGCCGTTCCAACCTTTGACAAAGTCATCATGGGCGTAGCGTTTGTGGCCGAGTACCGGGTCTCCGATGTAAACCCAATTCTTGTCCGCACGCTGCAACACCACGAAATGCTTGTAGCCGCGAATTTCCATCAGTACCACCACCGGGATGGTTACAGCGTCGAGTTTTTCCGGCGGAATCTTGTAGCCTCTGGCGCGCATGCCGATGCTTTCTATGTAGCGCTTCATGTCGAGCATGGAAAAACCCTGAGTACGAACAAGGTCCTGGTCTGCGTTGACCAGCATGCCTTTGATGATGTGCTCCTCATCGACGTCGAGCCAATAGCCTTGGCGTAACACCGTGGCCAGTGCGGCAGCGCCGCAGCTGAAGTCGGTTTTCTGTTCGACGATGTCGGCAAACTTGCGCTCACGGATGCTTTGCACGTGCTTGTAGATGAGCGTGCCGCCGGGAAGGGCAGCCACGGGCATCTGGGCAGCCTGGGTCAGGCCGGACAGACAAAGCAGAGCGATAAGGGCAGTCTTACGCATGATCGATACGCCTTTGCGGACTGAGGAAAAGCCCCGTTTCCGGGGCTTTCGTTTCGATCGCGATTACATGCAGGCTTTGCAACCTGCGGCGATGGACAGCGAGTTGCTTTGTTGGTTGCCAACACCTGCGGCGTTGTTGAAGCCACCGTTGCCGGACCAGTTGTTGCCCACGTTGGTCATGTTGGCATTGTTGGTGACTGGGTTTTTCCAGCCGTCTGGAGTCATCACTTGTTGAGTGGTTACACCAGCCAGGCCGAAGACACCCACGGCTTCGAAGGTAGCTTTCTGATCTTTGCTACCGCCGCTGCCGCCATGGCCTTTGCTGTCGTTGCCATAACCGCCACCGCTGTGACCGTGATCGTCATCTTTGATGGTAGCTTCGCCCACGGCGCCGAACACGCCGGCGGCGGCAACAGTGCCAGTGAGGGTATCTTTTTTGTAGGTTTGAGTGCCGTTGTTGGCCACAGTCAGACCTGAGGAGCTTTGGTTGGCAGCGGCAGCAGCCTGCGCTACACGACCACCGGACACGGCGATTGCGAGGTTGTTTTTCTGTTGGTTGAAGTCGCCGGCGCTGTTGTTCACGCCGATGTTGCCGGAGCCACTGTTGCCGACGTTGTTCATGCTGGCATTGGCAGTGCTGGAGTAGTTGCCTACACCGTTGTTGGCGTTAACTTGAGTTGCACTGGAGGCAGCAACCGCAGTACCGAAGATGAAGCTTTCGTCAGCAGTCGCCAGTGCGGCGGCGTTGTCTTGTTGGTTGCCGTCGCCTGCGGTGTTGTTCGCACCGATGTTGCCGTTGGCACCATTGAGCGAGCCATTGATGTTGGCGTTGTTTTGAGTGCCCTGGTTCAGTACGGCGTTGCCGCCGCTGCTTTGCACGTCGAGCACTGCAGCACCGGCGCCAGCGCCGATTTGCAGGAGTTCCTCAAGGCTTGGGCCTTTAGGTGGAGGAGGCTGGTGACCGTGGCCGCCATTGTTACCATGATCATTGCCGCCCGCTTGAGCCGCCATTGCCATTACTGCTGCAAGAGCGAAAACCAGTGGTTTCAGAGCCATTTGAGTTTTCATGGTGTTACTCCGTGCTTATTAGTTGGTTAAGTGTTGGTACTTTCTAATTGCACTGCTTTTTATTTGGGTCAGTCTGCGACCCGGATGCTCAGGGTGTTAGCCATACGGTTCCCCACCCCGGCACTCTGGTTCACCTGGATTACCCCTCGGCTGCCGGTGAAGGCCTGATCACTTGTCGTGACCTGGCGACTGCCGGGTGAGGTACCAGTTGCTCCTGAGCTCGGTAACAACGCCACGTTCTGTTGAGAAAGGGCGCTATCGTCAACGCTCTGCGGGGCAGCACTGATGCTGACGCGCGTGACGTTGGCCATCTGGTTGTTGGCCCCGGCGCCCTGGTTCACACCGAGGATCCCGTTGCCATTACTGAATGAGTTGCCGCCAATGGTTGCGCTGGCATTCGTCGACGGATTGCCCGGTGTGTCGATGTGCTGGCGGACGACGGTGGTGGCGCTGGCCGAGGTGCCAATGGCAATCGCCTTGGCGTTGGTCTGTTGCATTTGGTCGCCGGCGGCCTGGTTGACGTTGTAGTTGCCGCGATACTGGACGCCGGTGTTCTGAATGTTGGCGTTGTCCACTGAACTGGGGTCGGCCATGGCACTGGTGCAGCCGAGGAGGGCAAGCAGAAGGAGGGTGCGATTCATCTTATTGGCCTCCAGCCATGCGGGTCAGCGGGGCAAGGCCGGTACTGAGTGACCGATTGATGGTGTTGGAGATCGAACTGCCGTTGCCGCCGCCATGACCGCCACTCATGCCGGGCAGACCGTTGGGATTGGTCAGAACATTGGTACCCGGCAGGCCACCGACGGTTGTCGACATGGTGCCGCGAATCGAAGAGCCACTGGCTACACTGGCAAAGTCACCGTCATTCAGTTCGGTGCTGGTCATCGCTTGATCGATGCGTGCCGAAGGGTTGGCGTTGACAGTGGTCGGGTAGGGGTCTTTGCCACCGCTGCGACCGATAGGGATCGGCTGGACGTCGCGGTTGAGGACGATCACGCCATTGCCTTCGGCCTGAACGTTGAAACTGATGAATGCACTGGCTGCTGATCCGATCAGCAGGAGGCAGGTCAGGTTTTTATTGAAGTTCCCCACGGCTGCAATTCCTTCTTCAGTGGGCTGCCCTTGTCAGCGTTGTGAAGGAGAGAGCGAAAGCTGTGCCGCTTTTTTATTGTTTCGAATTTTCAATGAGTTATGCGCAGAGAACGCGTACTTGATACACAAGCTGTTTCAGCGATGAAACAGGCACTGCGGCGCTGACCTGTCTTTTTGCTGAACAATGCTCTGGGACAAGGGTTTGCGGCACAGTGTTTCAGCAGCGTAACAAGGGCACGATCAAAGCGATCAATCCCTTGAAACGGGCCCTTTGCACGCGGGGAGGTGTTTCAGGAACGGACACTTTGCCCCCAAAACCGGGTAAACAGGCCCACAAAGACTGGTTATTGCGCGAGCAGTGCTTCGACCGCTGCAAAGGCTCGCGCCTGGCGTTCAGCCCAATTGCCTTGAATGATCTTGAAGGGCTGGTCATGGCGTTCCAGCCATTCCCGCGTAGCCTGATAAAACGCCAGGCGCTGATCCAGATCCGGCTGGCAGCGCTGACCGTCATCGGTCCAGTCGATCTGCTCGGGAGACAATAGAAGGTGCAGGTCGTAATGCCGCGCCAGCAACTCCGGCTCAAGCCACGTTGGGCAATCGCCGAACAGCGTCTGACTCCAGAGCATGTTGCTCAGCAGGTGGGTGTCGAGAATCAGCAGTGGCGGACGTTGCGCCTGCGCCTGATCTTCCCATTGCAGTTGCCCGCGAGCGATCTCGGGAATGTCGGCCAGACAGGTGTCGCGAGGGTTCTGCTCGATAAACCAGCGCACGTACTCGTCGACCCGCAGCCCGCCGAACCGTTGCTGCAGGCCGGCGGCCAGCCAACTCTTGCCGGAGGACTCGGGGCCGGTCAGAACGACTACTTTCATGTGCGCAACGCCGGATCGGCGCGCCATTCGCGCCAGCCCTGAATCGCAATCAGGGTGAATAAGGCGTACAGCGCTGCGGTGAGGTACAGGCCTTTATAAAGGAACAGGCCAACGAAAATCACATCGAGGACGAACCACAGCGCCCAGCACTGCAGGCGTTTCTGCGCCATCCACAGCTGCGCCACCAGACTGAAACCGGTCAGCGCCGCATCCAGCCACGGTTGCGCGGCGTCAGTCCAATGCGCCATGGCGGCGCCAAGCAACACACTGCCGAGTGCGCCGACGCTCAGCCCCAACAATATCGAGCGGCTGTCCAGGCGCGTGACCTGACGTCCGTCGTGCATCGTCCCGGCGCGCGTCCATTGCCACCAGCCATAGACTTGCAGCGCGGCGTAGATCACTTGCAGCAACATGTCCGAGTACAGCTTCACGTCATAGAAGATCCAGCTGTACAGCAACACCATGACCAGCCCGATCGGCCAGCACCACGGATTCTGTTTGACCGTCAGCCAGACGGCGATCACACCGAGGGCGGCGGCAAACAGTTCAAGCCCGGACATGTGGGTTCCTTGGGAGGAGTTGAGGAGGGGGCGGATTGTACCCAGAAAAACTGTAGGAGTGAGCCTGCTCGCGATGGCGGTGGGTCAGCCACTCTTGGTTGACTGATACGACGCTATCGCGAGCAGGCTCACTCCTACAGGGGAACGGTGCTAGACGCGGAACTGACGCAGCAGGCCGTTGAGTTGTTCGCTCAACTGGCCAAGTCGCACGCTGGCGGCGCTCGACTGCTCGGCTGCGATGGCCGTGCTGTGCGACAGACCGGCGGCCTGGGTCACGTTCTGATTGATGTCCTCGACCACATGCGCCTGTTGCAGCGTGGCGCTGGCAATCGAGGCATTCAGGCCATTGAGGTTGCGCAGCGCCTGGCCGATGGCGTTCAGGCTGGCGCCGGCCAGTCCGGCCTGTTCAATGGTCAGTTGCGAAGCCTTGCTGCTGTCACCAATCACCTTGGCCGCGGCCTCGGAGTGATTTTGCAGACGCTCGATCATCGACTGGATTTCTGCCGTCGACTTCTGCGTACGCTGCGCGAGCAAGCGCACTTCATCCGCCACAACGGCAAAACCACGACCCTGTTCACCGGCGCGGGCCGCTTCGATGGCCGCGTTCAGTGCCAGAAGATTGGTCTGCTCGGCAATCGAGCGAATCACTTCCAGCACGCTGCCGATCTGCGTGCTTTCGGCGGCCAGCGTGCGGATCACCTCAACCGCTTGATCGATGGTGCCGGACAACTTGTCGATCTGTTGCAGACTGCCGTCAATGTTGATCTGGCCTTGTTGCGCCTGCGCTTCGGCATCACGCATCTCGGCGGCTGCATGCTCGGCGTTTTTCGCCACGTCCTGCACACCGTAGGTCACCTCGTTGATCGCGGTGGCCACCAGTTCCATCTGCTGCGATTGCTGCTGGCTGCGCTGCTGGGCCTGCGACGCATCGTTGCCAAGCTCGCTGGACGACTGGCCCAGCGCGCTGGCCGAGATCTGCAAGTCGCCGATCACCCGGCGCAGTTTGGCGGTAAAGGCGTTGAAGTGATGAGCCAGCTCAGTCACTTCATCCTTGCCATGGGTATCGAGGCTGCGGGTCAGGTCGCTTTCGCCGCTGGCGATGTTGGCCATGGCGTTCACGGTCTCCTGCAACGGACGGACGATGCTGCGTGCAATCAGGATCACCAGCAATGCCATGATCACGGCGATGGCCAAACCAATGACCGTGGCCTTGATCACCTGGCCCTGGAATTCGACCTGCACATCGTCGACATACACGCCGGAACCGAGCACCCAGCCCCACGGCTCGAACAGTTTGACGTATGAAGTCTTGGCCACCGGCTCACTGGCGCCTGGCTTCGGCCAACGGTAATCGACCATGCCGGCGCCCTTGGACCTGGCAATCGCCACCATTTCGTTGAACACCGCGAAACCATCCGGGTCGCGAATCGCCGAGAGATTCTGGCCTTCGAGTTTGGGATTGGTCGGGTGCATGACCATTACGGGGGTAAGGTCGTTGATCCAGAAGTAGTCGCTCTGGTCATAACGCAGACCACGGATGGCGGTCAGCGCCTGCTTCTGCGCAGCCTCCTTGGTCAGAGTGCCGGCGGTTTCCAGGTCGTGGTAATAGGTCAGCAAACCGCTGGCGGTCTGCACCACATGCTGGGTTTTCTGGGCCTTGGCGCGATACAAGTCATCGTGGATCTGCTGGAGCATCAGCACGCCCAAGGTCAGCAACATGACCACCGCCACCACCAAAATGAGCCACAAGCGTCGGCTGATCGACACACTGCGCAAGCTGTTCATAACGCTGTCACTCCGGATTCTTTTTCTTGTAATAAACGACCGCCAGCATCCAATCACGATTTTGTGAGCGGGCATACGCGACCCAAGTCGTATAACGCGGCAGCGCTATTAAGGCTTGTCTGTTAGGATTTCGGCCCCGCGCGTGAAAACCTGAATCCAAGTTAATATTTCACGGAATTTTGACCCTTCCGTGTGGATCCTGTGCGCGCGGAATCGGTACAGCAAAACCAGCTACGCTGATCGCAGTGAACGTAAAAAAATACTATCGGAGCATGCCCGTGTGCATCGCTCTTTGGGGGATTGATGGATCTTTGGACTGCCTTGCAGGCACTGATACTAGGAGTTGTAGAAGGGCTGACGGAGTTTTTGCCCATTTCCAGTACCGGACACCAGATCATTGTCGCCGACTTGCTGAATTTCGGCGGCGAACGGGCCATGGCGTTCAACATCATCATCCAGCTCGGCGCGATCCTCGCGGTGGTCTGGGAATTCCGCCGCAAGATTCTCGATGTGGTGGTTGGTTTGCCAACACAGCCAAGCGCACGGCGTTTCACCGCCAACCTGCTGATCGCGTTTTTGCCCGCCGTCGTGCTGGGTGTAATCTTTGCCGACCTGATCCATGAATACCTGTTCAACCCGATTACCGTTGCGACGGCGTTGGTTGTAGGCGGGATCATCATGTTGTGGGCTGAACAACGTCAGCATGAAGTGCATGCCGAAACGGTCGACGAGATCACCTGGAAAGACGCATTGAAGGTCGGATTCGCCCAGTGCCTGGCGATGATCCCCGGCACCTCGCGTTCCGGCTCGACGATCATTGGTGGCTTGCTCTTCGGCCTGTCGCGCAAGACCGCCACCGAGTTCTCGTTCTTCCTCGCCATGCCAACCATGGTCGGTGCTGCGGTTTACTCGGGCTACAAGTATCGCCATCTGTTTGTTCCGGCGGACTTTCCGGTGTTCGCCATCGGCTTCGTCACCGCGTTCATCTTCGCGATGATCGCTGTGCGTGGTTTGCTCAAGTTTATCGCCAGCCACAGTTACGCAGCTTTCGCCTGGTATCGGATCATCTTTGGTCTGTTCATTCTGGCGACGTGGCAGTTCGGCTGGGTGGACTGGGCAGCGGCAAAACCATGAGTGATTCCCGCGCACGCCGTCCTGAGGGTCGCCCGTCCGGCGGCCCTATTCAGTATCTGAAATTGAAACTGCTGGTGCTGGTGATCGTCTGCGCCTTGCCGTTGTTCGGCTCGCTGTCGATGTGGCTGCGCGGGATTTCACTGGTGCCGATGGCGGCGTATGGAATCGTCAGCGTGCTGGCGTTTTTCCTGTACTGGGCCGACAAACGCAAGGCTCGCGCCGATGCGTGGCGCACGCCGGAAAACATCCTGCATGCGGTGGAGTTTGCGGGCGGCTGGCCGGGCGCGTTGATTGCTCAGCAAGTGTTCCGGCACAAGACGCGCAAGGTGTCGTATCAGATTCTGTTCTGGGTCATCGTTTTGTTGCACCAGGTGTTCTGGATCGACCAACTGTTCCTCCGCTTGAACCTGCTGAACCTGTTCTAACCCACACCAAATTCCCCTGTAGGAGTGAGCCTGCTCGCGATAGCGAATTGTCAGTCGACAACTTGTTAGCTGATCCACCGTTATCGCGAGCAGGCTCACTCCTACAGGGAACGGGGTTACAGCAATAGAGCGATTTGAGTTTTCTTCGGCAACTTGCTCACCACCAACTGATGCGAGCGCTGCAGCAATCCCTGCAGTTCCTCGGTGCCCAGCGGGTAGGGCGGGTGCATGATGATCCACTGTGCCCGGGCCAGATACGGCGCGGGGTGGATGCCCGGGCGGTCGCAATGGCCGAGAAACAGATCCTTGTCGACCTTGAACGCCAGCGAGTCACCGCGCAAACCCTGCAAGGCAAACATCTTGTTGCCGGCAATCGAAAATACCCGCACGCCACCCCATTTGTAGTCTTCCCGCGCACCCGGCAACGCCAGGCAGAACGCAGCAACGTCCGCTTCGCTCATCTTTCCCTTCTTCATAACAACCGCTCCCCACAGGCATTGAACGATTCGACCAGGTGATCGATCCACGCACGCACGGCCGGCATCACGCCACGCCGATGCGGATACACCGCTTGCAGCCAGCCGCCGGGCAGCGACCATTCGGGCAGCAACTGCACCAGCGCGCCGCTTTCCAGCTCCGCTTCGCAATACATCATCGGCAACAGGGTAAAACCCTGACCGGCGAGGACGCAGGTCTTGCGCACTACGAAATCGTCGATGCCCAGACGCGCTTCCATGTTCAGTTCGAAACTGTGGCCCTGCTGATCAAGCAGGCGCACATGCACCATGCGATCGGCCTCCAACGCCCCCAGCACCGGCAGGTTCTTCAGGTCTTGCGGGTGACTGATCGCTTGCCCTTGCATAAACGTCGGGCTGGCCACCACGACCATTTGCGCCTGACGCAAACGGCGGGTAACCAGCAACGGGTCTTCGTCGCCCAGTTCCCGCACACGCAAGGCAACATCGAAACCCTCTGCAACCAGATCGACCCGACGGTTGAGCAGCACGACTTCCAATTGCACCTGGGGGAATTTGCCGAGAAAATCGCTGATCACCCACGGCAGCATTTCGCGGGCCAGCCCGGTCGGGCACGACACGCGCAGACGACCGCGTGGCTCGGTGGACATACTGGCGACGGCTTCGTCGGCCATTTCAGCTTCGAGCAACATGGCCTGGCAATGACGCAGATAACGCTCACCCACGGCCGTGAGATTGAGTTGGCGGGTGGTGCGTTGCAGCAGGCGGGCGCCGAGACGCTCTTCCAGTTCGGCGATGCGCCGTGACAGCCGTGATTTGGGAATGCCCAGCAATCGGCCGGCGGCCGCAAAGCCACCTGCCTCGACGACTTTGGCGAAATAGTAGAGATCGTTGAGATCTTGCATGGTTGATATCCGACTGTTCTATCAGTGGGACAAACTATCGCATTGTCGCCGTCTAATCATCCATTGGTTTCTTGCGTAGGATTCTCTCCATTCCGTCGCCACCGGCGATTCATTCCAGGAGATTCCACATGAAACTGCTGCATATCGATTCGAGCATTCTGGGCGACAACTCGGCTTCCCGTCAGTTGAGCAGCCAAGTCGTCAAAGCTTGGCAAGCCGCTGAGCCAGGCGCCGTGGTGACTTACCGCGACTTGGCCGCCGACGCCATCAGCCACTTCTCCTCGACCACTCTGGTCGCCGCCGGCACCACCGCTGAACTGCGCAACGCCGCGCAACAGCACGAAGCCGAGCTGAGCGCCTCGACCCTGGCCGAGTTCATCGCGGCTGACGCCGTAGTGATTGCTGCGCCGATGTACAACTTCACCGTACCGACCCAGCTCAAGGCGTGGATCGACCGTGTGGCCGTTGCCGGTCAAACCTTCCGTTACACCGAAGCCGGCCCTGAAGGCCTGTGCGGCGGCAAGAAAGTGGTGATCGTCTCCACCTCCGGCGGTATCCATGCCGGGCAGGCCAGCGGCATCGCCCACGAAGAATACCTGAAGCTGGTTCTGGGCTTCCTCGGCATCACCGACATCGAAATCGTCCGTGCCGAAGGTCTCGCGTATGGTGACGAAGTGCGCAACAACGCCATGACCGCGGCTCAAGCGAAGATCAGCGAGCAACTGTTCGCCGCTGCGTAAGGCTTGCGTAAAGAACAGCTGAGGTTCAGGTAATACCCAAAAAACTCTGTATTCTGGTTCTGCAAGGGCCGAATACGGAGTTTTTTGTTTCTGACTGTTACATAATCTGGCCCGGGTTATGCAGTCAAACGATCAGCGTCTGAGTGCAGTGTCGTAACGGACCGCCGAATCCCCGGCGTTCCGGCCCGACAACGCAACGGATCTTTCGATTGAGTAACAACAGGGTGGGGCATCCCATGATGCGTCTTTGTGCAACGTTACTGATTTGCCTGCTGGGCAGCCTGAATTCAGTGCAAGCTGCGCCGGGGCTGCACCCTGTCTGGAGCGTCGGTTATCACGAGATGACCTTCCTCGATCCGCTGGATCTGCAACCGATGCGCGCCATCGCGTTCTATCCCTCCAGCGACCGCGAGCACATGAGCCTGCTCGAAGGTTATTCGGTCGCAGCCGGTGAAGACACCAAAGTCGCCATGGGCCGCTTTCCGATGCTGATGCTGTCCCACGGCAACACCGGCACGCCGCTGGCGCTGCACGATCTCGCCACCTCGCTGGCTCGCAAAGGTTTTGTCGTGGTGGCGGTGATTCACCCCGGCGACAACTCCAAGGATCACAGCCGCCTCGGCACCCTGAGCAATCTCTACGGCCGACCGATCCAGATTTCCGAAGCGATTACCGCGACCCTTGGCGACCGCATGCTGGCGCCGTTCGTCAATGCTGACCAGGTGGGCGTGATCGGCTATTCGGCGGGTGGCGAGACGGCGCTGATTCTGTCGGGTGCGCAACCGGATCTGGATCGCCTGCGCCGCTATTGCCAGGAGCGTCCCGACGACCGCGACGCCTGCAACACCAAGGGCGAGCTGATCGTCGATCGCGATGACCTGCAACCGGTCGCTGATCCGCGCGTGCATGCCTTGTTGTTGATGGCGCCGTTGAGCCTGAAATTCGGTCGTCATACTCTGGCCGATGTGCATGTGCCGGTGCTGCTCTATAGCGGCGACGGCGACAAGCTCGTGGCGTTCGACAAAAACGCTGCCGCACTGGCGCGCAAACTGCCGACCGCACCGGACTTCAAGTTACTCGCCGGGGCAGGGCACTTCGTGTTCATGGCGCCGTGCACAGAAGAGCAGATCCTCGCCATGCCGGCGCTGTGCACCGACGCCGATGGTGTGGATCGCGAAGACATCCATCGCAATCTGATTTCCGAAGCCGGGCGGTTCTTTGCGCATGCACTGGGCAAACCGACGCGGGCGGGGATGCAGACTGCCGATCAATAACCTGACCCCACAAACACCGCTAGTCCGCTAATGTAGGAGTGAGCCTGCTCGCGATAGCGGAGTGTCAGTCGACATTTCCTTCACTGATACTCCGCTATCGCGAGCAGGCTCACTCCTACAAGGATTTCGCCAGACCTCAGGTCTTGGCCCGGCGCTTGAGCAGTAGCGTTAATCCCAGCCCGGTCACCGACAGCATCGCCGCGCAAAAGAAAATCCACGAATACCCCAGGTTCAACGCCACCGCGCCCATCAACGGCCCAGCCACCGCCAGCGCCAGATCGAAGAACACGGCGTAAGCGCTCAACCCCGCGCCACGGCTGGAGTTGGGCACTTGCTTGATCGCTTCGACGCCCAGCGCCGGATACACCAGCGACAGGCCAAACCCGGCCAGCCCCGCACCGATCAGCGCATACGCGGTGGAGGGCGCCAGCCACAACAGCGTCAGCCCGACGGTCTCGATGGTCATGCAGGCAATCGCCGAAGTGAAGCCGCCGAATCGCGCAATCGCCGAAATGAACATCAGGCGCGAAAGGATGAAGCACACGCCGAACACCGTCAGGCAATACGCCGCGCCGCTCCATCCGCGATTGAGGTAATACAGGGTGATGAACGTGGTCAGCGTGCCGTAACCGATCGACGCCAGGCTCAGACTGGCGCCAAACGGTGCGATCCGGCCAAACACTGCCCAGAACGGCAGGCGTTCACCGCGCACCACCGGCACTGACGGTTTGTTACGGATCAGCACCAGCGCGATGGCCGCCAATGCCGTCAGCGCAATCCCCAGACTGGCAAAACCGTAGTCGGCGACCATCACCACGCCCAGTGGCGCCCCAATCGCAATCGCGCCATACGAGGCTATGCCGTTCCAGCCGATGGAGCGCGCCGTGTGTTCAGCGCCGACCTGACCCATGCACCAACTGATGGTGCCGACACCGATCAGGCCCTGAGCGATGCCAAGCAGCAAGCGCCCGGCGATCAGAATCAACAGGCTGGTCAGCGGGAAGCTTTGCAACAGCGTTGAAATCAGCGTCAACACACCGCTGAGCACAATCCCCAGCAAGCCATAAACAATCGCCCGTTTGGTGCCGATGGTGTCCGACATACGCCCGGCCATCGGTCGGCTGAGCAGCGTGGCCAGGTACTGCGAGCCGATCACCAGCCCGGCGATGATCGCGCTGAAACCCAACTGCTCATGCACGTAGCCGGGCAACACAGCAATCGGCAGGCCGATGCAGAGGAAGGCAATAAAGGTATAAAACACGATGGAGACGATCTGCAGGGTGATCGCCATGGAGCTTTGCGGTGGCTGTTGCTGCGCAGACATGAGAACTCGTTCGCGGGCGGCGGTAGGAGAGCTCGCATCATGGCGTGGGTCTGAAATAAAAGGAAGCAGGCTAACGATCAAAAGATCGCAGCCTGCGGCAGCTCCTACAGGAGTTCGCTTTTGATTTTGTAGGAGCTGCCGCAGGCTGCGATCTTTTGATCTTGCCTCTTTAATACAAAAGCCCCGTCACATGGACAGGGCTTTTGCTTGCAGCTTGCAGCTAAAAACTACTAGCTGCTTTTTAAAACACTACACCTTGGCTGCGCAGGTAGTCGTCGTAGGTGCCGCTGAAGTCGGTCACGCCATTCGGGCTCAGCTCGATGATGCGCGTGGCCAGGGACGATACGAACTCACGGTCGTGGCTGACGAAGATCAGCGTGCCCGGGTAGTTTTCCAGCGCCAGGTTCAGCGCCTCGATCGATTCCATGTCCAAGTGGTTGGTCGGTTCGTCCATGATCAGCACGTTCGGCTTCTGCAGGATCAGCTTGCCGAACAGCATGCGACCTTGTTCACCACCGGAAATCACTTTGACCGACTTGAGGATCTCGTCGTTGGAGAACAGCATGCGCCCCAAAGTACCGCGAATCATCTGCTCGCCCTGAGTCCACTGACCCATCCAGTCGAACAGGGTGACGTCGTCTTCGAAATCGTGCGCGTGGTCCTGAGCGTAGTAGCCCAGTTCCGCGGCGTCGGTCCACTTGATGCTACCGGCATCCGGCGTCAGCTCGTTGACCAGAGTACGCAGCAGGGTGGTTTTACCGATACCGTTCGGGCCGATGATCGCCACGCGTTCGCCGGCTTCAACCTGGAAGCTGAAGTCCTTGAACAGCGTCTTGCCATCGAAACCTTTGGCCATTTTCTCGACCATGACCGCCTGGCGGTGCAGCTTCTTGTTCTGATCGAAGCGGATGAACGGGCTCACGCGGCTCGAAGGCTTGACCTCGGCCAACTGGATCTTGTCGATCGCCTTGGCACGGGAAGTGGCCTGCTTGGCTTTCGAGGCGTTGGCCGAGAAGCGGCTGACGAACGATTGCAGTTCGGAAATCTGCGCTTTCTTCTTGGCGTTGTCCGACAGCAGTTGCTCGCGGGACTGGGTCGCCACGGTCATGTACTCGTCGTAGTTGCCCGGGAACAGACGCAGCTCGCCGTAATCCAGGTCAGCCATGTGCGTGCACACGCTGTTCAGGAAGTGACGGTCGTGGGAGATGATGATCATCAGGCTGTTACGCTGGGTCAGCACGTTTTCCAGCCAGCGAATGGTGTTGATGTCCAGGTGGTTGGTCGGTTCGTCGAGCAACAGCACTTCCGGATCGGAGAACAATGCCTGCGCCAGCAACACACGGAGTTTCCAGCCTGGCGAGACTTCGCTCATCGGGCCGAAGTGTTGCTCGATGCCGATACCCAGACCCAGCAACAGTTCACCGGCGCGGGATTCGGCGGTGTAGCCGTCCATTTCGGCGAATTCGGTTTCCAGCTCGGCCACGGCCATGCCGTCTTCTTCGCTCATTTCCGGCAGCGAGTAGATGCGGTCGCGTTCGGCCTTGACCTTCCACAGCTCTTCGTGACCCATGATCACGGTGTCGATCACGGTGAATTCTTCGTAGGCGAACTGATCCTGGCGCAATTTACCCAGGCGCACGTTCGGCTCGAGCATGACCTGGCCGGCGGACGGGTCGAGGTCACCGCCGAGGATTTTCATGAAGGTCGACTTGCCGCAACCGTTGGCGCCGATCAGGCCGTAACGGTTGCCCGCGCCGAATTTGACCGAAACGTTTTCGAAGAGCGGCTTGGCGCCGAACTGCATCGTGATGTTAGCTGTAGAAATCAAGAGTTTTTCCTGCGAAGCATTCTTAAAAAGCGAGGGTGCGGCTGCAGCGCTGGGCCCGAGTCAAAGTGCGCTGAAGCGGGGAGTTCCCGTCATCAACCAAGGGGGCGCGTAAAGTTTGGCGGCGATTGTACTGGTCTGGCTCTTTAAACGATAGGGCGATGACGCTGTGAGCGCCGATTGGCGCAATCGCGGGACAGATTTTCACAGATGAAGGTTCACTATCGGTTACAAACTGTGGCTAAAATGCCATCCATTCACCCAGCGCCCTACAACGGCGCGGGCTCAAGGACGTGCCATTTGTACTCAGACCACTGCATCAGACGCTGGGCTTCAGGCCACCATGCGCGCAGTTTGTTCACTTCTGACGTGTGACGATTTCCGTGAAACTCATCATTGCTGCTATTTATGTCATTTCCATTGCATACGTTCACTTGCGTGGCCGTGTGCGCCACAAACTGGGTCGACAGTTAAGCGACCATTCGACGTTTCTGGCGCCGATCAACTGCTTTCTGTACCTGTTTTCGAAGAAACCGAATACGCCGTATCTGAATCCCGCAGAATTTCCTGATCTCAGCCCATTGCAGGCACATTGGCAGGAGATTCGCGAAGAAGGCCAGAATTTGCTGCGTGCCGGTGAGATCAAACGCTCGAATCAGTACGACGATGTCGGCTTCAACTCGTTCTTCAAAAGCGGCTGGAAACGTTTTTACCTCAAGTGGTACGGCGAGAGCCATCCGTCGGCGATGAAGCTGTGCCCGCGCACCACGGAACTGGTGCAGAGCATCGGCTCGATCAAGGCCGCTATGTTCGCCGAGCTGCCGCCAGGCTCGAAACTGGTGCGTCACCGTGATCCGTATGCCGGTTCCTACCGTTATCACCTGGGCCTGGAAACGCCGAACGATGCTGGTTGCTACATCAATGTCGACGGCGAGAACTATCACTGGCGTGATGGTGAAGCGGTGATGTTCGATGAAACCTTCATTCATTACGCAGAAAACACCACGGACAAGAACCGCATCATCCTGTTCTGTGACATTGAGCGGCCGATGAAATACCGCTGGGCGGCAGCATTCAATGGCTGGTTCAGCCGCACGGTGATGTCCGCCGCCGGCGCGCCGAACGATGCCGGTGACCGTACCGGTGGGATCAATCGCTTGTTTACCAAAATCTACAAGATTCGCCTGCGCGGTAAAGAGCTGAAAAAACGCAATCGCAAGCGCTACTACATGGAAAAGTGGGCGATCTTCGGTAGCTTGTTGGCGATCTTCATTCTGATCTGATCGATGCCAAATGCTCGGTAATTACTGTAGGAGCTGCGGCACGCTGCGATCTTTTGATCTTGTCTTTCAAATCTGAAAGTCAAAAGATCGCAGCGTCCCGCAGCTCCTACACAGATACCTGCGGTGTCTGTGACTGTCGCAAAAGCAACCTGTCAGTTGCCTGACAATCGGTCAGTTGTCATGCTCAGGACGCTTTCTTGGTCTTCTTCGCCGGCGCTGTTTTAGTCGCCGCTTTAGCCTTCGATTTGGCGGGTGCCTTGCCGCCCAGACTGCGTTTAAGCAGCTCGGTCAGATCGATTACATCGGCCGATTTGCGCTCTTCCTCGCCACCCACCGACTCGACATCCTCGATCTTGCCTTCATGGGCCTTTTTCTCCACCAGCGCCATGATCTTGTCTTCGAACTCGTCCTTATAATCATCAGGACTCCAGTCGCCGCTCATGTCCTCAACTAGCCGTTTGGCCATGTCCAGTTCGCCCTTGGCCAACTGCGGTTTGGTCACTTCGCTGCCCAGTTCCAACTGATCGAGGCCGCGAACCTCCTGCGGCCAGCGCAGCTTGACCAGCACCAGCGCCGACTCGAGTGGCATCAACGCCGCCAGATATTGCCGTGTATGCAAGACGACACGGGCGAGGGCGACTTTATTGGTTTTGCTCAGGGTTTCGCGCAGCAACGCGTAAACCTTGCCGCCGCGTTTGTCCGGGGCGAGATAGTAGGGCGTGTCGATGTTCTGCAACGGGATTTGCTCGGCGTCGACGAAGGAGAAGATGTCGATAGTTTGCGTCGACACCGGGTGCGCCGAGCGAATTTCCTCTTCGCTAAGCACCACATAGCGACCCTTTTCGTAAGCCACGCCTTTGACGATGTGTTCCTTGGTGACTTCCTTGCCGGTGACCTTGTTGACCCGTTTGTAGCCCACCGGGTCCATGCTGCGGCTGTCGAGCCAGTCGAAGTCCACGCCTTGCGACGACGTCGCTGAAACCAGCGCGACAGGGATGTGTACCAGTCCGAAACTGATCGCGCCTTTCCAGATTGCCCGAGCCATGGTGAGTTCTCCGCGTGATGTTCAGGTGACCAGTGGGCCGGCGCGAAAGTTTCCAGTGAATGCGCTGGTTTCAGACGACTTGGTCAAGCCGTGTTACATGTTGTTTAAGTGGCACGGGTTAACAAATCCGAACCCACAGCGTAGCGTGGACTCGAAGGCTCTACTCCCTGCACATCGAGAGGCACCCCCATGAACCGATTAATGCTTGGCATCGCCGTCCTTACACTCAGTGGCGGCCTGGTTCATGCGGACTTGGTGCTTGCGCAAAGTCCGACCGGCAACAGCAACAACCCTTACAACAGCCCGATTCACCAGGCCAATCCCAACAGCATGCAGGGCACCCAGCCCAGCGCTCCGCCGATTCGCGGGCCGAACACCGTGCCAACGCCGCGTCAGCCCACCGTCGAAAATCGCGGCATTGGCAATGGCCAGCCCATTCGTTCGGTGCCAAGTACACCGCCCACCTTCATTCCCAACCCGCCGTCACGAAGCACAGACACCCGTTGAACGGCGGTACTGCGGTGCTGCCAGCTTTGAAACCAGCAAAAGGAATCGTGCATGTTGCGTAAAACTCTTCTAGCCAGCCTGTGCGCCGGCGCTTTGATCAGTGCGCCGGTATTCGCCGCCGCCCCCAAAGAGCTGCAAAGCGAGCAGGGCACCCTTGAAGTCACCACGATCACCCAAGGTCTTGAATATCCATGGGCGCTGGCTTTTCTGCCGGATCGCCAGGGCATGCTGGTGACCGAACGACCGGGCAATTTGCGCGTGGTCGGTGCGGACGGCAAGCTCTCGGCGCCGATCAGTGGCGTGCCGAAGGTCTGGGCCAAGGGCCAGGGCGGTTTGCTTGATGTTGTGCTATCTCCGGAATTCAAACAGGACCGGCTGGTTTATCTGTCATACGCCGAAGGTGGCGGTGCGGGCGACAAGGCCGGGACGGCGGTAGGGCGCGGATATCTGTCGGACGACCTGAAAACCCTGAAGGATTTCAAAGTGATCTTTCGTCAGGAACCGAAACTCTCGACCGGCAACCATTTCGGTTCACGGCTGGTGTTTGATCGTGACGGTTATCTGTTCATCACCCTGGGTGAGAACAACGATCGGCCCACCGCGCAGGATCTCGACAAGCTGCAAGGCAAAATCGTGCGGATCTTTGCGGACGGTAAAGTGCCGGACGACAATCCGTTCGTAGGGCAATCCGGCGTGCGTCCGGAGATCTGGGCCTATGGCATTCGCAATCCACAGGGCGCGGCGCTCAATCCGTGGAACGGCACGATTTGGGAAAACGAACACGGCCCGCGTGGCGGCGATGAGGTCAACATCATCGAGCGCGGAAAAAACTACGGCTGGCCGTTGGCGACCCACGGCATCAACTATTCGCTGCAGCCGATCCCGGAAGCCAAAGGCAAAAGTGTTGAAGGCGCGGTTGATCCGCATCATGTCTGGGATAAATCCCCCGGCGTGACCGGTATGGCGTTCTACGATGCCGACCGCTTCCCACCATGGCAGCAAAACGTGTTTATCGGGGCGTTGGTGAGTCAGGAGTTGATTCGCTTGCAGTTTGATGGCGACAAAGTCGTGCATGAGGAGCGCTTGCTTGGCGAGTTGAAACAGCGCATCCGCGATGTACGGCAGGGGCCGGATGGTTATCTGTATGTGCTGACGGATGAGGACGATGGCTCGCTGTACAAGATTGGCCTGAAGTAAATTTGTAATTCACACACACAACCTGTGGCGAGGGAGCTTGCTCCCGCTTGAGTGCGTAGCGCTCACAAGTTTCCCGGGGCTGCTGCACAACCCAGCGGGAGCAAGCTCCCTCGCCACAAAAGCACGAATGCCTGACTTACTCATTGCGGGCGTACAAAACCACCGCAGCTCTCAGCTTCCCACGCCCAAACCGGCACATCTTTTCGAATTCCCCATGACTGACCGGCACATGCTGGCAGTCCATGGCTTGCCGGTGCTGGCTGTGATCAACGTCGGGGTCATGAAGGTAGACAAAATCCGCATCACAATCCGTCACCACCACCCAGTGCGGAGACTTCGATCGGGTCAGGCGATAGCTGCTGATCAACACCAGCGGTTGTCCTCCTGCCTCCAGTAATCGCGGCAGATCCAGCGGCGCACCGATCACACGCTCGACGTCGCTCTGCTCCAATTGCTCGGTGAACTCTTCATGTACCAGCCGCATGACGTCTTTTTTATGCTCATCGCGTACACCATCGAGAAACAACGGCCCGGTCAGACTCAGTTGCAGACGCACGCGAAAACCCCGCCGCCATGCCGCCAGTGCCAATCCCTGCGGACTGCATCCGCCATGGCCGGAGGTCATGAACACCGTGGTCGCTTCGCGCCAGATTTGCAGTTCTTCGCGGCGCTCCAGTAACCGCAAAGGCTGCAGCGCGCCCATGGCCATCAACAAACAGGCAGGGCCACACGTGAAGTCGGTGGTCTGCGCATACCACGGCACCTTGATGCTGCGCGAGTCTCGGTGCTGGAGAATGCGTTTCTCCAGACGCAATGCATCGGCGTGGTCTTCGTAGTAATCATGAATCAGCGCAAAACGCCGGTAACCGTTGCGTTCGTAAAGGGCAATAGCGGCGGGGTTGTCGGTACGCACTTCCAGACGCAGATAGGCACAGTCGTGTTCGAGTGCGCAGGATTCCATGCGCTGCAGCAGTTGCTTGCCCAGCCCCGTGCCACGCGCCTGGGCAGCGATGGTGATGGAATACAGCCGCGCCAGTGAAGTGCCGCGATGGAACAACACCAGCGCGTAACCGAGCAATTGACCATCCCGTTCGGCGACCAGCAACTGTGCGTGCGCCTTGGTGATCATCCACTGGAAACTGCGGCTGGTGAGCCGGTCCGTGGTGAAACATTGCATTTCCAATGCCAGCAATGCCGGCAGGTCTTCAACTACCGCCAATCGAAAAACAGCACTCATATGACCACCGTAAAAGTTGCGTAACGAAACGGGACTTTCGAAAAACTTCGTGCTTAATAGAAATGGTCTTGTTCTCCAACGGATCAATCTCTATGTCAGCGGTACAGGGTCATTGGCGCGAAGTATCCGAGCAAAGTTTGCCGGCGGCAACTTATTTAAACTCAACGGTTAGAAGCTCCAGTCAAGTGCTGATCATTGTCGAACGCAAGGAAGACTGGGCGTCTTATTTCCCCAGCGAAGACATCATCACGGCGCAGGAATACCTGGAGCAAACCCGTGACAGCGAGTCGGGCAAGCGCGTGCAGGTGATCAACCTGTGTCGCAGTTACAAGTACCTGGGCCACGGTTATTACTGCTCGCTGCTGGCTGAAGCCCGAGGGCACAAGGTGATTCCGTCGGTGCGCACCATCAGCGAACTGACCAAGAAATCACTCTACGGACTGGCGCTGGACGATCTCGATAAAACATTGGAAAAAGCCCTCAGTCATCACCTCTACAGCGATACCGAAGGATTCACTCTTACACTTTATTTCGGCAGAACGCATATCGAGCCCTTGCAGGATTTGGCCCGTCAGTTATTCGAAGTGTTCCCTTGTCCGATTTTGTTAGTTGAGTTTCGTCGAACTAACGGATGGCACATCGAAGGTATAAAGTCCGGAGCCTTGCACAAGTTGCGCGATGATCAGGAAGATCAGTTCGCCAATGCACTGGACGGCTTCAGCCGTAAAGTCTGGCGCATGCCACGCTCCCGGCAAGTGGCGCGTTACGACCTGGCGATTCTGCATGATTCGCAAGAAGCGTTGCCGCCGTCGAACAGCAAGGCGCTGGAGAATTTCGTGCGGGTCGGCAAGACCATGGGCATCGATGTCGAACTGATCGAACGCAAGGATTATGCGCGACTGGCCGAGTACGACGGCCTGTTGATCCGCGAAACCACCAGCGTCGACAACCATACCTACCGCTTCGCCAAGAAGGCCGAAAGCGAAGGCTTGGTGGTAATGGACGACCCGGCCTCGATTCTGCGCTGCACCAACAAGGTCTACCTCACCGACCTGCTCAACAGCCATCAACTGGGCATGCCCGCCACCGAAATCCTCTACAAGGAGCGACCCGAAGACTTCGAGCGGGTCGGCGAACGCCTGGGTTTTCCCTTGGTGCTGAAGATTCCCGATGGCTGTTTCTCGCGAGGCGTGATCAAGGTGGAAAGCCAGCAGGCGCTGCTCGAAGCCACGGCGCAATTGTTCGAACATTCAGTGTTGTTGCTGGCCCAGGAATTTTTCTACACCGAGTACGACTGGCGCATCGGCGTGCTCAACCGCAAACCGATCTTCGCTTGCCAGTACTTCATGTCCAAGGGGCACTGGCAGATCTACAACCACAAGGCCAAGGGCCAGGACGTCAATGGCGAATGCCGGACACTGGCGATCCACGAGGCTCCACGAGCGGTGGTGGAACTGGCCGTGAAGACCGCCAACCTGATCGGCGACGGCCTGTATGGCGTCGATTTGAAACAGGCCGGCGATAAAGTCGTGGTGATCGAAGTCAATGACAACCCCAACCTCGACGCCGGGATCGAAGACGCTTATTTGCAGGACGATCTGTATTCACTGGTGCTGGAAGAGTTTGTGCGACGGCTAGAGCTGAAACGTCGCGGCCAGGCCTGGTGACACGCCGATGATCAGCAGTTTTGCCCTGAGCCACGGCGCCTTGCAGCGGGTTGAACGGCTGGATGCCGAGGTGATGCTGTTCAGCAACCCCGACGCCGCCGAGCGCGATTTACTGCACAGTCATTTCAAAGTCGATGAACATGCCTTGGCCTCGGCGCTGGACCCGGACGAGGTGTCGCGGATCGAGTTTCACCCGGATCATCTGTTCCTGATCTGGAAACGCCCGGAAAACTATTCCGGTGGCGGCAGTCTGGCGTTCGAGGTGTCGTCCTGCGGTCTGCTGTTCGCGCCGGGACAACTGCTGGTGATCGCCACCGACGACACGCCGCTGCACGGCCTCGGTACGCGCCAGCCGTTGAACACGCCACTGGATGTGCTGCTGGATTTGCTCTTCAACAATATCCATCACTACCTCGGGCACTTGAAGGTGATCAAACTGGTCGCCCGCGAGTTGCAGCAGAAATTCAACGCCTCGATGCAAAACCAGCATCTGGTGCAGATGTTCAACCTCAGTGAAAGCCTGATCTATTACATCAACGCCTTGCACAGCAACGGCGCCGTATTGACGCGGTTGCGTAACCACGCCGAGAAACAGCATTTCGGCAGCGAAGCGATTGGCCTGATCGACGACCTGATCATTGAAAACAACCAGTGCTACAAACAGGCGGAGATTTACTCGACGGTGTTTTCCGGGCTGATCGATGCGCGTGGCAACCTGATGAACAACAGCATGAACAACCTGCTGCGCAAGCTGACGTTGATCAACGTGGTGTTTCTGCCGTTGAACCTGATTGCGAGCATTGGCGGCATGTCGGAGTTCAGCATGATGACGGCGGGGACACCGTGGTGGATTTCCTATCCGCTGTTTTTGGCGGTGATGCTGTTGGGGGCAGGGGGGATGTTATTCGGGCTGCGGCGTCTTGCCAGATGAATCGGGTTGTTTGATCCGGCGCCATCGCGAGCAGGCTCGCATCTCCAGAGCTCACCAATCCCCTGTAGGAGCTGCCGCAGGCTGCGATCTTTTGATCTTGTTTGTAAAAACCAAAGTCAAACGATCGCAGCCTGCGGCAGCTCCTACACAGAGCGTGTGTCGTAACCAGTCCCGCATTTGGCCGAACCGCCGCCGTGATGCCTTGTTATAGTTCGGGCCTCAATTTCTGCCCGGTAAAGGATCACTGCCATGACTCAATACACCGCCTTCAGTGTCGAACTGGCCGACAACATCGCCCATGTTCAGATCAATCGTCCGGAAAAGATCAACTCGATGAACGCCGCGTTCTGGAGCGAGATCGTCGAGATCTTCCAATGGATCGATGACACCGACGAAGTCCGCGTGGTGGTCCTGAGCGGTAATGGCAAACATTTCTCCTCGGGCATCGACCTGATGATGCTCGCCGGCGTCGCCAATGAACTGGGCAAGGATGTCGGTCGCAACGCACGCCTGCTGCGCAAAAAGATCCTGACCCTGCAAGCTTCGTTCAATGCCGTCGATAACTGCCGCAAGCCTGTGCTTGCGGCGATTCAAGGCTACTGCCTCGGCGGCGCAATCGATCTGATCGCCGCCTGCGACATGCGTTACGCCGCCGAGGACGCGCAATTCTCGATCAAGGAAATCGACATCGGCATGGCCGCCGACGTTGGCACGTTGCAACGGTTGCCACGGATCATCGGTGACGGCATGCTGCGTGAACTGGCTTACACCGGTCGCACCTTTGGTGCCGAAGAGGCGCGCAGCATCGGCCTGATCAATCGCGTGTTCAGCGACAAGGACGTGTTGCTTGAAGGCGTCTTTGATATCGCTCGTGACATTGCCGGCAAATCGCCGATCGCCGTCACCGGCACCAAGGCAATGATCAGCTACATGCGCGACCATCGCATCGACGACGGCCTCGAATACGTTGCCACCTGGAACGCCGCCATGTTGCAATCCACCGACTTGCGCGTGGCCATGGCCGCCCATATGAGCAAACAGAAACCCGAATTTCTGGATTGAGAAACCATGACATCTCGCTGGACCACTGCAGTACTGGATACCGATCAACCTGGCGGCTGGGCCGTGGCGCGCAGCCCCGAGGGTTTTCTGTTCGATGACAACGGCGCGCTGTTCCCGCGGGAGTGGCTCAAGCGTCAGGACCTGTCGATCCTTGCCGAACACGGCATCGGCCATCTCGATGGCGAGCCGGTGTATCTGCTGGAACTGCGCAGTCACAGCGAGGTGCCGGGTTGCAACTGGAAAGGCCTGCGGGCGTTCATGCTCGAGGGCGATCACACGGTTTACAAAGTGCTCGGTTACGCCGCGCAAATCGGCACCTGGGCGCGGGAACATCGCTTCTGCGGCAACTGCGGGCAGGCCATGACTCAGGTGCCGCGCGAGCGAGCGATGTATTGCCAGCCGTGTGAACTGCGCAGTTATCCGCGCATTTCGCCGAGCATGATTGTGCTGGTGACGCGTGGCGACGAGATTCTGTTGGCGCGTTCACCGCGCTTCGTTACCGGGGTCTACAGCACGTTGGCCGGGTTCGCCGAGCCGGGCGAATCGGCGGAGGATTGCCTGATCCGGGAAGTGCGCGAAGAAGTGCAGATCGAGGTGAAGAACATTCAGTACATGGGCAGCCAGTGCTGGCCGTTCCCGCATTCGATGATGCTCGGCTTCCATGCCGAGTACGCCGGTGGCGAGATTGTCTGTCAGGAAGACGAGATCGAAGACGCTCAATGGTTCAACGTGCACGACCTGCCGCCGTTGCCGGCGTCAAAATCGATTGCCCGTTACCTGATCGACGTCTATGTGGCGCGGCGCTTAGGCCACGCTGAACCAGTGTTGCCAGGCTAGGCGCACGGTCAGACCCAACACCACGGTGATGAACACCGGGCGAATGAATTTGGCGCCGCCGCTGATCGCGGTGCGCGCGCCAAAGAATGCGCCGACCATCACCGACAGGCCCATGCTCAGGCCGATGATCCAGTCCACCTGCCCGGAAAACACGAACACCGACAGCGCCGCAATGTTGCTGACGAAGTTCATGCTGCGCGCCACACCGCTGGCCTTGACCAGGTCGATCGGGTAGAGCAGCAGGCTGCTGACCGTCCAGAACGCCCCCGTGCCAGGCCCCGCCACGCCGTCATAGAACCCGAGGCTGAAACCCTGGCTCGATTGCCATTTCTTCTTGATCGGTGCGTCGCTGTCCAGCGGCGCTTTTGGCGTGCCGCCGAACAACAGATACAGGCCACAGGCGAAGACGATCACCGGGAGCATTTTGTTCAGCCATTCCGCTGGCAGGTAATGAGCGACGATGGCACCGGTCAGCGCGCCAACCAAAGTGCCGACAATCGCGTGCACCCACTGCCGTGGATGAAACAGCTTGCGTCGGTAGAAGGTGAAACTGGCGGTGGCCGAGCCGAAGGTCGAACTCAGTTTGTTGGTGCCCAGCACCAGGTGCGGCGGCAGGCCGGCCGTCAGCAGCGCCGGCGTGGTCAGCAGACCACCACCGCCGGCGATGGCATCAATGAAACCGGCAATGAAAGCGACAACGGCCAGAATGGCCAGGGTGGTCAGGTCAACGCTGAGTTCGAAAGGCATGGAATCGGCTTATTCGGCAAGGCGCAGAGCAGGGCTGCGGGAAGGGCAGCCATGTTACTCATTTCCAAGTGTTGCGGCGAGTCGACTGACGCCTTCGCGAGCAAGCCCGCGAAGAGGCCAGCCCTCCCAACCGCTATCTGGTTGTCTCAGGCAGGGCGACTGACCAGTGCACGTTCCATCCGCGCAATGCCTTCCTCCAGCAGTGAACGCGGGCAGCCGAAGTTCAGGCGCACGAATTGCTGACTCTGATCGCCGAAATCAATACCGGCGCTCAAACCGACTTTGGCCTGTTCAAGGAAAAACTGCTGCGGATTGCCCAGATCCAGTGCCGAACAATCGAGCCAGGCCAGGTAAGTCCCCTGCGGCACCTCAATGCTCACGCCGGGCAAGCGGCTGCGCACCGCTTCGACCAGATAGTCGCGGTTGGCCTGCAGATAGGTTTTCAATTCGGCCAGCCACGGTCCGGCTTCGCTGTAAGCCACGCGGGTGGCTTCCATGCCCAGCGGGTTGACGCTGTCGACCATGCCGCAACGAGCATGGTTGACGCGTTCGCGCAGAGCGGCGTCCTGGATAATCATGAACGAAGTCTTGAGACCGGCGATGTTGTACGCCTTGCTGGCCGACATCAGGGTGATGGTGCGCCGGGCGATTTCCGCACTCAGGGACGCAGTCGGAATGTGCACGCGACCGTCGAAGCACAACTCGGCATGGATTTCGTCGGAGATGATCCAGGCGTCTTGCGCCACGCAGATATCAGCCACGGCTTGCAACTCTTCACGGCCGAACACTTTGCCGATCGGGTTGTGCGGATTGCTCAGCAGCAGCGCGCCGCCACCGTTCAGCGAGTCACGCAATACGTCCAGCGGCGTGGCGTAGGTGCCGTCAGCCTGCGCGACGAATTCCAGCTCAACCTTGTTCAAACCCCAGTGGCCCGGTGCGTGACGCAGCGGCGGATAGTTCGGCACCTGCACCACAACGTTCTGCTGCGGCTGCAGCAACGCCTTCAGCGCCATGTTGAAACCGGACTCGACACCCGGCAGGAAAATCAGCTCCTGCGGTTGGACCTTCCAGGCGAACTTGTTCCAGAGGTCGGCAACGATGGCCTCACGCAGGTTGTCCTGCGCCACGCTGTAACCCACCAGCGGGTGCAGCAGACGCTGTTGCAGCGCCTCGATCACCACCGGTGGCGCGGCGAAATCCATATCAGCGACCCACATCGGCAGCACGTCAGCCGAATAGCGGCTCCACTTGGTGCTGCCAGTGTTGTGGCGGTCGAATACCTGATCAAAATCGAAAGTCATGCGCGGTCTCGTGAAGGCGGGGTTAATTCTGCCGAACATGATAAACCTTGAACCCCTGTAGGAGCTGCCGAAGGCTGCGATCTTTTGATTTTGTTTTCAAAGAGCAAGATCAAAAGATCGCAGCCTTCGGCAGCTCCTACACAGATTTGTGTGTTGCCCGACAAACGGCCGACGGTCGGTTTTCGCACAGACTGTAGGGACTTTGTCTACAGTAAAAAAGTCGGCACACGTTTGCCGCAACCGTGATTGTCCAGACAAAGCCCGGCTCAAGTACCGGGTTCCACCTGATCAGGAGTGCACGATGGATCTCAGCCGTCGTCAGTTCTTCAAGGTCGCCGGTATCGGCCTTGCAGGCTCAAGCCTGGGCGCGTTGGGTATGGCCCCGACGCTGGCCTTCGCCGAGCAGGTGCGCCACTTCAAGCTTGCCCACACCCATGAAACCCGCAACACCTGTCCGTATTGCTCGGTCGGGTGCGGCTTGATCATGTACAGCCAGGGCGATGGAGCGAAGAACGTAGCGCAAAGCATCATTCACATCGAGGGCGACGCCGACCACCCGGTCAATCGCGGCACTCTCTGCCCGAAAGGCGCAGGCCTGCTGGACTTCATTCACAGCCCGGGCCGCTTGCTTTATCCGCAAACGCGCAAGCCCGGCAGCAGCGAATGGACGCGGATCAGTTGGGACGAAGCGCTCGACCGCATCGTCGACCTGATGAAAATCGACCGCGACGCCAACTTCATCGAGAAAAATGCCAACGGGCAGACGGTGAATCGCTGGCTGAGCACCGGTTTCCTCGCAGCGTCGGCAGCGTCCAACGAAGCCGGTTACATCACTCAGAAGGTGATTCGCAGCCTCGGCATGCTGGGGTTCGATAACCAGGCGCGTGTCTGACACGGCCCGACGGTGGCAAGTCTTGCCCCGACGTACGGCCGTGGTGCCATGACCAATACCTGGACCGATATCGCCAACGCGAATCTGATCCTGGTGATGGGTGGCAACGCAGCAGAAGCGCATCCGTGCGGCTTCAAATGGGTGACCGAGGCCAAAGCGCATAACGCTGCGCGGCTGATCGTTGTCGATCCGCGTTTTACCCGGACCGCTTCGGTGGCCGACTATTACGCGCCGATCCGCACCGGCACCGACATCGCCTTTATGGGCGGTTTGATCAATTACCTGCTGACCGAGGACAAGATCCAGCACGAATACGTGCGCAACTACACCGATGTGTCGTTCATCGTCAAAGCCGGGTATGGCTTCGAAGACGGCATCTTCAGCGGCTACGACGTGGCCAAGCGCAGCTATACCGACAAGTCCGGCTGGGGTTACGAGCTGGGCGAAGACGGCTTTGCCAAAGTCGACCCGACGCTGCAAGACCCGCGCTGCGTCTACCAATTGATGAAGCAGCATTACAGCCGCTACAACATCGATCTTGCCAGCCAGATCTGCGGCATGCCGGTCGATGCCATGCAGAAAATCTGGGACGAAATCGCCACCTGCTCGATTCCGGGCAAGACCATGACGATTCTCTACGCGCTCGGCTGGACTCAGCATTCGATTGGCGCGCAGATCATTCGCAGCGCGGCGATGGTGCAACTGTTGCTGGGCAACGTCGGCATGCCGGGTGGTGGGGTCAATGCCTTGCGCGGTCACTCGAACATTCAGGGGCTGACTGATCTCGGGCTGCTGTCGAATTCGTTGCCGGGCTATCTGACGCTGGGCACCGACACCGAGCAGGACTACAACGCTTTCATCAAGAAACGCACACAAGTCCCGCTGCGTCCGGGGCAGCTGTCGTACTGGCAGAACTACAGCAAATTCCACGTCAGCCTGATGAAGTCCTGGTACGGCGCCAACGCTACGGCCGAGAACAATTGGCTCTACGACCATTTGCCGAAGCTCGACATTCCGAATTACGACGTCCTGAAAATGTTCGACCTGATGAGCCAGGGCAAGGTCAACGGCTACATGTGCCAGGGCTTCAACCCGATTGCCGCGTTGCCAGACAAGAACCGCGTGATGGGGGCACTGGCCAAGTTGAAGTGGCTGGTGGTGATGGACCCGCTGGCCACCGAAACCTCGGAGTTCTGGCACAACGTCGGGCCGTACAACGATGTGAAAAGCGCGGAGATCCAGACCGAAGTCATTCGCCTGCCGACCACCTGTTTTGCCGAAGAGGACGGCTCACTGGTCAACAGCAGCCGCTGGCTGCAATGGCACTGGAAAGGCGCCGATGGCCCGGGCGAAGCGCAAACCGATATTCGCATCATGGCCGAACTGTTCCTGCGCCTGCGCAAGCGCTATCAGGCCGAGGGCGGCAAATTCCCCGATCCGCTGCTGAAGCTGTCGTGGCCGTACAAGATTGCCGACGAACCTTCGCCGGAGGAGCTGGCCAAGGAAATCAACGGCAGCGCTGTCGCCGACTTCACCGACGCGACCGGCGTCGCGGTCAAGGCTGGCTCGCAACTGGCCGGGTTCGGTTTGCTCAAGGATGACGGCAGCACCGCGTCCGGTTGCTGGATCTTTGCCGGCAGCTGGACCGAGGCCGGTAACCAGATGGCTCGCCGCGACAATTCCGACCCGTATGGCATGCACCAGCATCTGGGCTGGGCGTGGGCCTGGCCGGCCAACCGGCGGATTCTCTACAACCGCGCTTCGGCGGATGTCGCGGGCAACCCGTGGGATCCGAAAAAGCGTCTGGTGTGGTGGAACGGCAAAACCTGGGGCGGCACCGACGTGCCGGACTACAAGGCCGACGTGCCGCCAGAGGCCGGGATGAATCCGTTCATCATGAACCCCGAAGGTGTGGCGCGGTTCTTCGCCGTCGACAAGATGAACGAAGGACCATTCCCCGAGCACTACGAGCCATTCGAAACGCCGATCGGCATCAACCCGTTGCACCCGCAAAACAAGAAAGCCACCAGCAACCCGGCGGCGCGGATCTTCGATTCGGTCTGGGAAACCCTCGGCGAGGCCAAGGACTTCCCGTACGCCGGCACCAGTTACCGGCTGACCGAGCATTTCCACTTCTGGAGCAAGCACTGCAAGTTGAACGCGATTGCCCAGCCCGAGCAGTTTGTCGAGATCGGCGAAGTGCTGGCGAAAGAGAAGGGCATCGCTGCCGGTGATCGTGTGCGGGTCAGCTGCAAACGCGGCTTTATCGAAGCGGTGGCGGTGGTGACCAAACGGATTCGGCCGTTGCAGGTCAACGGCCAGGTCGTGCATCAGATCGGCATCCCGCTGCACTGGGGGTTCACCGGGCTGACGCGTCACGGTTATCTGACCAACACCCTGGTGCCGTTCCTCGGCGATGGCAACACCCAGACCCCGGAATCCAAGTCATTCCTGGTCAACGTGGAGAAACTGTAAATGGCCAGCCAAGACATTATTGCCCGCTCGGCCACAACCACGGTGCCGCCGTCGGTAAGGAATCAGGAGGCGGTGGCCAAACTCATCGACACCACCAAATGCATTGGCTGCAAGGCCTGCCAGGTGGCCTGCTCGGAATGGAACGAGCTGCGCGACGAGGTCGGCCACAACCACGGCACCTACGACAACCCGCAGGATCTGAGCGCGGAAACCTGGACGTTGATGCGCTTCACCGAACACGAAACCGACGCCGGCAACCTCGAATGGCTGATCCGCAAGGACGGCTGCATGCATTGCGCCGAACCGGGTTGTCTGGCGGCATGCCCGAGCCCCGGCGCAATCATCAAGCACGCCAACGGCATCGTCGATTTCGATCAGGATCACTGCATCGGCTGCGGTTATTGCATCACCGGTTGCCCGTTCAACATTCCGCGTATTTCGCAGAAGGATCACAAGGCCTACAAATGCACCTTGTGTTCCGATCGGGTGGCGGTAGGGCTGGAGCCGGCCTGTGTGAAAACCTGCCCGACCGGCGCCATTGTCTTCGGCACCAAGGAAGATATGAAGGAACATGCCGCCGAACGCATCGTCGACCTGAAAAGCCGTGGTTTCGAAAATGCCGGTCTGTACGATCCGGCCGGCGTCGGCGGCACGCACGTGATGTACGTGCTCCACCACGCCGACACACCGAAAATCTACGCCAATCTGCCGCAGGATCCGACCATCAGCCCACTGGTGGGCCTGTGGAAAGGCATCAGCAAACCCTTGGGTCTGTTGGCCATGGGCGCGGCGGTGCTGGCCGGGTTCTTCCATTACGTGCGCATCGGGCCGAACCGGGTTGAAGAGGATGAACATCCAACGCCACCTGATACCTCGGTGCATGTCGTCGATCCGGCGGTGCACACCTTCGATCCACGCGGGGAGGACCGGCCATGAGCAACAAGACGATCCTGCGTTACACCGCCAACCAGCGCACCAATCACTGGCTGGTGGCGATTCTGTTCTTCATGGCCGGGCTGTCCGGGCTGGCGCTGTTTCATCCCTCGATGTTCTGGCTGACCAACCTGTTCGGCGGTGGCCCGTGGACGCGGATTCTGCATCCGTTCATGGGCGTGCTGATGTTCGTGTTTTTCCTCGGTCTGGTGTTTCGCTTCTGGCGCTCGAATTTCTTTATCGACAACGACTGGAAGTGGATGCGCCGCATTGATCGGGTGCTGGTCAACGACGAAGAAAGCGTGCCGCCCGTGGGTAAATACAACGCCGGGCAAAAGATGCTGTTCTGGACTTTACTGCTGTGCATGCTCGGGTTGCTGTTCACCGGACTGGTGATCTGGCGGGCGTATTTCAGTGCGTTCTTCGGCATCACCGTGATTCGCTGGGCGATGCTGCTGCACGCACTGGCCGGGTTTGTGCTCATCCTCAGCATCATCATCCACATCTACGCCGGGCTGTGGATCAAGGGTTCGATCGACGCGATGCTGCATGGTTGGGTCAGCCGCGCCTGGGCGAAAAAACACCACGAACTCTGGTACCGCGAAATCACCCGCGATGAACGTCAGAACGACGTGCCGGAGCGACCGATCACCAAAAAGGGCTGACCTTTGGCAACCATTCTTGAACCCGGGGAAATCGAGGCGGCGGCCAGTTCGCCGCCGTTTCTGTATCTGCCACCGCATAATCTGTTCACCCTGCGTGCGCAACGCCTGGACCAACTGGCCGAAGGGCATCCGCTGGCCGAGTATCTGCGCCTGATTGCCGGGCTGTGTCGGGTTCAACAGCAAGTGCTGGACGATCCGCCGTCAACAGAAGTTGTCGATCAACAACGGCTTGAGTTGTGTCAGCAACACGGTCTACCGCCGTTCGCGGCCGATACCTTGATCCGCGAAGATGACTGGCAAGCCTGGCTGGAGGCTTTGCTGCAACGCTATACACCGCCCGATCAACCGGCCGTGGTGGATGCAATTACCACTTTACGCACCGCCAGTGCCGGACAATTGCGCGCCTGGGCCGTGGCGCTCGTCAGTGGTCAATACTCGATGGTCCCGGCGGCGTTAGTGCCGTTTCTTGGTGCGGCGCTGCAAACCGCCTGGAGTCACTGGTTACTGAGCACGCCGAACCTGCAACTGACGCCCGGCAACAGCCTCAGCCAATGCCCGGCCTGCGGTTCACCGGCCATGGCCGGGGTGATCCGTCATCGCGGTAAACACAACGGCTTGCGTTATCTGGTGTGTTCGCTGTGCGCCTGCGAATGGCATGTGGTGCGGGTCAAATGCGTGTATTGCGAATCGAGCAAAGGCCTCGACTATCTGAGCTTTGAGGATGATCGCCACGCGGCCAATCAGGCGCCGCTGCGCGCCGAGGTCTGTCCGGGCTGTAACAGCTATCTGAAACTGATTTATCTGGAAAACGATGCCGACGCCGAGGCGTTGTCGGCGGATCTCTCCAGCCTGTTGCTCGACATGCGCCTGGCCCAGGACGGTTTTCAGCGGCTGGCACCGAATCTGTTACTGGCCCCGGGAGACGAATGACAGCAGGGTCTACACTTCTGTTTTTCACTGCCGTGCGCAGTGATCTGTCTCCAGGAGTGGCTGATGTCCCTGCGGTTACCTTCCATTGATGGGTTGTTGCGTCATCCGGCGTGTCTGCCTTTACTCGAGCGTCACGGGCGTGAATCGCTGCTGGCGAGTTTGCGCCAGTTGCTCGATGAACTGCGCTCCAGCGTGTTGACCGGTCAGTTATCCGCCGTTGAAATCAGTCCCGAAGTGCTCGCCGGTCGCGTCGGTGAACGTCTGGCGCAGCAACAACGCAGCCAGGTGCGGCGGGTGTTCAACCTGACCGGCACGGTGCTGCACACCAATCTGGGCCGAGCGCTGTTGCCGGACGAAGCCATCGAAGCCGTGCAAATGGCCGCCCGTTATCCGCTTAATCTGGAATTCGATCTGGCCAGCGGCAAACGCGGCGATCGCGATGATTTGATCGAAGGCCTGATCCGCGAACTGACCGGCGCCGAAGCCGTTACCGTGGTCAATAACAATGCCGCCGCCGTGCTGCTGACGCTCAACAGCCTTGGCGCGCGCAAGGAAGGCATCATCTCGCGGGGCGAACTGATCGAAATCGGCGGCGCCTTTCGCATTCCCGACATCATGGCCCGTGCCGGCGTGCGTCTGCATGAGGTTGGCACCACCAATCGCACTCACGCCCGCGACTACGAAGCGGCGATCAGCCCGCGCAGTGGTTTGATCATGCGTGTGCATGCGAGCAATTACAGCATTGAAGGATTCACCGCTCGGGTGCCGACGGCGGAACTGGCCGAGTTGGCCCACCGTCATGGTTTGCCGCTGCTGGAGGATCTGGGCAGCGGCAGCCTGCTCGACCTGACGCGCTGGGGGCTGCCGGCAGAGCCGACGGTGCGCCAGGCACTGCTCGATGGCGCGGACATCGTCACCTTCAGCGGCGATAAACTGCTCGGCGGGCCGCAAGCCGGGTTGATCGTGGGTCGCAAAGAGCTGATCGCAAAGATCAAGAAGAACCCGCTGAAACGGGCGCTGCGCGTGGACAAGCTGACCTTGGCGGCGCTGGAGGCGGTGCTCGGCCTGTACCGCGATCCGGATCGACTGGCCGAGCGCTTGCCGAGCTTGCGTCTGCTGACCCGGCCGCAGGCTGACATTCTCGCTCAAGCGCAACGCCTGCAACCGTTGTTGGTGCAGACCTTGGGCGAGCCGTGGTCAGTCAGCGCGATCCCGGCGCTGGGCATGATCGGCAGCGGCAGCCAACCGGTGGCGCGTTTGCCCAGTGCGGCGCTGTGCCTACGCCCGCAAGTGTCGAAGCGCTTGCGCGGGCGCTATCTGCTGAGTCTTGAAGCAGCATTGCGAACCTTGCCGATTCCAGTGCTCGGACGCATCGACGACGATGCCCTGTGGCTCGACTTGCGCCAACTCGACGACGAACCCGCGTGGCAGGCGCAGCTAGCGCAGTTGCAGGTCGACCCGTGATCGTCGGCACCGCCGGGCACATCGACCACGGCAAGACGTCGCTGCTGCAAGCGCTGACCGGGCAAACCGGCGACCGCCGCCCGCAGGAACGCGAGCGCGGCATGACCATCGACCTCGGTTATCTCTATGCCGAACTGGCGCCCGGCGCCGGACTCAGTGGTTTCATCGACGTGCCGGGCCACGAGAAATTCACCCACAACATGCTCGCCGGCGCGCAAGGCATCGACCTGGTGTTGCTGGTGGTGGCGGCGGACGACGGCGTGATGCCGCAAACCCGTGAGCATCTGGCGATAGTCGAACTGCTGGGCATCCCACGGGCGCTGGTGGCGATCACCAAGTGCGATCGTGTCGAGGCGGGCAGGGTGGCGGCGGTGCGTGAGCAGATCGCAAATTTGTTGGCGCCGGGGCCGTTTGCCGATGCACCGATATTGGCGGTGTCGAGCGTGAGCGGGCAGGGCATCGATGAGTTGCGCGAAGCGTTATTGCAGACGCAACACCCAGTGCATGAGCGCAATCGTGAAGGCGGCTTTCGTCTGGCCATCGACCGCGCCTTCAGCGTGGCCGGTGCGGGGATTGTGGTCACCGGCACGGCGTTGTCCGGCGTGGTGACGGTGGGCGATAAACTGGCGCTCGGACCGTCCGGCAAATCGCTGAGGGTCCGCGGGCTGCATGCGCAGAATCAGACCGCCGAGCAAGCCTTTGCCGGGCAACGCGTGGCCCTCAATCTGAGCGGTGAACGACTTGAACTGGCGCAGATCCATCGCGGCCAATGGTTGTTGTCGGAATGGCTACATGCCCCCACGCAACGAATCGACATCGACTTTCAACTGTTGCCCGGCGAGCGCACCTTCGAACACTTTCACCCGGTGCACCTGCACCTCGGCACGCAAGACGTCATCGCCCGTGTCGCATTGCTCGAAGGTTCACGCCTGAGCCCTGGCGAACGCATGTTCGCGCAACTGCTGATCAACACGCCGGTGCATGCGGTGAAGGGTGATCGGTTGATCCTGCGCGACCAGAGCGCGCAACGCACTCTCGGTGGCGGTCAGGTGCTCGACCCGTTCGCCCCGGCCAGGCATCGCCGCAGCCCTGAACGTCTGGCGCAACTGCAAGCGCTGGCGCTCAACCAGACGCTCGAACACACCTTGCCGCTGTTGCTCAACCACAGCGCGACAGGGCTTGATCCGCTGCGCCTGGAACGCCAGTTCAATCACCCGCGCGCTGATTGGTCATTGCCGCAAAACGTGCGCCTGATCGACACCCGCCAAGGCCCGTTGCTATTCAACGTGCAACGTTGGGGCATGCTCAAATTCACCTTGCTGGACCAACTGGCGCGCTTGCATGAACTGGAGCCTGACCAGATGGGCCCGGACCGTGATCGGCTGCGGCGTTTTAGTGCGCTGCCGCTGGAGCGCTCGACGTTCATCAGCCTGCTCGACGAACTGCTCGCTGCCGGTTCGATCAACGCCAGCGGGCCATGGCTGCACCTGCCGGATCACCAGGTACGCCTGAGCGCTGCTGACGAAACCCTTTGGCAACAACTGCAACCGCTGTTCGAACAGGCCGGCTTCGACCCGCCGTGGGTTCGCGATCTGGCCAAAGCCGTCGGTGAGGAAGATGCCAATGTGCGGCTGCTGCTGCGCAAACTGGCGCGTCTGGGGTTGACTCACCAAGTGGTGCGCGATCTGTTTGTCACCGACATCGTCCTGCGGCAAATGGCGGCGATGCTCCTGCAACTGGCGCAGGAAAATCCGCAGATCCAGGTGACAAGCGTCCGCGATGCGCTAGGCTTGGGACGCAAACGCTGTATTCAGTTCCTCGAATACTTCGACCGCCTCGGCCTGACCCGACGCCTTGGCGAACACCGACTGATCCGCCACGACAACGCGCTGGCCAACCCCGGCGCTCCCTGAGTTAAAGGAAGGCAATCGCGCCCGGTGGCGCGGCCGGGCTTCAAACCCGGTTGGGGACGGCATCCGTTCCCGGGCAGGTTCGACTCCGGCTGCCTTCCGCCATATCAAGCGCAAAACATCGCAACCTTCGGCTGTGCCTGCGCAGAGGGTAAGCCGTCAGTCTTCCTTGCGTACGGTGGCCACTTCATCGGCGCGTACTTTTACCTTGGCGCCGGAAATGTCCTCGAACTCATAGAAGCCATCCTTGGTTTTGGTCTTTGGCATGTCTTTGGTCAGGTACTGTGTGCCGTTCTGCAACGTCACCACAGTCTGGGTCGAGCAACCGCCCAAAGCCAACAGGGCGGCTACTGCCAAAGGAATGCCCAATGTCTTGATTTTCATACCCACCTCAAATTCCTCATTCCATGTGATACCGAGCATTGTCGGTGTTCTATCGCGGTTGGTGCCATTACACCGGGAAAAGTTCGATGGCGCGGTGAAAAAATGCCATTGATCTTTTTCCGTTTGCGCCGGATGGGGCAGAGCTGGTATCTGTACGCATAACCAGTACTCGCTCGCCATGGCCCTGAATTCCCGTGACTGCCAATCCCCTCGACGATCCGTTCTATTACCTTAACAACTTCCTGCAAGTCATTGATTGGCTTGAACTTCGCTATGCCGATGTGATGAGCGAAACGGAGCAGGCGTTTATCGGCGACTTCAGGGCACTGCCTAAAGCCTCGCAGGGTTTGCTGGTGCGGATGGTGATGCGCAAGGGCCTGCATTTTCGTGCGGGTAAACTCAGTTACCCGGAAATCGGCGATATCGCCCAAGCGGCGCAGCCGTTGCTGGATCACGGCTGGATCGACGAGCAAGCGCCGCTGACGATCGCAGAATTGTTCGATGTGTTGCTCAAGGCCGAAATCCTGCAAGCGTTCGGCGCCTTTATCGAGCAACCCAAGGGTCGCAAGGACGACTGGCTGCCAGTGCTGGCCGAAGCGTTTCCCCAGGCACAAAGCCTGCGCGACTGGGCACCGCTGCTGACCGATCGCCTGTTCAGCCTGACCATCATGGACCTGTGCGACCGTTTGCGTCTGATGTTCTTCGGCAATCTGTATCAGGACTGGTCGGAATTCGTGCTCGCCGACCTCGGCATCTTCACCTACGAAAAAGTCGAGTTCTGTGCCGATTCCCGAGGCCTGCGCAGCCGTGAGGACGTCGACGCCTGCCTGTTCCTGCACCAATGCCAATTGCGTTTCGAGGCCGGTGAGCCGCTGGAACCCATCGTTGCTCAGGTCAGTTCCTTGCATTTCGATAACCCGTGGCTGCAACGTCGACGCGGCAAGCTGTTGTTCCAGATCGGCCAATACTGCGAACGCATTGCCGAGTTTGCCCTGGCCCTGAGCATTTACCGGACGTGCGCCTATCCCGGCGCTCGATTACGGATGATCCGCGTGCTGGAGCGCTGCGGCGAATACGGCGTGGCCCTGGAACTCGGCACGCTCGCCGAACAGGCGCCGGAAAGCGCCACCGAACAGCAAGGCCTGCAACGCATCGTGCCAAGGCTGCGGCGCAAACTCGGTGGCCCGCCGCTCAAACGTGCGGTGGCAAAACCGGTCGAGCGTCTGGATCTGCACCTGCCGCGTACCGATCCGGCGCAGTCGGTGGAGTTTTATGTGCAGGCGCATCTGCACGCCGAGGATGGCCCGGTGCATTACGTCGAAAACAGCCTGATCAACTCGCTGTTCGGTCTGTTGTGCTGGCCGGCAATTTTTGCGCCGCTGCCGGGGGCGTTCTTTCATCCGTTCCAGCGCGGGCCGGTGGATCTGCTCAACGAAGACTTCCAGCAACGCCGCGCCGAACGCTTCGAGGCTTGCCTCGGCGAACTCGATGACGGCCGCTATGCCGACACCATCCGCGCCCGATTCGTCGAAAAATGGGGGGTGCAGTCGCCGTTCGTGTTCTGGGGCGCGTTGAATGAACAACTTCTGGAGCAAGCGCTGGCCTGCCTGCCCGCCGCACACCTCAAGCACTGGTTCAATCGCTTGCTGCTCGACATCAAGGCCAACCGCGCCGGGATGCCCGACCTGATCCAGTTCTGGCCGCAGGACAAAACCTACCGGATGATCGAAGTCAAAGGCCCGGGCGACCGCTTGCAGGACAACCAACTGCGCTGGCTGGAGTTCTGCCATCAGCATCAGATGCCGGTGGCCGTGTGTTACGTGCAATGGGCGGAGCAGAGCGCTTGAGCTATAGCATTGCAGTGCGGGCGCTGTGTGAGTTCACCGCCAAGACCGGTGACCTCGACTTGCGCTTCACGCCGTCGCCGACGGCAATGGAAGGCATTGCCGGCCATCGCACAGTGGCCTCGCGGCGCAATGACCAGTATCAGAGCGAAGTGGCTCTGGAAGGCGAATTCCGCCAACTGAAAGTCAAGGGCAGGGCGGATGGCTATGATCCGGCGCAGAACTGCCTGGAGGAAGTCAAAACCTACCGTGGCGACCTGAGCAAGCAACCGGACAATCACCGTCAGTTGCACTGGGCACAGGCGAAAGTCTACGGCTGGCTGATGTGCCGCAAACTCGATCTGCAGCAGATCAACGTGGCGCTGGTGTATTTCGATATCGTCAGCGAAAAGGAAACCTGTCTGGTCGAAGCGTTCAGCGTCGCGACCTTGCAGGTTTTTTTCGAGGCGCAATGCACGTTGTTCCTGCATTGGGCCGAGCAGGAAATGGCCCATCGTGAGGCGCGCAATCGAGCCGCAGAGCAACTGACGTTCCCCCATGCGGACTTTCGTCCCGGCCAACGGCATCTGGCCGAATCGGTGTTCAAGGCTGTGAGCACCGGCCGTTGTCTGATGGCTCAGGCCCCGACCGGCATCGGCAAAACCCTTGGCACGCTGTTCCCGATGCTCAAGGCATTGGCGCCGCAGCAACTGGACAAGGTGTTCTTTCTCACCGCCAAGACCCCCGGACGCAAACTGGCGCTGGATGCCAGTCAGGTGTTGTTCGATCAATCGGCGACGTTGCCCTTGCGGGTTTTGGAGATGGTCGCCCGCGACAAGGCCTGCGAACACCCGGACAAGGCCTGCCATGGCGAGTCCTGTCCGTTGGCCCAAGGGTTTTATGATCGCCTGCCCGCCGCCAGGGAAGCGGCCAGCCGCGTCAAACTGCTTGATCAGGCGGCGATGCGCGAAGTCGCCGCGCGGCACTCGGTGTGTCCGTATTACCTGAGTCAGGAAATGGCCCGTTGGGCGGACGTGGTGATCGCCGACTACAACTATTACTTCGATTTCAGTGCGCTGTTGTTCGGGCTCGCGCAGCTCAATCAATGGAAAGTCGCGGTGCTGGCGGATGAGGCGCACAACCTGGTCGAGCGCGGTCGGCAGATGTACAGCGCCAGTCTTGATCAGGCCACACTTGGCAGCGTGCGCAAAACTGCACCACAGGCGTTGAAAAATTCCCTGCAACGGCTCAACCGGGAGTGGAATGCGCTGCACGCGCCGCAACTGGCGGCTTATCAGGCCTATGACAAGGCCCCGGAAAAACTGCTCCAGGCGATTTCCCTGTGTTGCGCCGCAATCGGCGATTACCTCAATGATCATCCGCAAGGCCTCGACAGCGGTCTGCAGAATTTCTATTTCGACCTGCTGAAATTCGGCCGCGTGGCGGAGTTGTTCGACGAGCATTACCTGTTCGACATCAGCAAACGTGACCTCGAGCGCAAGCGCCCGCTGTCGCAACTGTGCTTGCGTAACGTGGTGCCGGCCGCGTTCATCGGCCCGCGCTTGAAAGCTGCGCGCAGCAGCGTGCTGTTTTCCGCGACCCTCAGCCCACGCCACTATTACGCCGATTTGCTGGGCACGCCGGCCGACACAGTGTGGATTGACGTCGAATCGCCGTTCAGTGCCGAGCAGTTACAGGTGCAGATCGTCAGTCGCATTTCGACGCGTTTCAACCATCGACAGGCGTCGCTGGAACCCATCGTAGAGCTGATCGCCCGTCAGTTCAGCGAACGGCCGGGCAACTACCTGGCGTTCTTCAGCAGTTTCGATTACTTGCAGCAGGTGGCGACGTTGTTGGCCGAACGCCATCCGCACATCACCCTGTGGCAGCAATCGCGAGGCATGGTCGAAGGGGCGCGGCAGGCCTTTCTCGATCAGTTCACTGCCGACAGCCAGGGCGTCGGCTTCGCGGTGTTGGGCGGGGCGTTCGGTGAAGGCATCGACTTGCCCGGCGCACGCTTGATCGGCGCCTTCATCGCCACACTGGGGCTGGCGCAACTCAACCCGGTCAACGAACAACTGAAGCGACGTATGGCGGCGATATTCGGCGCCGGTTACGACTACACCTATCTGTATCCCGGTGTGCAGAAAGTGGTGCAGGCCGCCGGACGGGTGATCCGCACGCGGGAGGATCGTGGCGTGGTGATGCTGATTGATGACCGCTTTGCCGAGAGCCGGATAAAACAACTGCTGCCCCGCTGGTGGACAATCAGCAACGAAGCGGCTTCCCAATTGGCTGGATTGCCCCATACTTCTGCTCATGACAACGGCTGGTGAGAGTGATGAGCGATAACTACAAGACCGCAGCAATCGAGAACATGCGTTTCAGGCTGTTGATCGATGCGGTTGTCGACTATGCGATCTACATGATCGACCCGGACGGCATCATCACCAGTTGGAACTCCGGCGCCAAGCGCTTCAAGGGTTATGAAGAGGCGGAAATTCTCGGCGAGCATTTTTCGCGTTTCTACACCGCTGATGATCGCGCCGCCGGACTGCCACAACGCGCACTCGATACGGCGATCCGCGAAGGGCGGTTCGAAGGCGAGGGCTGGCGGGTGCGCAAGGACGGCACCAATTTCTGGTCGCATGTGGTGATCGATCCGATCATCGCCCCCGACGGCAAGTTGCTCGGTTTCGCCAAGATCACCCGCGACCTGACCGACCGCAAGATGGCCGAGGAAACCCTCAAGCAAAGCGAGCAGCAGTTCCGTCTGCTGGTGCAGGGCGTGACCGACTACGCGATCTACATGCTCAGCCCTGAAGGTCGCGTCAGCAACTGGAATCAGGGCGCGCAGCGGATCAAGGGCTATCTGCCGGAAGAAATCATCGGCCAGCACTTTTCGGTGTTTTACACCCCCGAGGACCGTGAACTCGGCGAGCCGCAACGGGCCTTGGCGATTGCCACGAAAGAAGGCCGTTTCGAGAACAAGAGCTGGCGGGTACGCAAGGACGGCACGCGGTTTCTCGCGCATGTGGTGGTTGATGCGATTCGCGGAGAGACCGGCACCTTGCTCGGTTTCGCCAAGATCACCCGCGACGTGACCGAAGCCCATCAAGCCCAGGTAGCCCTGGAAAAGACCCGAGAGGCATTGGCCCAGGCGCAGAAGATGCAGGCCATTGGTCAGCTCAGCGGCGGTATCGCCCATGACTTCAACAATCTCCTGACGGTGATCCTCGGCAATCTGGAGATTGTCCAGAAGCGCATTGGCGACGACCCGAAAATCACTCGTCTGCTGGAAAACGCCACCCAAGGTGCGTTGCGCGGTGTGTCGCTGACTCAGCGCATGTTGGCGTTCGCCCGTCGTCAGGAACTCAAGACCGAGTCGGTCGATATCCCGCAACTGGTGCAGGGCATCACCGGGCTGTTGCGCAGTTCAATGGGCCCGGGGATTCGCATCGAGACGAACTTTCCTGCAGGTCTGGAACCGGTCCTGGCGGATACCAATCAACTGGAACTGGCGTTGCTCAACCTGGCCACCAACGCTCGTGATGCGATGCCTGAGGGCGGCGTAATGACCATCTCCGCACAGCCCGAAGTCGTGCTTGAGCTGGCCCATTCGGAACTGCCGGCTGGGCGTTACATCTGCCTGAGTCTGACCGACAGCGGTGAAGGCATGGACGCGCAGACACTGGCTTCGGCCCGCGACCCGTTTTTCACCACCAAAGGCGTGGGCAAAGGCACTGGGCTAGGGTTGTCGATGGTCCATGGCTTCATCGAACAATTGGGTGGCCGTTTTATCCTCAAGAGCGAAAAAGATCACGGCACCACGGCAGAACTGTGGATACCGGTGGCCGTCGAGGGCGCCGCCGTCAAACCTTTATACCCACCTGCCGCGCCGATTGTGGTGCCACGACTGAGCGTGCTGGTGGTCGACGACGACTCGCTGGTGTTGACCAGCACCAGCCTGCTACTCGAAGACCTCGGCCATCGCGTGGTCAGCGCCACATCGGGCGCTCAAGCGCTGGCATTGTTCGATCAGGGCGAGGTCATCGACCTGATGATCACCGACATGGCCATGCCACAGATGAGCGGCGCGCAACTGGCCCACGCGGTGCGCCTGCTCAAACCGGACCTGCCGATCATCCTCGCCACCGGTTACGCCGAACGTCTGGAAGGCTTCGGCGCGCAACTGCCGCGTCTGCCGAAACCGTTCACGCAATTGAATCTGGTGGAGATCATTGCCCAGGCGATGAAATGAGCGGGGGCACATCCGGCTGAACTAGTCTGCAACGGGGCGCTTCTAAAGGTTTTCCCTGCCCCGGAGCATGCGTCTCTTGCCTCGCATACTGACCCACTCAACCGCTAAAGAAACCCAGGCCGAACATGACGCGAAGATGTTCGGTTCGCCCAAGGAACGACTGGATTTCTATCGCCGGGAGATCCAGTACGAAACCAGCATCCTCGCCAATCGCACCGACGCCTATCTGGCGGCGCAGTCGTTTCTGGTGATTGCCTTTGCGTCGTGCATGGCCAACCTCAACCCGGAGTGGGGCAAGCTGTTTACGCTGGTGGTGCCACCATTTCTGGCGCTGTTGGGGCTGCTCAGTTCGCTTAATGCCTGGCCGGGCATTCGTGCGGCGTATGACATCATTGATCACTGGCATTTCAAGCAGAGTCATCTGCTGCTCAGCGAGCCATTGATGGGCTTGGCCTATGACGAGTCGCCGCTGTTCAGCGAGATGGAGTCGAGCCACAAGGGCTATCGCAAGTCGCTGCTGTTTTCGGTGCGCACGCCGTGGATTTTTGCGACGTTCTGGGTGTTGCTGGGGAGTTATGCGGTGTTTATCCAGGTGACCAATCCGGGCGGTTGATCTGCTCCCGAAATCTACCAATACACTCTCCCTGTAGGAGCTGCCGCAGGCTGCGATCTTTTGATCTTGTTTTTCAAAATCAAAAGATCGCAGCCTGGGGCAGCTCCTACAGGAAAGTGAACGGTCACTATTTCAGTCGGCAGTTTCAAGCTGTCGCCGCAACCCCTGAGAGTTCTGCACCGACATCGGAATCGGCGGAAAATCCTCGTTCAGCACACACAAATGCTCGATCGCATCGGCAAATTTCACATCGGCCTTACGGCGTAATGCGCGGTAATGCTCAAACTGTTCAGAATCCAGCTGCCCGCTTTCGAGCAGCTCATGCGCCGCTCGATTCAGCGCCTGCGCTTCTTCGAACAATTGACGATTGCGTTCCAGGGCCAAAGCCCTGCAAGCCTTGATTTGCGCAGGAGTCGAGCATTCTTTCATGGCGGTGACCTTACTGTTCAATGATTCCTTTTCATGGGCGAAACGCCGCAGGGGAACCGAACCTGCCGGGCCCCGCCGGGTGCATCTGGCGGGGGTTATGCTTGTGACCGCTGGCCATCGCCGAGAGATCCATTTTTTTGCTGAAGATTTTCATCCCCCGGAAACCCGTGTGGGGGATTTGTTTTTGCGCTGTTCGTAGCGCGCCAGAATCGGCTGGGTACTGATCCCGTGCAGCAAAATGCTCAGGGCCACGACCGAGAGCGTCAGGTCCGTACACAGCGCGGCCACCGAACCGTCGAGGCCATGATTCAAGGCATAAAACAGATAGAAAAGACTGCCGATACCGCGAATGCCGAACCAGCCGATCAACAGCCGTTGCCGTCCCTCCAGCAGCGAGCCCCACGGCATCAGCGCCACGCACACCGGACGAATCACACCGAACAGCACGGCGCCGACCAGCAGCGCCCGCCAGTCCCAATGCGTCACCAGCACCACGCCGAGCAGCGTCACCAGAAACACCTCCATGGCGCGTTCAACGAGGCTGCCGAAGGACAACATGTCACCCATCATGATCCCGGCAGCGACCTGACTGACCTCCAGCCGCTGGGTATCACCGTGCACCGCGTGTTGCGGCTCAACGTTCTGATGGCCCACCACCGGTTGCACCAGGTGTTCGGCAGGCGGTTGACCGGCGCCGGTGGATTTCACTTCTTCCTGACGCAGACCGAGCCCCGCGGCAAATACCGAGAGAAACCCGTAGCCACCGATGGCCTCGGCCACCACATAGGCGAGGGCGATCAGGGCCAGCGCCAGGTAATCATTGGGGCTCAGCGTGCTGTCGTCGTTGTGAATACGCATGGACAACGTCAAGCGGCCGATGCCTCGACCCATCCAGTAGCCAGTCAACAACCCGGCGGGCACGGCCCACAACAGGCTGCGCAAGATCCAGTCCGGCCACTCACTGGAATGCCCGGAGCCGTCGAGCAGCAACAGGCCGAGCAATACAAAGGGAAAGGCAATGCCGTCATTGAGTCCCGCTTCACCGGATAAGCCAAATCGCACGCTGTCGACGTCCCGCGCATCGTTGACTTGCACCAGCGCTGCCAGCACCGGGTCGGTCGGTGCCAGAATCGCGCCGATCAGCAACGACGGCCCCCACGCCAGTTGCAACCCCCAGTGCAGCAGCAGACAGACGCCCGCGATGGTCAACACCATCACCGGGCCTGCCAGGCCAAACGCGATACGCCAACGCTTGTCACGCAGCGGCAGACGCAACTTCAGCCCGCAGACAAACAGCGAAAACAGCACCGCGACTTCCGTCAAGTGCTCCATCCACAACGAGGCGTGTTCCAGAGGCAGTTTCAGCAGGTCGAGGCCGCTGGGGCCGATGCCGATACCCAGCAGCAAACACACAGCCGAAGTGGTTACGGGCATCCAGCGCAGATACGACGAGGTCAGTGCCAGCGTCAGCAGCACCGCACCGAGCACTGCGACCCACACGACAAAACTCATGATGCGCCGCCCGCGCAGGTTTCAACGGACGGCACAGGCACCACGTCCCGACGTCCAATAAATGAAGAGCTTGATAATAGGCGTAGACATGACGACTTCCTGACCCTGCGGACCGGTTGGGCACTTAAAGGTATGGAGAGTCGCCAGAGGGCCGGGTTCACTTTATTTACCGAACCCGTAACCGTGTAGGAGCTGCCGCAGGCTGCGATCTTTTGATCTTGAGAACCAACATCAAAAGATCGCAGCCTGCGGCAGCTCCTACACAAGCTTATAGATCAAACCCGCAACTGGATCTGCCGCCCCAACACATCCATCACATCACAGCCATCACGCAGCAACATCGCCGCCGCGTGGGCCAGTTGCTGCACGTCGGCACCCTTGGCCGAGGTGATATCGAGACTGGCCAGGCTTTCCATCATCTGCGTCACCGCCAGAAACCGACTCGCCGCACTGGCGTGCAACACATCCAGCGGAGCCTCGGTGGAGACCAGCAGTACGGGAATGCTGTCTTCGTTATGCGTCATCGAAAGGTGCGAATTCATGCGTCACCCCCAGTGCGAGCGGCGTGCAAACCATCGACCGATGCCTGCACCAATGCGCGTGCAGTGCCGAGCATTTGTTGGCTGGCCCAGCGCAAGGAGCCGCTGTGTTCCGGGCGGGTGGCGGTGGGGGCTTGATGGGCGAGGGCTTCGGCGCAACTGAGGTAGACCGTGGCGTGTTCGAGGGCGTCGAGTAACGGGATGCCGGGTTGAACGGCGAAGAGGTGGTGGGCGACGTGGTCGCAGCGGGTGAAGGGGGTAGCGATTGTGGTTGGATCGGTCATCGGTGCATCTCCCAGGAATTGGAGTTGCCACGAAATCGCCGTCAAACGAATTGGGTGGCAACTGTACGCGGGTTGACGGACCGGTCCTAGGAACCCGGCGCACTCGAAAGCGCCCCACGCACAGCTGCCATGGAGCTGCGCAAAGGACCTAGGGAAATACCGAGCCGTCAAACCCGATCACGAATGAGTCGTGACGGACGCGAGGATAGGGAGTGAGGGCAGACCCGTCAACCGCCGCAATCCTTGCAGGATGACCACAAATCATTGTGGGAGTGGGCTTGCTCACGAAAGCGTTGTATCAGACAGCAATGATGTTGAATGACCCCGCGCTATCGCGAGCAAGCCCCCTCCCACAGGTTGATCGCATTCCATAGCTCAAGCTGCCGTAGTGACGGCCGAGCGGGATTTTCGCGGCGAAATTCCGCACTTGTTCATCGGGCATGGTCGAGGAGGTCGCCAGCCCCGTAAATCTTTGCTGCAACTGTTGCCCAGCCAACAGCCACCCGACAAACAGCCCTCCAGCAAAACACTCCCGCACCTCTCAATCGCAGTCAATCCGGGTGTTTCGCGGCTGGCACGCTTGCTGCTCTGGGTTACTCATCTCCCGAACGTCCCGAGGACATGCCAATGAGTCAGCAAGCCGTGAAATTTGCCTACTGGGTGCCGAACGTCAGCGGTGGGCTGGTGGTCAGCAAGATCGAGCAACGCACCGATTGGGGCATCGAGTACAACCGCAAACTGGCGCAGATCGCCGAGTCGGCCGGGTTCGAATACGCGCTGACGCAGATCCGTTTCACCGCCGGGTACGGTGCCGAGTTTCAGCACGAGTCCGTCGCGTTCAGCCACGCCTTGCTTGCAGCGACCAGCAAACTCAAAGTGATTGCAGCGATCCTGCCCGGCCCTTGGCAACCGGCGCTTGCCGCCAAGCAACTGGCAACCATCGATCAACTCACCAACGGCCGGATTGCGGTGAACATCGTCAGTGGCTGGTTCAAAGGTGAATTTCAGGCCATTGGCGAGCACTGGCTGGAACACGACGAGCGTTATCGTCGCTCGGAAGAGTTCATTCGCTCGTTACGTGGCGTCTGGAGCCAGGACAACTTCAGCTTTCGCGGCGACTTCTACCGTTTCGACAATTACACCCTGAAACCCAAACCGCTGGGCCGTCCGGAAATCTTTCAGGGCGGCAGTTCGCGTGCCGCGCGGGACATGGCAGCGCGGGTCTCCGACTGGTATTTCACCAATGGCAACAGCGTCGAGGGGATCAAGGCGCAGGTTGATGACATTCGTCAAAAAGCGGCGGCCAATCATCACTCGGTGAAAGTCGGCGTGAACGCCTTTGTCATCGCCCGCGACACTGAGGAGGAAGCCCGGGCGGTGCTCACGCAAATCATTGATCAGGCCGATCCCGAAGCGGTGAATGCCTTTGGCGACGCGGCGAAGCAGGCGGGCAGGGCATCACCGGAGGGTGAGGGCAACTGGGCGAAATCGACGTTCGAGGATCTGGTGCAATACAACGATGGTTTCAAGACCAATCTGATCGGAACGCCGCAGCAGATCGCCGAGCGAATCGTCGCGCTGAAAGCGGTGGGTGTGGACCTGGTGCTGGCGGGTTTCCTGCACTTTCAGGAAGAAGTGGAGTACTTCGGCAAGCGGGTGTTGCCATTGGTGCGTGAACTGGAGGCCGAAAAAACCGCCGCTGTTGCCTGAATCCTACACATCCCCTGTAGGAGTGAGCCTGCTCGCGATGGCGTCTTAACATTCAGCCTAAGTGTTGACTGATACTCCGCTATCGCGAGCAGGCTCACTCCTAAATGTTATCGGTGTTGAATCAGAGGCCGAGGTCGGACAGCCCCGGGTGATCATCCGGGCGTCGGCCCAGTGGCCAGTGGAACTTGCGTTCACTTTCCTTGATCGGCATGTCGTTGATGCAGGCGTAACGCTGGAACATCAGACCGTTGTCATCGAACTCCCAGTTTTCGTTGCCGTAAGAGCGGAACCAGTTGCCCGAATCGTCGTGCCATTCATACGCATAACGCACGGCGATACGGGTATCGGAGTAGGCCCAGAGTTCCTTGATCAAGCGGTAATCCAGCTCTTTCGCCCACTTGCGGGTCAAGAAGGCTTTGGCTTCTTCGCGGTTGTTGGCGAACTCGGCTCGGTTACGCCATTTCGTGTCGAGGGTGTAGGCCAGCGAAACTCTTTCCGGATCGCGGGAATTCCAGCCGTCCTCAGCCAGACGAACTTTCTCGATGGCCGATTCACGGTTGAAGGGGGGCAATGGCGGACGCACCTGGGCTGCAGTAGACATAGTCAGTCTCCCGAAAAAGTTAACGTTTAAACAACGGGTCAGGCTTATTAAGGCGTTACAGGTCCAATAACTTTCGCGCCATGCATTGCGCATTATCGGCGGCACTGTGATCACCCATCACAAGCGCTACGGTAATGGCGCCGTCAATCAGGATCAGCAGCTGTTTGGCCAGCAGTTGCGGATCTTCGGCGCCATGTTCGGTACACAGCTCGTACACGTAGTCGAGCAGCTTCTGTTTGTGGTCTTTGGCGACCTGGCGCACCGGGTCCTGTGGATCACCGGTTTCGCCGCTGGTGTTGATGAAGGCACAGCCACGGAAACCTTCCGAGGCAAACCAGCCCTTGAGTACGGTGAACAGGTTGAGCAGGCGATCGGCCGGGGTTTCAGCCTGATCGACCGCGCTTCGGTACCAGTGCATCCAGCGCACATCGCGGCGTTGCAGGGCGGCGACGGTCAGCTCTTCCTTGTTGGCGAAGTAGCGGTAGATGCTTTTTCTGGAGACGCCGGCGGTCTTCACCAGAAGATCCATGCCGGTGGCCGCGATGCCACTTTTGTAGATCAGCTTTTCGGTGACATCGAGAATGATGTCGCGGGTCGAGGTGTCAGTGATTTCGTTCATGCGGCGAACAGTAGAACGATCGTTCTCCTTTGGCAAGGTGTTTTTAAGATCAAAAGATCGCAGCCTTCGGCAGCTCCTACATTGATCTGTGTAGGCGCTGCCGAAGGCTGCGATCTTTTAGAGTGTCGGCAAGACCCGAGGGATGCGATGGTGTAAGCTCTCGGGTTCTTCGGATTCGACCCATTGCGAGCCCTATGCCGTTGCTTTTCAAACGTTCTCTGCTGCCCAAACTGCGCAGCTTCCCGCTGACCGCCGAGGCCGTGACCATTTTGTCCGGCGCCGCCGAGTTCCGTCGTTGCCTGCTGGAGAAGGTCGCCACGGCGACCCGGCGCATCTACATCGTCGCGCTCTATCTGCAGCAAGACGAAGCCGGTCAGGAAATCCTCGATGCCTTGCACGCCGCCAAACTCAAGCGTCCCGAGCTGGAAATCGCTGTGGTGGTCGACTGGCTGCGTGCGCAGCGCGGGCTGATCGGCGCTGGCAAGCAGCCGGGCAATTCGGCGTGGTATCAGGAAATGACCCGCACTCACCAGAGTGAGGTGCCGGTCTACGGCGTGCCGGTGCAGACCCGCGAACTGTTCGGCGTTCTGCATTTGAAGGGTTTCGTGATCGACGATTGCGTGGTGTACAGCGGCGCGAGCCTGAACAACGTCTACCTGCACAAGTTCGACAAGTACCGTTTCGACCGTTATCACGTCCTGCAAAGCCGTGAACTGGCGGATTCGATGCATCACCTGGTCAAGCACGGCCTGATCGAATCGAAAGCCGTGCATCGCCTCGACCTGCCAAACCTGCCGACCACGCGCAGCCTGCGCAACGACATTGGCGATCTGCGCAGCCGCCTCAAATACGCCACTTACGACACCGCCACCGGCAGCACCGCCAGAGATGGCCTGTCGGTCAGTCCATTGCTCGGCGTGGGCAAGAACAACCCGCTGAACCGGGCGATTCTCGAACTGATCGCCAGTGCGCAGAAACAACTGACCATTTGTACGCCGTACTTCAACCTGCCGCTGGGGGTGATCCGCGAGGTCAACCGCGCCCTGGCGCGTGGGGTGAAGATCGATATCGTGGTCGGCGACAAGACCGCCAACGACTTCTACATTCCGCCGAGCGAGCCGTTCAAGGTGATCGCGGCGTTGCCGTACCTGTACGAAATCAGCCTGCGCCGCTTCGCCAAACGGCATCAGCGCAACATCGACAGCGGCCAGTTGAACCTGCACTTGTGGCGTGATGGCGACAACACCTATCACCTCAAAGGCATGTGGATCGATCAGCGCTATACGCTGCTGACCGGCAATAACCTCAATCCACGGGCGTTCCGACTGGATCTGGAAAACGCGCTGCTGATTGATGATCCGAAGGGGGAGTGGCTGGAGCCGCGCGCGCAGGAGCTGGAGGAGATTTTCCGGCATACCACGCGGATCACCAGTTTTCAGAATCTGGAGACGCTGCCGGAGTATCCGAGCGGGGTGGCGAAGTTTCTCAAGCGTGTGAGTCGGGTGCGGATCGAGCGATTGCTCTACCGGATTTTGTAAGGTTTAAATTTGTAGCGGTCATACAACCGCTATCGCGAGCAGGCTCACTCCTACAGGGGAACGCATTCCAATTGTAGGAGTGAGCCTGCTCGCGATAGGGCCAGACCAGACGCTAAAAAACTCAGTTCAGACCCAACTTGCCACGCAACGTGGACAGGTCTTCCGCCAGTGTATTCACCGGCCCAACCAGCGCCTTGCGGTCGTTATCCTTCACCTTGTCATACGTCTCGAAACCACCGTCCTTGGTCTTGTACTTGGCCAGGATTTTGTCGACAGTGGCAAAGTTCTTGTCGACTTTGGCGACGAAAGCCTTGTCCTGTTTCTCGATCTGCGGACGGAACAGGTCGACGATTTTCTTCGCGCCATCGATGTTGCCCTGGAAGTCATAGAGGTCGGTGTGGCTGTAACGGTCTTCTTCACCGGAAATCTTTGTCGCGGCGACTTCTTCCAGCAGTGCAGCAGCACCGCCGACGACTTTCTCAGGCGGGAAGGTCAGGCCGGCCACGCGGGTTTGCAGGTCTTTGACGTCGCTGTCGAGCTTGTCGGCCAGCTCATTCAGACCCTGGGTGCTTTTCTCCGAGAACAGCGAGTATTCAATGCGGTGGAAACCGGTGAAATCATCTGCCTTCACGCCTTTCTCGTGGTCGTCGACACGCGAGTCGATGGACGCATCGAGGTCACTGAACAGCTCGGCAATCGGCTCGATCGACTCGTAATACACGCGGGTCGGTGCGTAGAGTTTTTGCGCAGTGGCCAGATCACCTTTTTTCACCGCGTCGGTGAATTGCTGGGTGTGGCTGGCCAGTTCGTCGAGCTGCTCGGTAACGTAAATCTTGTAGTCCGAAACCGGCCCGACCAGATCCAGCGGTGCTGTCGCGGCGAACGCCGACAGCGGGGTGTTGAGCAAACCAAGGGTCAGCAATAACGCGAGTGGCGTTTTTTTCATGGGGGCGGCTCCAGTGTTGAGATTGTTTTATGCAGCTGTTTTCGGTTGTGTGGCGTTGAGCAGCGAGCGACCGATAAAGTCCTTGTCGCCCGTGACACCCGGAAGGGTGAAGAAGTAACCGCCGCCGACCGGTTTGAGGTACTCCTCAAGCGGTTCGCCGTTGAGGCGGGTCTGTACGGTGATGAAACCTTTTTCCAGATCGGCCTGGTAACAGATGAACAGCAGGCCCATGTCGAGCTGGCCGTTCTTGTTGACGCCGTTGGAGTAATTGAACGGCCGGCGCAGGATCAGGCTGGCCTGCGTCGCGGCGGTGCGCGGGTTGGCCAGACGGATGTGCGCGTCGAGTTTGGTCAGCTTGCCTTCCGGGTCTTTGCTGTAGTCCGGGACTTCACTTTCATGGTTGCCGCCCATGGGCGCGCCAGTGGTCTTGACCCGGCCGAGGATGCTTTCCTGTTCCTGCAACGGCGTGCGATCCCAGCGCTCGACGAAGTTGCGGATGATCCGCACCGCTTGATAACTGCCGTGAGCCGCCCAGGCCGGTTCGTCGCTGCCGGGTTGCACCCAGACGAGGCGATCCATGGCTTTGGCGTCGTTGGAATCGGGGTTGGCCGAGCCGTCGCGGAAACCGAGAAAGTTGCGTGCCGATTGCGCCGGCACACCCGGTTTGGCCGGGGCTTGCGGCGGCACGCTGCCTTCCTGTTTCCAACGCACCAGCAGCAGGTCCGGCAGGTTCTTGACGATGTCGCGCAGGGCGTGAATGTTGGTGTCGGCAGTGTTGGAGCAGAACTGCAAACTCAAGTCGCCGTGGCAGCAATCGGCTTCCAGCGCATCGTTGGGGAAACCGACCATGCGTTGCAGGCGTTTTGGTTTGGCCTCGGCCAGGCCGAAGCGCTCGTCGAACAGCGATTCACCCACCGACACGGTGATGGTCAGGTTGTCCGGAGTGACGACCGGGCCGAGGATGCCGGAGTCCGGTGGCGGCAGTTTCGGGTCGATCTGCGCCACCGGGCCGCCCTTCATCAGGAAAGCGATGCGTTCGTTGAGCGTGCGGAACAGCCGCTCCAGATCTTCGCGATCACTGGCCAGCACGTCGAATGACACGAACATGCCCGAGGCCGGGCGCGGGGTGACGATGCCGGTCTGATGCACGCCGTGGAAATCGTGGCGGTCTTCAGTCTTGTCGCTGCTCGGCGCTTCGGTGACTTGCGCAGGTGCTGCGGCCATGGCCGGGCAGCTCAGGGCCGAGCCCGCGAGGGCGACACCGGCAGCGCCCATGCCCATCAGGACACGGCGACGTTGCAGGTTGAGTTGTTCGGAATCTTTCATCGGTACTCGTCTTCTGCTTACAGGCCGGAGAGGCCGAGGGCGGGATCAATGCCATCCAGTGCGTCGGCCAGGGCCTGAGCCTTGTCGGCGATCTGCTTGCGTTGTTCGCCGCTGACAGTGTCGTAAGTGGCGTAGCCGTCCTTGACCTTGAAGCTGTTCAGTTGGCTGTCGAAATCCGCCAGTGCCTGATCGATTTTTGGCAACAGATCGGCGGCGGATTTGCTCAGCATCGGCCGCAGCAACTCGACAACTTTGTGTGCGGTTTCGGCATTCGCGGCAAAACCGTTGAGATCGCTGTGGCTGTAGCGTTCTTCTTCACCGCTGGCGGCGCGTACATCGGCCAGGGTGTTGAGGTTGCGCACCACGATATTGACCAGTTGCTCCGGTGGCAGCGTCTGCGCGAGCAGTTGCTGTTTGAGCGTGGTGACGTCGCTCAGCAAGCGCTGCGAGACGGCAGCGAGTTCGTCGAGTTTGCGTTGCTGGAACAATGCGTATTCGAGGCGGTGGAAGCCAACGAACGCCGGATCCTGCTCGCGCTTCTCGAAGTAATCGGCTCGGGCGTTGATGCTGTTGTCCAGTTCCGCCAGACGCTGCGCTGCCGGGGCCAGACGTTGATAGGCGGCACGCGCCGGCAGGTACAACGCCTGCGCCTGGCTGAGATCGCCACTGGCAATCGCCTGATCGAGTGCGGTCACTGCTTTGATCAGCGCGCTACCCTGGCTGGCCAGATACACGCGGAATTCCGACAGCGGCCCGACGAAGGCGACCATCGATGGTTTGGCCTTGGCGGCCGCATCGGAAGCAGCGGTCGGCGTCACGTGCAGGGTGCCGCGCGGGTTGCTCAGCAGGCCGCAGGTGATTGCGTAGTCGCCGGGTTGCAGGTTGGCGTTGATCACCTGGCTCAGGCCCGGCGCAATGTTTTCGCGCTCTTCGACCACCAGCACACCGTCGAGAATTTCCCATTCCACGGCACGGTCGGAGCGATTGACGATGCGGAAACTGGCGCGACCGGCCGGTACGGTCAGTGCATTCGGCTCGCAACTGCCCGGATGAATGTTGACCACCACTTCGTCATGGTTGAGCTGACGCTTGGCTGCGGCCATTTTCGAGGCGTAGTAGAACAGGCCACCGGCAGCGATCATCACGACCACCGAACCGGCCACCGCCCAGCGCAAGGCACGGGGAGGGGAGGCCTGAGGGGTATTAGGCTTTGACATGGATGCCCTTATTGGCTGGAAACGGAAGACGATTTGGCTGCTTTCGAGGCAACCGGCGCGGCGGGATAGAAGAACATCACCAGCGCCACGACGAGATAGATCAGGTACGCACCGAGGGTGCTGACGGTCGGCGCATCCTGATAACCGAACATGCCGGCCAGCACCGAGCCCAGCGGGCCATCCATCGGCAACGTCGCGCTGAAATCGAAGAGCACGGTTTGCAGGTGATTCCACAGGCCGGCTTCATGCAGGGCCTGTACCGAGTTGGCGAGAATCCCGGCGGCGACGACGAGAATGAACAGCCCGGTCCATTTGAAGAATGCCGAGAGGTTCAGGCGCATGCTGCCGGTGTAGATCAGAAAACCGACGATGATCGCCAGAATCAGACCGAGCAGAGCACCGATCGGCGCGCCGGGGCCTTCGCTTTGCTGGAACACCGCGAGCAGGAAGAACACCGTTTCCAGACCTTCGCGAGCGACCGCGAAGAAGACCATGGCAATCAGCGCGATCACCTGATGTCTGGAGGAGGTCAGCGCCTGATCCAGCGAGGCTTGTAGCGAATGTTTGATCGACCGTGCGACCTTGCGCATCCAGAACACCATCGAGCTGAGAATGCCCACCGCCACCAACCCGACCACGCCTTCGAAAAGCTCCTGCTGTTTTTGCGGGAATTCGGCGCTGACCAGTTCCAGGCCACCACCGACCAGCAGGGCCAGCGCTGCGGCGAGAAACACGCCGATCCACACGGCGGGCATCCATTGGCCACGGCCGGTCTGTTGCAGGTAGCTGGCGATGATGCCAACGATCAGCGCGGCTTCAATGCCTTCGCGCAGCATGATCAGAAAGGGAACGAGCATTCGACATCCAATAAGTCATTCGAAGAGGTTACAAGTTGTAACATAATGACACTCATTCTCACATGACATTCATTGACATGAAGCTGAACGGTAGCTGAACAACCTCAATTTTTGCCTCACACAGATCCCTGTAGGAGTGAGCCTGCTCGCGATGGCGCTGGGTCAGTCAGCACATATTTTTCTGACCGGCCGCCATCGCGAGCAGGCTCACTCCTACAGGGGTTCGTGTTCAATTCGTGTCCTGCGGTAAGATGCGCGTCATTCGAAAAACAACAGGAATAGCCGAGTTCCATGTCGGAAAAAGACACCATCGCCGTGCAACTGGTGCGTGAAGCGCTGCTGCAAAGTTGTGCCCCGGGCGTGGCCACGGAAGACGCCTTGAACAAGGTCGGCATCGATCCGGCGCTGTTGCAAAGTGAGGATGGCCGGGTGCCGGCCTCGCAATACGCCAGGTTCTGGCGTTTGCTCGCACGGCGTGGCGATGACGAGTTCTTCGGCATGGACCCGCGCCGGCTCAAGTCCGGGAGTCTGGAGTTCCTCTGTCGCAGCGCGATGGCCCAACCGACGCTGGCCGGCGGTCTGAACACGGGGCTGACGTTCCTCTCGCTGATGCTGGAAAAAATGCCCGCGCAACTGGTGCATCAGCAGAGCCTGGCGGAAATCGTCCTGCTTGAAGATGATCCTCAGCCACGCCGCGCCTTTACGTATTTCACCTACTGGATGATCGTGCACGGCGTGGCGTGCTGGCTGGCCGGGCGGCGGATTCCGATTCTGGCGATCGAACTGCGTTGCCCGGCGCCGGATTTCACTGATGACTATCGGGTGATGTTCTCGGAAAACCTGCGTTTTGATCGACCGCGCACGCGGATGATTTTCTCCGCCGATTGCCTCGATCTGCCGATCAAACGCAGCGCTGAAGAGCTCAAGCGCTTCCTGGCTCACGCACCGGCGAACATTCTGGTGAAGTACCGCGACCCGGAAAGCCTCGCCAGTCGGATCAAACAGGACTTGCGCCAGTTGCCCGCCGAGCAGTGGCCGGAAACCGAGGCGCTGGCCCAGCAACTGTGCATGTCGGCCTCGACGTTGCGTCGGCGGCTGGCGGAGGAAGGGCAGACCTATCAGGGGCTCAAGGACAGCGTGCGCAAGGAACTGGCGATTGTCTGGCTGGCGGAGCCTTCGATCAGTTTTGTCGAGATTGCGGCGCGACTGGGGTTTGCCGATGCCAGTTCGTTCTACAAGGCGTTTCGCAAGTGGTCCGGGTCCAATCCGGGGCATTACCGCACGTTGATCCTTAACGAAGTTGTTTGATCTGGCCCTATCGCGAGCAGGCTCACTCCTACATTTGAAATGCGTTCCCCCTGTAGGAGTGAGCCTGCTCGCGATAACGCCAGTCCATGCAACACACAGCTTGAACCCTGGCCAAACCAGTCAGCCACTTTGATGGCTTTGACCATTGCCCCAAGTCCCCCGCAGCGCGACTATCCATCTGTTGTTTACGGTTCCCCAACCTAATAAAAACACAGAGGGATTCTGGCAATGCGCGATTACTTGTCTGCCACTGAACAGTTCAACTATCAGCACACCGTGGACGCCGCACTCTGCGGCACGCTTGAAGCACTGAATGCCTGCGTCGAATGCTGCGACCGCCACGCATTGCCCGGGCGTATCGCGCTGTTCTGGGAAGGTCGCGACGGCGCCAGTGCGACGTACACCTTCAGCGACCTGCAGGACAAAGCCGCGCGTTTTGCCAATTTCCTCCTCGCCCAAGGCGTGCAGAAAGGCGACAAGGTCGCCGGTCTGCTGCCGCGCAATATCGAATTACTGATCACCGTGTTCGCCACCTGGCGCATCGGCGCGGTGTATCAACCGCTGTTCACCGCGTTCGGCCCTAAAGCCCTCGAACATCGCCTGAACAGCTCCGGCGCCAAAGTCGTGGTGACCGACGCGGTCAACCGGCCAAAACTTGCGGAAGTTGCCGATTGCCCGACCGTGGTCACCGTTGGCGGCGCCAAGGGCCAGGGCATTGTTCGTGGCGATTACAGTTTCTGGGCCGAGCTGCCCAACCATTCCAACATCTGCGAACCGGTGCTGCTCACCGGCGAAGACCCGTTCCTGTTGATGTTCACCTCGGGCACCACCGGCCCGTCGAAAGCCCTTTCCGTGCCACTCAAAGCCATCATCGCCTTCCAGAGCTACACCCGCGACGCGGTTGATCTGCGTCCGGAAGATGCGTTCTGGAACGTGGCCGACCCGGGCTGGGCCTACGGCATCTACTTCGGTGTGACCGGGCCGTTGTCGATGGGCCATCCGATCACCTTTTACGATGGTCCGTTCACCCTCGAAAGCACCTGCCGGGTGATCAACAAGTACGGCATCACCAACCTCACCGGTTCACCGACGGCGTATCGCTTGCTGATTGCCGGCGGTGATGAGTTTGCCAAGTCGATCAAGGGCAAGTTGCGCATCGTCAGCAGCGCCGGCGAGCCGCTGAACCCGGAAGTGATCCGCTGGTTCGCCGACAACCTCGATGTGGTCATTCACGACCATTACGGCCAGACCGAGCTGGGCATGGTTCTGTGCAACCACCACGGCCTCGATCACCCGGTGCATGTCGGCGCTGCCGGTTTCGCCTCGCCGGGGCATCGCATTGTGGTGCTCGACGATCAGTACAACGAACTCGGCGTCGGCCACCCCGGCATTCTTGCCATCGACCGTCCGCAGTCACCGATGTGCTGGTTCGGCGGCTACCAGGGCGCGCCGACCAAGGCCTTCGTCGGCGATTACTACCTGAGCGGCGACACCGTGGAGTGGAACCCGGACGGCAGTATTAGCTTCGTCGGCCGCAGCGATGACGTAATTACCACATCTGGCTACCGCGTCGGCCCGTTCGATGTCGAAAGCGCATTGATCGAACACCCCGCCGTGGTCGAAGCGGCGGTGGTCGGCAAACCCGATCCGGAACGCACCGAACTGGTCAAGGCCTTTGTCGTGCTCAGCGCGCAATACCGTGCGGCGCCGGAGTTGGCCGAAGAGCTGCGGCAACATGTGCGCAAGCGTCTGGCCGCGCATTCATACCCGCGTGAAATCGAATTTGTCAGCGAATTGCCCAAGACCCCGAGTGGCAAATTGCAGCGCTTTATCTTGCGCAACCAGGAAATCGCCAAAGCTCAAGAGGCTGCGGCGAAGAACGTTTCAGCTTGAATCAGGAAGTACAGTCATGCAGATCGAGAACAAGGTTTTTATCGTCACCGGCGGCGCATCCGGCCTCGGTGCCGCCACCGCTGAATTGCTGGTCAGTGCCGGCGCCAAAGTGATGCTGGTGGACATGAACGCTGAAGCCGTCGCCGCGCAGGCCCAGCGTTTGGGCGCTCAGAGTGTGGTGGCCGACATCAGCAACGAAGCCGCTGCCGAAGCCGCCGTGCAAGCGACCGTCAGCGCCTTTGGCAGCCTCAACGGTCTGGTCAACTGCGCCGGCATCGTCCGTGGCGAGAAAATCCTCGGCAAAAACGGCCCGCATGCACTGGCCAGTTTTGCTCAGGTTATCAACGTCAACCTGATCGGCAGCTTCAACATGCTGCGACTGGCCGCTGCCGCCATCGCTGAGTCCGAGGCGAATGCTGACGGCGAGCGCGGTGTGATCATCAACACCGCTTCGGTGGCGGCGTTTGACGGCCAGATCGGTCAGGCAGCCTATTCGGCATCGAAAGGCGCGATCGCCAGCCTGACCCTGCCGGCCGCCCGTGAACTGGCGCGCTTCGGCATCCGCGTGATGACCATCGCCCCGGGGATTTTCGAAACCCCGATGATGGCCGGCATGACCCCGGAAGTACGCGACTCGCTCGCTGCTGGCGTTCCGTTCCCGCCGCGCTTGGGCAAGCCTGCCGAGTACGCCGCGCTGGTTCGGCATATCATCGAAAACAGCATGCTCAACGGCGAGGTGATCCGTCTCGACGGCGCCTTGCGCATGGCCGCCAAGTAAGGAGGATTTGTCATGACCCTTTCCAACGATCCGATTGTCATTGTCAGCGCCGTCCGCACCCCGATGGGCGGATTTCAGGGCGAACTGAAAAGTCTTACCGCGCCACAACTCGGTGCCGCCGCGATCAAGGCGGCGGTTGAACGCGCCGGGGTCGCCAGCGACGCGGTCGATGAAGTGCTGTTCGGTTGCGTGCTGCCCGCCGGCCTCGGTCAGGCACCGGCGCGGCAAGCGGCACTGGGCGCCGGGCTGGATAAATCGACCCGTTGCACCACCGTCAACAAGATGTGTGGTTCGGGCATGGAAACCACCATTCTGGCCCACGACATGCTGGTCGCCGGCAGTGCCGATGTGGTGATTGCCGGTGGCATGGAAAGCATGTCCAACTCGCCGTATCTGCTCGATCGTGCCCGCGCCGGTTATCGCATGGGCCATGGCCGCGTGCTCGACTCGATGTTCCTCGACGGCCTCGAAGATGCCTACGACAAGGGTCGCCTGATGGGCACTTTTGCCGAGGACTGCGCCGAAACCAATGACTTCAGCCGCGAAGCGCAGGACGCTTTTGCGATCGCGTCGACCACCCGCGCGCAGCAGGCGATCAAGGACGGCAGCTTCAAGGACGAAATCGTCCCGCTGACCGTGACCGTCGGCAAAGAGCAGGTGCTGATCAGCAACGATGAACAGCCACCGAAAGCCAAACTGGACAAGATTGCCTCACTGAAACCGGCGTTCCGTGAAGGCGGCACGGTCACGGCGGCGAACTCCAGTTCGATTTCCGATGGCGCTGCGGCTTTGCTGCTGATGCGTCAGTCGCAGGCGCAGAAACTCGGTCTGAAGCCGTTGGCCGTTATTCATGGTCATGCAGCATTCGCCGACACTCCGGGGTTGTTTCCGGTGGCGCCGATTGGTGCGATCAAGAAACTGATCAAGAAAACCGGTTGGTCGCTGGGCGACGTTGATCTGTTCGAGGTCAACGAAGCGTTTGCCGTGGTCGGCATGGCGGCGATGACTCACCTGGAAATCCCCCACGACAAGCTCAACGTACACGGCGGCGCCTGCGCGCTGGGCCATCCGATCGGCGCGTCCGGTGCGCGGATTCTGGTGACCTTGCTGTCGGCACTGCGCCAGCGCAACCTCAAGCGCGGGATCGCGGCCATCTGCATCGGCGGCGGCGAAGCGACGGCCATGGCCGTGGAATGCGTCTACTGATTCACGCAGTCCCCTTGTAGGAGTGAGCCTGCTCGCGAAAGCGGTGGGTCATATAAATCAGTGTTGACTGACACGACGCCATCGCGAGCAGGCTCACTCCTACAAGGGGTTAGCGGTGCGACTGACATTTAAGGATTGACCATGATTCCCAACGAAGACCAAACCCAGATCCGCGACATGGCCCGGCAGTTTGCCGAGGAACGCCTCAAGCCGTTCGCCGCCGAGTGGGATCGCGAGCACCGTTTCCCCAAGGAGGCCATCGGCGAGATGGCCGAACTGGGCTTTTTTGGCATGCTCGTGCCGGAGCAGTGGGGCGGTTGTGACACCGGCTACCTGGCTTACGCCATGGCCCTGGAAGAAATCGCTGCCGGCGACGGCGCCTGCTCGACGATCATGAGCGTGCACAACTCGGTGGGTTGCGTGCCGATCCTCAAGTTTGGCAACGACGACCAGCGTGAGCGTTTCCTCAAGCCGCTGGCCAGCGGCGCGATGCTCGGCGCGTTTGCCCTGACCGAACCGCAGGCCGGTTCCGATGCCAGCAGTCTGAAAACCCGTGCGCGCCTTGAAGGCGATCACTACGTGCTGAACGGCTGCAAACAGTTCATCACTTCCGGGCAAAACGCCGGGATCGTCATTGTGTTTGCCGTGACCGATCCGAGTGCCGGCAAGCGCGGCATCACTGCGTTTATCGTGCCGACCGATTCGCCGGGCTACAAAGTCGCTCGCGTCGAAGACAAACTCGGCCAGCACGCCTCGGACACCTGCCAGATCCTCTTCGAAGACGTCAAAGTACCGGTCGCCAATCGACTGGGTGAGGAGGGCGAAGGTTACAAAATCGCCCTGGCCAACCTTGAAGGTGGTCGCGTCGGCATCGCCTCGCAATCGGTGGGCATGGCCCGCGCCGCGTTTGAAGCGGCGCGTGATTACGCCCGTGAACGCGACACCTTTGGCAAGCCGATCATCGAGCATCAAGCCGTGGCATTCCGCCTCGCCGACATGGCCACACAAATCGCCGTCGCCCGGCAAATGGTGCATTACGCCGCGGCGTTGCGTGACAGCGGCCAACCGGCGCTGGTTGAGGCGTCGATGGCCAAACTGTTCGCTTCGGAAATGGCCGAGAAGGTCTGCTCGATGGCGTTGCAAACCCTCGGCGGTTACGGTTACCTGAACGACTTCCCGCTGGAGCGCATCTACCGCGACGTGCGCGTCTGCCAGATCTACGAAGGCACCAGCGACATTCAGCGCATGGTCATCTCGCGCAATCTTTGAGAAGGAATCTGAATTCATGACTTACGAAACCATTTTGCTGGAAACCCACGGCCGTGTTGGCCTGATCACCCTGAACCGGCCGCAGGCGCTGAATGCCCTGAACGCGCAACTGGTCAGCGAAGTGAACCATGCCCTTGATGGCCTGGAAGCCGATGCGAACATCGGTTGCATCGTCCTCACCGGTTCGAAAAAGGCTTTTGCCGCCGGTGCCGACATCAAGGAAATGGCCGAGCTGACCTACCCGCAGATCTACATGGACGATCTGTTCAGCGACAGCGACCGTGTGGCCAACCGGCGCAAGCCGATCATCGCGGCGGTCAACGGCTTTGCCCTGGGTGGCGGCTGTGAGCTGGCGTTGATGTGCGACTTCATTCTGGCGGGCGACAACGCCAAATTCGGTCAGCCGGAAATCAACCTCGGCGTGCTGCCGGGCATGGGCGGCACCCAGCGCCTGACCCGCGCCGTGGGCAAGGCCAAAGCCATGGAGATGTGCTTGAGCGGGCGCATGATCGATGCGGTGGAAGCCGAGCGATGCGGCATCGTTGCGCGAATCGTGCCGAGCGATGAATTGCTGGAAGAAGCGCTGAAGGTGGCGGCGGTGATTGCCAGCAAGTCGCTGCCGATTGCGATGATGGTCAAAGAGAGCGTGAATCGTGCCTTTGAAGTGAACCTGACTGAGGGCGTGCGCTTCGAGCGCCGGGTGTTCCATGCGGCGTTTGCCACGCAGGATCAGAAAGAAGGAATGGCGGCGTTTGTGGCCAAGCGGACGCCTGAGTTTCAGGGCAAATAAGCAGCGTCTGAGCTGACCTCATCGCGAGCAGGCTCACTCCTACAGTGGAATAGCGGTTGACACAGTTTTTGTGTACACCCGAAGACCCTGTAGGAGTGAGCCTGCTCGCGATGCTTTTAGAGCTGGTAGTTCTTCAGTTCGCGGGCAATCACCATCCGCTGTATCTCGCTCGACCCTTCATAAATCTGCGTGATCCGTGCATCGCGGTAGTACTTCTCGACTGGATAGTCTTCCAGATACCCATACCCGCCATGAATCTGAATCGCCGACGAGCACACCTTCTCGGCCATTTCCGACGCAAACAGTTTGGCCTGCGAAGCCTCTGACAGACACGGTTTGCCCGCCGTGCGCAGCCGCGCCGCGTGCAGAATCATCAAGCGCGCCGCGTTCAGCTGCATGTGCATGTCGGCCAGCAAGTTGGCGATGCTCTGGTGTTCGTTGATCGGTTTGCCGAACTGGATACGCTCACGCGAATAAACCAGCGCCGCTTCGAACGCCGCACGGGCGATGCCCAACGCTTGCGCAGCGATGCCGATGCGGCCGCCTTCAAGGTTGGACAGTGCAATCGCCAGCCCCTTGCCGCGCTCACCGAGCAGATTGGCCTCGGGAATGCTGCAGTTGTTCAGTGTCACCGCGCAGGTGTCGGAGGCGCGGATGCCCATCTTGTGTTCGGTACGGTCGACGATGAACCCCGCGGTATCGGTTGGCACCAGAAACGCCGAAATGCCTTTCTTGCCAAGATCCGGATCGGTCACTGCAAACACGATAGCCAGTTTCGCCCGTTTGCCGTTGCTGACGAATTGCTTGGCGCCGTTGATCACCCACTGGCCGTCACGCAATTCGGCGCGGGTGCGCAGGTTGTGCGCTTCGGAACCGGCCTGCGGTTCGGTCAGGCAGAAGCAGCCGATGGTTTGCCCGCTGGCCAGATCCGCCAGCCAGGTCTGCTTCTGTTCTTCGCTACCGTAGTTGAGCACCGGGCCGCAACCGACCGAGTTGTGAATGCTCATGAACGCGCCGGTCGCGCCGTCGCCGGCAGAAATCTCTTCGACCGCCAAGGCATACGCCACGTAGTCGACGTAAGTACCGCCCCATTCTTCCGGCACCACCATACCGAGCAAACCGAGTTCGCCCATCTTCGCGACGAGCGCGTCATCGATCCAGCCAGCCTTTTCCCAGGCCTGTGCGTGGGGCGCGATTTCGCCACGGGCAAAATCCCGGGCCATGTCGCGGATCATCACTTGTTCTTCAGTCAGTTCGAGATCGTGCATGGCTCAGCTCCCGCTCTCATCAAAACCGTGGAAGAAACCCGCGACCTGCGCTGCGTCCAGCGCGGCGAGGGTCGGCGGGTTCCAGCGAGGTGTCTTGTCCTTGTCGATCAGCAGGGCGCGCACGCCTTCGATCAGGTCGCCGCGTTCGAACCACTGGCGATCCAGATGCAGCTCCTGGGCGAAGCAGTGTTCCAGGCTCAGGTGACGGCCGCGACGGAGCATCTCCAGGGTCACGGCCATGGCCAGCGGCGAACGGCTTTCCAGCAGATCAGCCGTGGTGGTCGCCCATTCATGGCTGTCGGCAACGGTCACGGCGCGCAGTTGCTCAACCATGCTCGGCACATCGGGCAGGGCGAAGAAGTGGTCGATGGCCGGGCGCAAGGCTTCCAGTGGCGCATCGGGCAGGGTTTGCACGGCGTGCTTGGCCAGCAGGTTTTGCAAGGCTTTGAGCGGCGTGTCCTGCCATTCCATCTGATCGAGTTTTTCGTCGAGCAGCGCCAGTTTGCTGCTGTCCAGGTACCAGTCGGCGAGGCCGCAATACAGCGCGTCGGCAGCACGGATCTGCACGCCGCTGACACCCAGATAAATGCCCAACTCACCGGGAATGCGCGGCAGGAAATAACTGCCGCCGACATCGGGGAAATAACCGATGGCCACTTCCGGCATCGCCAGTCGGCTCTTCTCGGTGACCACGCGCAGATCCGCGCCTTGCACCAGACCCATGCCGCCACCGAGGACAAAACCGTCCATCAGCGCCAATACAGGTTTGCGGTAATGATGAATCGTCAGGTCGAGGGCGTATTCCTCGACGAAGAAATCTTCGTGCAGCGTGTCGCCGCTTTTGAAACTGTCGTACAGAGAACGAATATCGCCACCGGCGCAGAAGGCTTTTTCACCGGCACCGCGCAGCACGACGGCCTGCACATTGGCATCGCTCGCCCAGGCGTCGAGCTGCTGTTGCAGCAGGCGCACCATGTCGAGGGTAATGGCGTTGAGACCGGCGGGGCGGTTGAGGGTGAGGTGACCAATGTGGTTGCGAACCTCGGCCAGCACTTCGTTTTGCGTGGCATCCATGGACTGTGTCCGCGGGGATGAAGCCTGAGCAGTCATCACTAACTCCCTGCTTTTATTGTCTTTATTCGAGAAGCTCGCGCGCGAGCGTTAGCCGATCGTAACAGTGCAAATTTGCCATGTACAACGGGGATATGTGCAGGGGCTGTCTGCGTTTTTACCTTAGTCGAAAATGTACGCGGGCTCATGTAGGAGCTGCCGCAGGCTGCGATCTTTTGATCTTGCCCTTGAATAACAAAATCAAAAGATCGCAGCCTTCGGCAGCTCCTACACAGGGGATCAGGTGAAGGTTTGGGTAATGCTGCGGCGCTTGGCGTGCAGTTCGCTGGCGTGGATCAGCTGTTCCAGATCTTCGGGGGTGATGTCGATGAAGGCCTCCATGTCCGCCAGTGCCCGTTTCAAGTCTTCGGCGGTGATCGCCTGACTGTCGACCGGGGCCACCATCGGCGCTGGGTCAGCGGGGCGTTTCGGATAACGAATCCGCGTCAGGTTGTTGTAGGCCAAGGCGCTGAGCAGCATGCACGCAGCGCCGAGCATTACCGGTCCCATCGCTGTCCAGTCCATGGCGACAGTCGCCGGATCTGCCAAAACCAGCGTCAATGCCAAGGCACCAGCCGGTGGATGCAGGCAACGCAACCAGCACATCAGAATCAGCGCCATGCCCGCCGCCAGACATGCACTGCCAAGGGTTCGCCCAAGCACCTGGGCCACCAGCAGCGCGACAACCCCGGCACACAAGTAACCGCCGAGAATCGACCAAGGCTGGGCCAGCGCACCCGACGACACCGCGAACAGCAGCACCGCCGAGGCGCCCAACGGACCGATCAGGTGATAAGCCACCTCATGACCGAACACCTGCGCGCACAGCCACACGCTGAACAACGTGCCCAGCGCCATGCCAATGGCGGCGCGGCTCCATTCGGTGGGGCGGGTGTTGATGGCGGCGGGCAACCAGCGAGCGAGCATGTAGATCCGATCCTGTAAAAAATCCGGGCAAAAAAAAGGACTGTCCGGCAATCCGGAAAGCCCTCGAAGTGTTCCAACATTGGGGGAGGAACGTGCACAGTGTGCCGATCAATCACGATGCTGACAAATTCATATTAATGAAGTTTCAGTGCACTATTTTTGAATTGAAGCGACACGCCGCCCACTGACGAAACACAGATAACCACCCAACGCCGCCAGTGCACTCAGCGCATAGAACATGCTCGGCGCCGGCGTGTGCATCAGCAAAAATCCGCACATCACCGGACTCGCCGCACCGCCGAGTGCCGCCAGGTTCTGCGCGCCGTAGTAGCTGCCTCGCAGTTCCTCCGGGGCCAGCGTGTCGACGAAAAGAAAGTCCGCCGGGTAAATGATCATCTCGCCCAGGGTGAAAATGAACATCGCCACGCACCAGCCAACAAGACTGTCAGCCAGGCTGAAGCCGATCAGCCCGACGATGAACAACGCCGTGCCACCGGCAATCCAGTGGCGCAGGTGTTCGCGCTTGAGGAAGCGACCGATCTGGTATTGCAACAGGATCACCGTGATCGCGTTGCAGGCGAGCAGGGCGGCCATGGTGTCCAGCGTCTGTTGCTGAGTGTGGGTCACCAACAGATATTGCGAGAGGTACAACGTGAAGCGCCCGTGGACCAACGTGCTGAGCAGGCAACCGAGGGTAAACAGGATCATCGTCCGGTCATTCTTGAGGATGATCAGCGTATTGAAAAAGCTTTGTGGCTGGTTGACCGGCGAGATCGGGCTGGCCTCTCTGCCGGCGCCGAGCAGCAGGAAAATGCTGCCAATGGCTATCACGCCGGCAACGATGAAGGGCGCGGAAGGCTGGATGCCGGCAATCACCACGCCGATCATCGGCCCAACCGCGTAGCCGATATTGGTCAGCGTGTAATTCAGCGAGAACGCCTTGACCCGCTGGCCGACCGGCAGGTTTTCACTGAGGATCGCCTTGGAGCAGATCAGGAACAGCGCCGAAGCGGTTTCGCTGACGATCAGCACCAGGGTGACCAGATACAGGTTTTGCGCGAAGGTCAGCAGCATCAGGCCGATGCCGCTGGAGAGCATCGTCACGATCAGCAACTGGCGCTTGTCCAGCTTGTCGATGATGTAGCCGCCGTACAGCGACAACAGCGTTGCACTGAACACAGCGATGCCCAGCAGCAGACCGACGTCCTGCGGGTTAAGGCCGAGTTTGTTGCTGAGGAACAGGGTCAGCAGCGGACTGATCAGGGCACGACTGACAACGACGGTCAGCGAGCTGATCATCAGTCGGCGAATGAAGCGCGAGTAGGTGGCCACGAAGAGGTCAACGTCCTTATTTCAAATACGAGGGGCGCGCCGTCATCCTCCCCGGCTCTCGCCCGGCGGTCAACCTGACACACCCGACATGTGGGTGTGTCCCTGTAGGAGCTGCCGAAGGCTGCGATCGTTTGATCTTGATCCTGAAAAAACAAGATCAAAAGAACGCAGCCTTCGGCAGCTCCTACAGGGGGGATGTGGTGGATTTCAGGGGAGGGGCAGGCGCATGGCGCAGCGTCGTTCGCCGGGGAAGCCGTGGGCGATTTCGCTTTGCAGGGCGCTCAGCAGATGTGGCGGCGTGTCCTGCCGGGTGAGCACGGCAAACCCGAGGCGCTGATAGAACGGCGCATTCCACGGCAGATCACGGAAAGTGGTCAGGGTCACGGCCTGCAATTGCATTCGGCGCGCCTGTTCAATTGCCGCCAACACCAGCGCACGCCCCATGCCTTGTCCTTGATAATCCTGACTCACTGACAGTTCTTCGATGTGCAACTGATTGTCGATTTGCAGCGCCCGAAGAAACCCGGCCAATGGCTGGCCAGCACTTTCCACCACCCAAACGCACATCTGCTCGATGGCTTGCACATGTTGCTCAACGCCAGGCACTTCAGCGTCGGCGAGCCAGGCGAGGGCAGGGTCGAGACGAAACAGTTCGGCGGCCGAGCGTTCGATAGCGGGGAGGGCGGCCGCGTCAGCAGGGCTGGCGCGGCGGACGATGAAAGTCATGTCGGGACGAATCCTGTCGAGCAAAGCCCGACAGATTACGGTTTCAGCCACAGCAGGACATAGTCGTTTTTATCGAAACGCCCACTCACCACCGGTTCCAGCGTTTGCAGCGGCGTACCCGCGAGCGCCTTGAAGTCGTTGCGATCCATCATCAGCCACGCCGGGCCTTTGAGTGCTTCCAGGTCCTGCACGGTTTCGCTGAACTGTGGTTGCAGATCCTGTTCGAGGTTGACCATGAACTTGATCGCCTTGGCATCTTTGCCCATGCCGTGCAGCACCAGCGGCGCCGGGTTTTGTTGAACCCGGGCGAACGCTTCACGGCTGAAGGTGCGGGTGTCGTACATCTGCCGTTCAACCGGTTCGAACACCATTGCATACACGGCCCACAGCGCCAGCACTGCGCTGAACGCCATGACCTCGGCACGCCAGCGCGGCCGCCACAGTCGCGACAACGTCAACACTTGCAGCACGCCGAGCACGATCAACACCGGCGTCAGGCCGGTCAGCAGTTCGGGAAAGCGTCGCTGCGCAACCAGCAACACCACCAACAGCAACCCCGGCGTCAGCAGCCACAGCCCTTGAATCACGCCGCGCAACCAGACGAAAACGCGCCCGTGCGCCACCTGAAACGGATACGCCGCAATGATCGCCGCCATCGGCAACATCGGCAGCAGATAACGCGCCTTCTTCGCCTGCGGGATCGACAGCCCGACCATCACGATCAATCCCGCCGCCGCGCAATACTGCACCAGACGCAAGGCCGGTCCGCGCTGTTGCGGTTTGCTCAGCCACGCGCAGGCCAACGCCAGCAAGGCCAGCGGGTAGGCCAACGCATAGTTGCCGAGTGAACTGGTGAAGTAATACAGCGAACCGCTGACGCCCTCGCTGCCATCCATGCGTCCCATGAACTGCATGCGAATCACGTCCTGCATGAACACCGGACCACCACTAATCTGCGCCAGCCACAACAACAGCCCGACGCACGCCACCAGCAACAGCGCCGCCAGCCCGCCGAACACCAGCAATCGCGACCACTGTCGATTGAGCAGGTAATAGCTGCACAGCATCCCGGTCGGCACCACCAGCCCGATCGGCCCGCGAATGCCGAAACCGAGCAGCAGCAACACAAAGATCAGCGGCCAGCGTCGTCCAGCACTGAAATGATCGTGGGCATAACCGAGGTAGAACACCGCAAATGCCACCGCGGCGAGCATCAGGTCCTGAGACACCGCACGCACTTCAGTGACGAAAGTGCCGGTGAGCATCAGCAAGGCAATGCTGAGCAACGCCCAGCGCCGCGAATACGGCGTCAGCAGCCGATACATCAACGTCACCATCACGGCCCCGGCGACAGCGCTCGGCGCCCAGGCCGTGAAGGCGTTGACCGTGCCGAACGGCAGCGACAGCAGCCAGACAAACAACGTCGACACTGCCGAGTAATCGGCATACGGCTGCCCGTAAGTGGTGGGGAATACCGTCGGCCCGTGGCGCAGCATTTCCTGCGCGAACAGCACAAAACGTGAGTCAAAACCGATAGGGGCCTGCCCGTAGACCCCGGCGATAAACAATAAAAACGCCAGCAGCCCTGCGATCAGGGACTGCCGGCGAATGGCAGGCGTCAGCGTAATCAAGCGACGTCGGACGCGTGTGGCCACTGTTGCAGCGGGATCGGCAATTTGCGCGATTCACCACGGCCCATCGGGAAGTAGTGGAAGCCGTTGCGCGCCAGACGCTCGGCGTCATACAGGTTGCGCCCGTCGAAGATCACCGGGGTGTTGAGACGTTGCTTGATCAGCTCGAAATCCGGGGCCTTGAACTGCTGCCACTCGGTGCAGATGATCAACGCGTCGGCGCCCGGCAATACCGATTCCGGGGTGCCCATCAGCATCAGTTTCGACTCGTCCGGGTAGAGGTTCTGGGTTTCCTGCATGGCCTCCGGGTCGAACGCGCGCACGCTGGCGCCGGCGGCCCACAGTTCTTCCAGCAGGACGCGGCTCGGTGCGTCGCGCATGTCGTCGGTGTTCGGTTTGAAGGCCAGGCCCCAGAGGGCGAAGGTCTTGCCGCGCAAATCACCCTTGTAGAACGCGTTGATACGCTCGAACAGTTTGTGTTTCTGGCGTTGGTTGATCGCCTCGACCGCTTGCAGCAAGTCGCTGGAGCAGTGCGCTTCTTCGGCACTGTGGATCAAGGCGCGCATGTCTTTGGGGAAGCACGAACCACCATAACCGCAGCCCGGGTAGATGAAGTGATAACCGATGCGCGTGTCGGCACCGATGCCCTGACGCACCGATTCAATGTCGGCACCGAGGTGTTCGGCCAGTTCAGCGATCTGGTTGATGAAGCTGATTTTGGTCGCGAGCATGCAGTTGGCGGCGTACTTGGTCAGCTCGGCGCTGCGCAGGTCCATGAACATGATGCGGTCATGGTTACGGTTGAACGGCGAATACAGGTCGCGCATGACATCGCGTACTTCATCGCCTTCGCAGCCGATGACGATGCGATCCGGACGGCGGCAGTCAGCGACCGCCGAGCCTTCCTTGAGAAATTCCGGGTTGGAGACGATATCGAATTGCAGCAGGCGCCCGACCTTGATCAGGGCCTTTTCGATGTGCGTGCGCAGGGTGTCGCCGGTGCCCACCGGCACCGTGGATTTCTCCACCAAAATCAATGGTTGCTCACGATGGCGGGCAATCGCGTCGCCCACCGACAGCACGTAACGCAGATCCGCCGAACCGTCTTCACGCGACGGCGTACCCACGGCGATAAATGCGACGCGACCGTGCTGTACCGCGTGTTTTTCATCGGTGGTGAATTGCAGACGTTTCGAATCCAGACCTTCACGCACCAGGCTGGCCAGCCCCGGTTCGAAGATGCTGACGTGGCCCTGACGCAACAAGTCGACCTTTTTCTGATCGACGTCCATGCACACGACGTCATGGCCAACCTCGGCCAGCACTGCGGCCTGCACCAGACCGACATATCCGCTACCAAATACTGTGATTTTCATGGAGCACTCCTGAATTCGGGCGCACGAGCCGGACGAGTGTTGATGGTGATGACTCCGAGCATGACCAGCGCCACGCCCAGTGATTTAGTGAAACTGAAGGATTCGTTGAACAGCGGCAGACTGGCCGCCAACAGGTACACCAGCGCATAGCTGACGCTCAGCAGCGAATAGGCGCGGCCCAGCGGCAGATCGCGCAAGGCGGCGAGCCAGCAGAGCATCGACAGTGCGTAGGCGAAGATCGCCGCGACAACCACGGCCAGCGCACGCAGATCGATACTGTCCAGAGCCAGCCAGTGTTCCGGCGTCGGCAGGCGCGTCATGCTCCAGCGCATGCCCAGTTGCGCGGCGCTGACCAGCAACACGCTGCCCATGGCGAAAGTGATTCCACGACCCGGGTTCATGATTGTTGCCCCAGCAAAACCACGCCGCCGATCACCAACGCCACGCCAAGCCAATGCTGACGGTCGATCGGTTCACGGAAGACGAAACGCGCGATCAGGGTGATCAAGACGAAATTGAGGCTGAGCATCGGGTAAGCGATGCCAACTTCCAGACGCTGCAGCACCAGCAGCCAGACCAACAGGCCCGAGCCCAGCGCGAGCAGCGCCAGCCACAACCATGGCGAGCGCAGTTTGTCAGCCCAGGACGACTCGACACCGCGCCAACTCTCCACGGCGTACTTTTGCGCGACCTGACCGAGGCAGGTCAGCAGGCAGGCGACCAACAGCAGCAACAGGCTCATGACGCCTCCTTGGGAAGAATCATGATCACCAGGTTGCCCTGCTCATAACGGACGCCGTCCTTTGGCAGTCTGTCGATTTCGTCCAGTTCGTCTTGCCCCTTGACGCGCATCACCACGCCGACCGAACCGCTGCGGCGCGCCTCGCGCATCCACTGTTGAACCTGTTCGGGATCAACCCGCTGTTGAATGCCATCAGGATAGGCAAGGCCATATTTCAATTCGCCTATCGTGTTGTACAACGCCACTTGCGGGCGTTTCAGCCGCCAGGCCAGGGCCGATGCGGCGCCCAGATCGTTGCTCAACAGATGATCGGCCTGCGCCAGTTCAGTGACGTGATGCTTGATGAACTGGTCAGGCGTCTTGTTGGCAATCACCGATTTGGGCAATGCCGCCGGCAACAGCGCAATCAGCAACAGACTGCCGAAGGCCGGCGCCGCCCAGCACTGCAAAGGCAGGAAGGCTTGCAACAGATTGGCGATGATCCAGCCGATCAGCGCGATGAACACCAGCACCAGACTGTGCAGTTCGTGGTCATAAATCGGCCGCGTCAGTTGCACGTACACCAAGGCAATCAACACCGCGACACCGAGCACCAGATTCAGCAAACCATTGATGCCCAACGCCCGACCTTGCTCCAGTCGCAAGCGATCGGCCAACGCATTGCCGAGCAGCAACGCCATCGGCAACAGGCACGGCAGGATGTAGGTCGGCAGTTTGCCGTTGCTCAGGCTGAAAAACGCCAGCGGCATCAGTAGCCACAGCAACAGGAACACCACGTTCGGCTGAGCACGGTTTTGCCATGCCTGCCTGAAAGCCGTCGGCAACAGCCCCACCCACGGCAGACTGAATGCGACCAGCAGCGGCAGGTAAAACCACCACGGCGCATCGTGCTGGGCGTCGTCACCGGCAAAGCGGCGGATGTGCTCGTGCCAGAAGAAGAACCGCCAGTAGTCCGGTTCCTGCGCGTGCACCGCCAGCACCCACGGCAGGCTGACAATGACTGCCACGGCAATCGCTACCGGGCCGTACAACAGCAATTCACGCCAGCGTTTTTGCCAGAGCATCCACGGCAAGGCGATCAGCACCGGCAACACCCAGGCGAGAAAGCCCTTGGTCATGAAACCCATACCGCAGGCCAGCCCCAGCTGCGCCCACGCGGTCATGCGTTTGCCGCTGGTTTGACTGTCGACGGCAAACCACAGCGCCACCAGGCTCAAGTTGACCCAAAAAGTGAATTGCGGATCGAGGTTGGCGTAGCCCGACTGGCCGGCGACCACGGTGAAGCTCATGTAGAGCAGGGCGCAGACGAAGCTTTTGCGCGGATCGTTCCACAGGCGCCGGGCGATGAGGTAGCAGAGCAACACGCTCAAACCCGTGCTCAACGCCGAAGCGAAACGCACGCCAAACAGGTTCTGCCCGAACAATTGCTGACCCAGCGCGATCATCCAGTAACCGGCAATCGGCTTCTCGAAATAGCGCAGGCTCATGAAATGCGGCGACACCCAGTTACCGCTCAGCAGCATGTCCTGGCTGATTTGCGCATAGCGGGTCTCGTCGGGAATCCACAAGCCATGGCTGCTCAGCGGCAGCAGATAAGCCAGCAGACAGATCGCCAACAGCAGCAGCGGCAGTGTCCAGCGTTTAGTCATGCGCCTTGCACTCCCAGCCAGCCTTCGCGGCCGTCGAGGGCGCCGCGCTGAACGCGACCCACGGGCAAGGTGTTGAAGAACTCGGGCAACAAGTCGCCCAACGGGGTGAAGTCGATGTTGCGCTGGCGTGCTTCGGCCAGCAGTTGACGAAAGTCCTCAGCCATCAGAATCCCTTCTACTTCGGCATGTATGGTGTAGACGTTGAGTTGTCGCGGCAGAAAGTGATCAAGGATGAACCGGTTGAAATCCCGCGCCGCAACGATAGGTCCGACGACCTCATCGAAGGTCGGCAGATCCACCGGAATCTGTGGTGTGCCCGGTGTGCCGTCAGCCAGCAACGGACGGAACAGCCGCGTGCCTCGGCAATCGCTGTTGTAGCGAAAGCCGAAAGCCTGCTTGGCTTCGATCACGCGCTCATCGGCACGCCAGCCGGCAGCGGCCGAACAGGTGACTTTTTCGCCAAGAATGTCGCTCAAGGTGTCGACACCCTGACGGATCTGCTCGATCAGTTGCGCCTGGTTCCAGCGCCCGGCATTGGCCTGCCAGCCGTGGTGATCCCAGGCGTGCAGGCCGACTTCATGACCGGCGTCGCGGGCCTGACGCATCAGGTGCCCGAGTTCGCGGCCAATCGGTTTGCCCGGCCACGCGGTACCGGCCAGCAAAATATCCCAGCCATACAGGCCGGCCGCGTTGGAGCGAAGCATCTTCCAGAGAAACTGCGGGCGGATCAGGCGCCACAGATGCCGGCCCATGTTGTCCGGGCCGACACTGAAGAAGAACGTTGCCTTGATCTGCGCTTCGTCGAGCATTTCCAGCAGACGCGGCACACCTTCACGGGTGCCGCGAAAGGTATCGACGTCGATGCGTAGACCGGCCTGCATTAACGCTTGTCCGCGATTTCGAGCATGGCTTCACGCAAGAAGAAATCCAGCGTATTGCCAATGGTCTCGCGCATTTCCACGGTCGGCGTCCAGTCCAGCAGGCGCTTGGCGTTGGCGATGCTTGGTTTGCGGTGCTCGACGTCCTGATAACCGGCGCCGTAGAACGCCTTGCTTTCGACGTCGCGGAAACCGGCGAACGGCGGGAAGTTGTCGCGCAGCGGATGCGCTTCGAACTGGCGCAACAGCTCTTCGCCCAACTGGCGGATGCTGGCTTCGTTGTCCGGGTTGCCGATGTTGATGATCTGGCCGTTGCAGACGTCGTTGTCGTTATCGATGATCCGCGCCAGTGCCTCGACGCCGTCAGCGATGTCGGTGAAGCAGCGTTTCTGCTCACCGCCGTCGAACAGGCGAATCGGCGTGCCTTCCACCAGATTGAGGATCAGCTGGGTGATTGCGCGGGAGCTGCCGATGCGTGCCGAATCCAGACGATCAAGGCGCGGGCCCATCCAGTTGAAAGGACGGAACAGGGTGAAATTCAGACCCTTGGCGCCGTAGGCCCAGATGACCCGGTCGAGCAGTTGCTTGGACACCGAGTAGATCCAGCGCTGCTTGTTGATCGGCCCGACGATCAGGTTGGAGGTGTCTTCGTCGAAGTTCTTGTCCTGGCACATGCCATAGACTTCCGAGGTCGACGGGAAGATCACGCGTTTGTTGTACTTGACGCAGTAGCGCACCAGTTTGAGGTTTTCTTCGAAATCGAGTTCGAACACCCGCAGCGGATTGCGCGTGTATTCGATCGGCGTGGCGATGGCCACCAGCGGCAGGACCACGTCGCATTTCTTGATGTGGTACTCGATCCACTCGGAGTGAATGCTGATGTCGCCTTCGACGAAGTGGAAACGCGGATGGCTGCGCAGACGCTCGATGGCGTCGGAGCCGATATCCAGACCGTAGACTTCATAGCGATCATCACGCAGCAGACGCTCGGACAGGTGATTGCCGATGAAGCCGTTGACGCCGAGGATCAATACGCGAGTGCGACGTGGGCCACGGCCGGATTCGGCGCCGCGCAGCAGCGAGCCGTCGACCAGACCGAGCTCGCTGGCCAGTTGCGGGCCGCTCAGGAACAGGCCGTTGTCGTTGCGCTGACCCGACAGAATCACCAGCGAGTCTTCACCGCAGGCAATGCGCAGCGGATCGACGCTGATCACCCGGCCCGGGGCCTGGCCTTCGTTGCCTTTGACGACTTCGGCGCTCCAGACAATCAACTTGTGCTCGCCCACGGCGCAGAAGGCGCCCGGGTACGGCTGAGTGACGGCGCGGACCAGATTGAACAGTTGCTCGGCAGGTTGCGCCCAGACCAGTTTGCCGTCGGCTGCGGTGCGGCGACCGAACACCGTGGCCTGGCTTTCATCCTGTGCGGTTTCACTGATCTTGCCTTGCAGCATCGACGGCAGGGTGTCACGCAACAGATCGCTGGCGGCGACACGCAGTTTGCCGTGCAGGCTCAACGCGGTATCACTGCGCTCGATGGCCACGCGCTGCTGGGCGACGATGGCGCCGGCATCGGCACGTTTGACCATGCGGTGCAGGGTCACGCCGGTTTCGGTTTCGCCGTTGACCAGCACCCAGTTGGCCGGAGCGCGGCCACGGTAGCGTGGCAGCAACGAACCGTGCAGGTTGAACGCACCTTTTTTCGCCGTGGCCAGCAGCGGCTCGCTCAGCAGGTTGCGGTAGTAGAAGGAGAAAATGTAATCCGGGTCGAGCTTGGCGATGCGCTCGATCCACAATGGGTGATTGGCGTCTTCCGGCGCGTGCACCGGGATGCCTTTGTTTGCACACAATTGCGCGACCGAGGCGTAGAAAGCGTTCTCTTTCGGGTCATCGGCGTGAGTGAACACCGCCGCGATGTCGTAGCCGCTGTCGAGCAGGGCTTGAATGCCGGCGCAGCCAATATCGTGGTAAGCGAAGACAACAGTTTTTGCACTCATGAGAGAACCTGACCGGTAGTAGAAGTTGTAGAAGGAGTAGAGGACAGACCATCAACGGTGACGGCCGGCGCCGGCGTAGCGGGGTGGCTGCGCAGCACCTTTTCAATGAAGAAACGCGGGCGGGCGCGCACGTCGCTGTACATGCGCCCCAGGTATTCGCCGAGCAGGCCCATGCCGATGAACTGGCCACCGGTAAACACGAACAGCACCGCGAACAGCACGAACATGCCGTCCCCGGCCCAGCCGGAACCGAAGGCCAGACGCAATACGATCAACGCGACGGCAAACAACACGCCGAGCCCGGCCATGGTGAAACCGACGATGCTCAGCAAGCGTAAAGGCGTGGTGGTCATGCAGGTGATCAGGTCGAACATCAGGTTGATCAGACGCATCGGGCTGTACTTCGAATCGCCATGCTCACGCTCGGCATGGGCGACAACGATTTCAGTGGTGTGGCGGGCGAAGCTGTTGGCCAGAATCGGGATGAACGTGCTGCGTTCACGGCAGGCGAGCATCGCGTCGATGATCGTGCGGCGATAAGCGCGGAGCATGCAGCCGTAGTCGCTCATGGCGACGCCGGTGGAGCGTTGCACGGCGAGGTTGATCAGTTTCGACGGGTAACGGCGCAACGCCGAATCCTGGCGATTGCCGCGCACAGTGCCAACCACGTCGTAGCCTTTTTCGGCCTCGGCGACCAGGCGCGGGATTTCTTCCGGCGGGTTCTGCAGGTCGGCGTCGAGGGTAATCACCACGTCGCCCTTGCATTGCTCGAACCCGGCCATGATCGCCGCATGCTGGCCGTAGTTGCGATTGAGGATCACCGCGACAAACGGGCTGTCTTCGCGGCTCGCGGCTTCTTCCAGCAGATTGGCGGACTCGTCACGGCTGCCATCGTCGACGAGGACGATTTCGTAGTCGTGGCGCAGCAACCGGCACGCCGCTTCGGTGCGGCGCAGCAGTTCCGGCAGGCTGTCCTGTTCGTTGTAGACCGGGATAACGATCGACACACAACGGATTGGGTAAGGTTTCACGGGCGTTTGTCCATAAGAGTGGCGATGGCGCCGACCACGCGATCAAGGTCTTGATCGGTCATGTCGGGGAACAACGGAATCGAGCACAGCCGCGCCGAGTTCCATTCGGTGTTGGGCAGATACAGATCGGGGTCACGCTGGCGGTACCAGGTGTGCAGGTGGGTGGCGATGAAATGGATGCCGGTGCCGATGCCCTGATCCTGCAAACCTTTCATGAAGGCTTCGCGATCCATGCCGCAGCGCTCGCTGTCGATGCGCAGGATGAACAGGTGCCAGGCGTGGGTTTGTTCGTAGGCAGGCACAGCCAGCGGTTGCACCGGCAGGCCTTCGAGTTTTTGCCGGTAGGCAGCAGCCAGTTCGGTGCGGCGGGCGTTGATCGCGTCCAGACGCTGCAGTTGCACCAAAGCAATCGCCGCGTTGATGTCGGCCAGGTTGTATTTGAAACCCGGCTCCATGACCTGCGCCTGCGGTTTGCGGCCACCCGTGAGGCGGTCGTAGGCGTCAACGCCCAGACCATGGAACTTGAGCATGCGCACACGACTGGCCAGCGCTTCGTCGTCGGTGACGAACATCGCGCCTTCGGCGCAGGTCATGTTCTTGATCGCGTGGAAGGAAAAGATCGCCGTGCCTTGGGCGCCGACGTGGCGACCCTTGTAGCGGGTGCCGGCGGCATGGGCAGCGTCTTCGATCACCGCGATGCCGTGTTTGTCGGCCAGTGCGTACAGCGGATCGAGATCGAATGCCGCGCCGGCGTAATGCACCGGAATGATCGCTTTGGTGCGCGGGGTGATGGCGGCTTCGATGCGAGCGGCGTCGGTCATCAGCTTGTCGCGGTCGACGTCGACGAACACCGGCGTGGCGCCGATCAGCGAGATCATGTTGGCGGTCGAGACCCAGGTCTGCGACGGCGTGATGACTTCGTCACCGGGACCGATGCCCAACGCCAGCAGGGTGATGTGCATGCCGCCAGTGGCCGAAGACAAGGCCACGGCGTGCCGGCAGCCGACGTACTGCGCAAATTGTTCTTCGAGGGCCTGGTTTTTCGGTCCGGTGGTGATCCAGCCTGAACGCAATACTTGCTCTACGGCTGCAATTTCTTCATCACCGATACTGGGGCGAGAGAAGGGGAGAAACGCCTGACTCATGAACACCTCATCACAAACAATCAGAAGAAAACCAACTCGAAAATTCGGATCCAACTTCAGCGTAGACGCAAAAAACACCTTCGCATCAATAAGTTGCTGAAATGACTTACCGTCGGGGTCAGGTTGACTTTTCGGGCGTTGCGCGGCAGTTTGAGCACCGCCGCCGCGGGTTCTATTGGAATTAAGGTTATGCCCGTTTTTGTGAAAGGAACATGAAAAAGCGGTCGGCGAATCGTTTATATGAAACTCATACAGCCACTGTTCAGACTTCTACCGTTTATCGTCATTTTTAGTACAGAAGTTCCACAGAAGTGTTCCCTTTATACTGGGAATGTTGCAGTTGTTAGTTGTTGTGTTGAATTGTTTTTACTCAAGGCCTTTACGTTTGACTGACTTGTCCGCTGTCCCGTTGGAAACCCGCCAAACCAATCCGATGACCGTGTATCTGGCGCGTCTGGCGCCCTCCAGCCAACTGACCATGCGCTATGTTTTGCAGGACGCTGCCGACCGCCTCGGTTTCGAAGACATGAATGTCGAAGAGATTCCGTGGCACGCCTTGCAACCCGAAGATGTTGTTGCGTTAGTCGCCGCGTTGCGCGAAGACAACTACGCGCCGAACACTTCCTCGCTCTATGTAAATGCCGTGCGCGGCGTGATGAATGAAGCGTGGCGGATGAGCCTGATCACTCAGGATCATTTGTTGAAGATGCGTTCGGTCAAAGGCATTGCCGGCACGCGTCTGTCCCAGGGGCGCAACTTGAAGCGCACGCTGATTCACGAATTGATGGAGGTGTGCGCTGCCGATCCACGCCCACAAGGGCTGCGCGACGCGGCGGTGATTGGCTTGCTGTACGGCACCGGCATGCGCAAGTCGGAATCGGTGGATCTGGACCTGAATCAGGTCGACTTCAGCGAACGCAGCCTGACCGTCACCGGTAAGGGCAATAAGCAACTGATCAAGTACGCGCCGGCCTGGGCATTCGCCAAGCTCAATGCCTGGCTGGAATTTCGCCGCTCGCAGCTCAAGGAAGGCGAGAGCGACGATGCCTTCCTGTTCAACCGCATCCGCCGTGGCAGCCACATCACCCGCGAGCGCATCACCAAACACGCGATCTATTACATCGCCCGTCAGCGTGGCACGCAGGTCGGGGTGAAGATCATGCCCCACGATTTCCGCCGCTCGTTCATCACCCGGGTGATTGAGGAACACGATCTGTCGATTGCGCAGAAGCTCGCGCACCACAGCAATATCCAGACCACCGCCAACTACGACGTGCGCGACGATAACGAGCGGCGCCGTGCGGTGGATCGCTTCGACCTCTGATCAGGACGCGGCAAACACATGCGCGGCGCCAAGTATCGACAGTTGCACCGCGCTGCCGGCCGGTGGCGCGTGCATGCCGGAGCTGCGCACCAGTAGCGAACGGCCCGAATCCAGAGTGGTTGGCGAGCGCAGTTCGACGGTCAACGTGCAGGTGTTGCCGGCGAAATCGCGCTCAGTGACCACGGCGTTGCAGGCCTGCGCATCGTTGACGCCGTCGGCCACCTGCAATTGCTCCGGGCGCAGCATGATCTGCGCGTTGCCGATGAAGCCATTGCTGTTGACCGGCACCGGGCCGAGATCGCAATGCGCCCAACCGGATTCGATCCGCGCCGGCATCACCACTGCTTCGCCAAGGAAATGCGCGGTCTGCTCATCGTCCGGGTAGCGATAGAGGTCCATCGGATGACCCGATTGCACCAGCCGCCCGCCACGCATGACCGCCAATTGATCGGCAAATGACAGCGCTTCGCCCTGATCGTGGGTGACCAGAATCGTGGTGACACCGGCCTCTTCGAGCAGGCGCGCGACCATTTTGCGCATGGCGCTGCGCAGTCCGGTATCGAGGGCGGAAAACGGCTCGTCGAGCAGCATCAAACGCGGTTGCTGTGCCAGCGCCCGGGCCAGGGACACCCGTTGTTGCTGACCGCCGGACAACTCGTGCGGCCAGCGGCTGGCCATGTTGGCGTCGAGCGCAACGCTGTCCATCAGCTGTGCAATGCGCTCGGTTCTGGCCGCGCCGGTCAGGGCCAGACCGAAGCCGATGTTGGCGGCGACGGTCATGTGCGGAAACAACGCGCCATCCTGCGGCACATAGCCGATCTGGCGTTGGTAGGCCGGCACGGCGTGCGTGCTGTCGACCAGCGTCTGGCCGTTGAGGGTGAGGCTGCCGGCATCGGGGAATTCGAAACCGGCGATCATCCGCAACAGCGTGGTTTTGCCGGAACCGGAGGGGCCGACGATAACGGTGCGGCTGCCGGTCGCGACCGACAGGCAGATGTCGTCCAGCGCTTTCTGTGCGCCAAAGGATTTGCTCAGGGAAATCAGTTCGAGTGCGTTCATCGGCCAGCGGTGCGCCTGGATTGGTGATAGAGAATGGCCGTCAGCGGCAGCGAAAGCAGAACCATCAACAGCGCATAAGGCGCGGCGGCGGCGTAATCGATTTCGCTGGTCATGGCCCAGAAACCGGTGGCCAGGGTCCGCGTGCCGTTAGGGGCAAGCAGTAGCGTTGCGGTCAGCTCATTGGTGATCGCCAGAAACACCAGTGCCGCGCCGGCGGCGGCACCGGGCGCGGCGAGGCGCAGTGTGATCAGCCACAAGGCGCGCAACGGCGAGCGGCCGAGGCTCTGGGCGATGTTTTCCAGTTCAACCGGTGCCTGGGCGAAACCGGCGCGCAGACTGACCAGCGCTCGCGGCAAAAACATCAGCAGGTAAGCGAGCAGCACCGTGATCGTGGTCTGGTAGATCGGCCGGGCGAAATGGATGGTCACGGTGACCAGGGCCAACGCCACGACGATCCCCGGCAACGAGCTGGTGATGTAGTTGCAGCCTTCGAGCAAGCGCTGCAATTTGCCGGGCGCACGAATCGACAACCAGGCAATCGGAATCGCCGCCAGACTGGTCAGCAAGGCACCAGCCACACCGAACGACAGGGTTTGCAGCAGCGCCGGCAACAGCTCGCCACTTTCCCAGACCTCGGCGCCACCCGCGATCAGCCAGCGGCCCAGTGTCAGCAGCGGCACACCGAGCGCGAGCAGGCAGGTCAGGCTTTGCAGGATAAGTCCGAACACCACCGCGCTGCGCTTCAAGCGAATGCTGCGCTGTTCGCGGGCACTGCCTGAGCCGACTCGCGCATAGCGCGCCTGGCCACGGGCGGCGGATTCGACGGTGAGCATCGCCAGACAACATAGGGCGAGCACCCCGGCGAGCATGTTCGCCGCCGGGCCGTTAAAGGTCGACTTGAACTGATCGAAAATCGCCGTGGTGAAGGTGTCGAAACGGATCATCGCGTAGAGGCCGTATTCAGCCAGCAGGTGCAGGCCGACCAGCAACGCACCGCCACAGATCGCCAGACGCAACTGCGGCAACACCACCCGAAAAAACACCGCCCACGGTTTGAGGCCGAGGGATTCGGCAACGTCCTCAATGGCTGGATCGAGACGGCGCAAAGTCGCTGCGATCGGCAGATAAAGAAACGGGAAATAAGCGATCACCGACACCAGCACACCGGCGGGCAAGCCATGAATCGACGGAATCAGGCTGACCCACGCGTAACTGTGCACGAACGCCGGCACCGCCAGCGGTGCCACCGCGAGCAGCGACCACAGGCGCCGACCGGGCAGGTTGGTGCGTTCGGTCAGCCACGCCAGCGTGGTGCCGAGTACGATGCACAGCGGCAGTGTGATCAATACCAGCAACACGGTGTTGATCAGCAGTTCGGCCACCCGTGGGCGGAATACCAAGGCCTGAATGCTCGCCCAACCGGTGGTCCACGACACGCCGATCACAAAAACGATCGGCAGCAGTGACAACAATGAAATGCCAATCGCCAACGCGACCACCCACGAACCTCCGCGACCATTAAGGGCGCGGGATTTCAATGGGCGGTGGGCGGAGGAGGCCGCAGCCACCTCCGCCGGTAAGGTTTCCGGCATCACTTACAACAGTCCGGCCTGAGTCATCAGCTCGACGGCTTTCTTGCTGTCGAGTTTCGACGCATCGACTTTTGGCGCATCAAGATCCTTCAGCGGCGTCAGTTTCGGATTGGACGGCGCGTCCTTGCCGACCGCGTATTCGAAGGAGTTACCGGTGTGGAGAATCTCCTGGCCCTGTTTGCCAGTGATGTACTTGAGGAACTGCTGAGCTTCATCCTGATGTTTGCTGGAGGCCAGCACGCCACCGCCGGAGATGCTCACGAAGGCACCCGGGTCCTGATGCTTGAAATAGTAGAGCTTGGTGTTGTTGCTGTTTTCGCCGGTCTTGGACTGATCGACGAAGCTGTAATAGTGGTAGATCACGCCGCTGTCGATCTGCTCGGCGTTCACCGCTTTGAGCACGGCACTGTTGCCACGGTAGACGGTGGCATTGGTTTTCATGCCTTTGAGCCAATCGAGGGTGGCCGCTTCACCTTTCTGTTGCAGCACGGCGGCGACGATTGCCTGGAAATCCGCGCCGGCCGGGGACGCGGCCCAGCGGCCTTTCCATTCGGGTTTGGCGAGGTCGAGGAGGGATTTTGGCAGGTCTTTTTCCGCCAGTTTGCTCGGGTTGTAGACGAACACGGTGGAGCGCGCGGCGATGCCGATCCATTTGCCGTGAGCCGGGCGATAGGCCGAATCCACTTGTTCCAGCGTCGCCGGCGCCACCGGGGCAAACAGCTTGGCGTTTTCCACCAGCACCATCGCCGGGGAGTTCTCGGTCAAAAACACATCCGCCGGCGAAGCCGCGCCTTCCTGCACCAACTGGTTGCCCATCTCGGTGTCGTCGCCATTGCGAATCGTCACCGGAATCCCGGTTTCTTCGGTGAACCCGGCCACCCAGGCTTTGGTCAGGCTTTCGTGCTGTGCGTTGTAGACCAGCAGGCCAACGCTGTCGGCGGCGAATGCCTGACTCGCACCGAAAAGAGCAGTGACCAGCAAAGCACGCTTCAGAAAGGACGGAAACTGTGGATTCATGACGAGAACGCTCCTGTTTTTTAGACGTTATGGGCAGGCATTCGCGCGCAGACTTCAATGCGAATGATTTGCATATGTTGGGCCGCCGGCAATGTAGAGAAGCAAATGAGAAAAAAACGTCAAACAAACCGTTAATACATGTCATTGCCATTCAGATTAGCAGCGACTCGCCGACGCACGATTGCCGTGCGTCATTCAACGTCGTGATGTTCAGGAGGGATTGGGGATGTAGGCGACGCTCTGATCTTCGCGGCCATGGAAAAACTGCTCGCCGCGTGTCGGTGTGGTGCTGACGATCTGGTGATCGGCGCCGAGGTAATCGAGCGGCAGCGGATCGCCCGTACGGTACTGGGCAACGATGATCGTGCGTTGCGCGTCCCAATGCTGGCCGCTGTTGCGTTCCAGCCACGCGATCATCGCGGCCGAGTTACCGCTGCGCGGAAAGTCACGAGACTCCGGCACGTAGTAGAAGGGCGCGCCGCCGGTTTGCAGGTACATCGGCACTTTGTTGTCGACCTCGACCATGACGAAGCGCCACTGATCCAGCGGAGCCTGCCGGCTGGCTTGCTCGCGCACGTTTTCACCGAAGTGAATCACGCCACCAGCGCTGTTGGTCCACGGATACAGCACGCCGAGTATCGCGACCATTACTGCGCTGGCGACACCAAAACCGATTTTCCATGCACGTCTATCCGTGTTGCCAGCCGCCATGCGCCGGGTGATCCACCACGCGCCGAGCAGTTGCGCGAACGGCACCAGTGGCAACACGTAATAGCTGCGACGGCTGCCGCTGGCGGTGAAGAAGATCATCAGCAAGGCCAGGCCCTTGATCAGCCAGCGTGTTTCAGGCTCGATGTCTCGCCAGTCTCGCAGCGCCACCCGCAGCGCAATGATCCAGCACAGCGCCCACGGCAAGGTGTAGACCGGCAGATACACCAAGTAGGTGTAAATCGGCCCGATGTTGTCGAACGGCTGAAAAAACCGCACGACGTTTTCGCGCAATACCAGGCCCAGACCGCTTTGGCTGTAATTCGCCGCGCCATAGAAGTGCGACAACAGGAACGGCAGCATGTAAAACGCCCCGGCAATCACCAGCGCCGCCGCCAGACGCCAGTTCAGATGACGCTTCCAGCGGCCGTCGTCGAGCAAGTGCGGGAGTAACAACAGGCCGGGCAGGATGAAACCGATCAGGCCTTTGAACAGCGAAGTCAGCGACAGCAGCGCGAAGAACACGATGTAGCGCCAGAGCCGTGTGTCTTCTGGTCCGCGCCAATACCACCAGAAAGCGGCAAGTACGCCGCACACCGTCAAGGAGTCCGCAGTCGCGACCCGCCCCCAGAACACGAAATAGAAGGTGGTCGCGAGCATCCATCCGGCGATAAGCCCGGTGCCTTTGCGAAACAGTTGCTCGCCCAGCAGGTACACCAGCCACACGCTCAACCACGCTGCAATAACCGAAGGCAAACGTAATGACCAAGGCCCCAGACCGCCCGCCAACCAGGCTGAAGCGGTGATCAGCCAGTACGACAGCAACGGTTTGTCGTAGTACGGATCACCCTTGAGATACGGATCGAAATAGTCGCCGCTTTGCAGCATCTGCAAGGCGATGTTGGCCCAGCGGGTTTCCGCGCCCCATAACTCGCGACTGCCCAGCCCGAACAACAGCATCAGCGCAGTCGCTGCCAGCAACAGCCATAACGCTTTGCGTTCGTCTGCCGCTGAGGTCATGGCTGAGTTTTGCTGAAGAGGTAGATTTGCAGGTTGCCGCGCTGGTAATGCTTGCCATCCGGCGGCAACAGCTCGATCTCCTGGGCTTCCTGAACACTGTTGACGCGCATCACCACACCCACCGAGCCTTTTTTGCGCGCCTCGGTCATCCATTGGCCGACGTTGTCCAGACCCACCTTGCGCGAGGCCATCGCCGGGTCATCGAGGCCGTATTTCAGCTCGCCGACGGTGTTGAACAGGTCAACCTGCGGACGCTTCAGGCGCCACGACAAGGCGGATGCGGCGCCGAGGTCGTTGCTCAGCAGTGAAGTGGTTTCGCTCAACGCCTGCTGGTGTTCGGCAATAAACTGATCCGGCATTTTGCTGTCGACGATCTGCGCCGGCATCGCCGCTGGCAGCAGCGCAATCAGCAGACCAATGCCCAATGCCGGCATCGCCCACAAGGTCAGCGGCCGCATGATTTGCAGGGCGTTGGCGATGATCCAGCCGATCAGCACGATGAACACCAGCGACAGGCTGAACATCTCGGTGTTTTGGTAAATCTCTTTGCTTGCCTGCAAGTAGATCAGGGCAATCAGCGCGACACTGGCCAGCACTGTGTTGATCACGCCGTTCAGACGCAGCACCCGCGCGTTACTACTGTCGAGCCAGTTCACCACGGTATGGCCCATCAACAAGGCCAGTGGCATCAGGCACGGCATGATGTAGGTCGGCAATTTGCCGCTGCTCAGGCTGAAGAACGCCAGCGGCAGCAGGAACCACAAAGCGAGGAAGGCAATTTTCGGCTGAGCCTTTTCGCGCCAGGTGCGGATCAACGTCGACGGCAACAACAGCGCCCATGGCAACGTGGCAGCAAACAGCAGCGGCAGGTAGAACCACCATGGCCGCGCATGCTGGGCGTCATCGCCGGCAGCGAAACGGCGGATGTGTTCATGCCAGAAGAAGAATCGCCAGAAGTCCGGTTCGCGTACGTGCACGGCCAGCGCCCACGGCACGCTGACAAGCGCGGCCACCAACACCGCCACCGGGCCAAAGCGCAGCAGTTCGCCAAAACGGCGTTGCCAGATCATGTAGGGCAGGGCGATCAATACCGGCAGCAGCAGAGCGAGAAAGCCTTTGGTCATCAGGCCCATGCCGCACGCCGCGCCCAGCAACGCCCAACTGCCAATCCGCGCCGCGGTGTTGCGACTGTCGATGGCAAACCAGACCGCCACCAGACTCAGGTTGACCCACAAGGTGAACTGCGGATCGAGGTTGGCATATCCGGCCTGACCGGCGATCAAACCAAAACTCATGAACAGCAGCGCGCACGCGGCGCTGAGACGCGGACTGTTCCACAGTCGCTGAGCCAGCAGATAGGTCAGCCAGACACTCACACCGGTGCTCAGCGCCGAGGCGATCCTGACGCCAAACAGGTTGTCGCCAAAAATCGCCTGACCGATGGCGATCATCCAGTAACCGGCAATCGGTTTCTCGAAGTAACGAATGCCCATGAAATGCGGCGCGACCCAGTTGCCGCTCAGGAGCATTTCCTGGCTGATCTGGCCGTAACGGGTTTCATCGGGGATCCATAAGCCGTGGCTCATCAGCGGCAGCAGGTAAAACAGCACAAAGGCGAGGAGCAGACCGGGAATCGCCCAGCGTTCAAATGTTCGTGCTGTTGGCGCTTGCGATAAATGCCGGACAGCGTGGCGCAACGGTTTGTTATCAGACGTCATGACTGGACCTTGGCGCAGATATAAATGTCGGGGGTGAAGCGTTGAATTGAATGGTGTTAGTTCTGCGCATGGGCAAGATTTAATGTCTTCCAGAACGGCACATTAATAATGCCCAGTACGTTTAGTTGTTTATGGCTGTCAATGCGCACCAGCAACACGCTGCCGTATTCGGCGGCAATCGCATGGGGGAAACCGGTCTGCTTTTCAAAGTCGCTGATGCAGCCACTGTGGGTAACCAGCACCAGATTCTGCCCGGCAGTTTTGTGTGCGATCACTTCATCGCGCAGCACTGGGCCGCAGGTGGCCAGCCAGTCTTGCGTGCTGGCGTCCTGACCGAACATGTATTGCGCGGTTTGTGCGGTTCGGGTCAGCGGACTGCTCAGCACTTGAGCCTGCTGCATGCCCAATTGCTGAAAGCCCTGGCCAACGGCCGCCGCCGCGACGCTGCCGACGTGGGTGATGCCATCGGCCGGCCCCAGGCAAGTATTCTCGGAGCGATCGCAGCGTTCGGTATGGCGCACCAGTGCAACCACTTCGCCGACTTGCCAGGCCTGCATCCATTCGGCGGTGACGCGGCTGTTCGCGTGATCCAGATCGGCTGGTGAACGTGGCCAGAACACGAAACCACTGACCAGAATGGCCACGAACCCCACACAAGCCAACGCCAGTAACAAACGCAAACGCAGGGTTCGCGGCGATCTGAATAAAGTTTTTAATTGAAATAACGGCGCCACAATCCTGCCCCTTTGAATGTTCGGTATTTCATTCAGCGCAACGTAAGGCTCAGGCTGTGAGCGACTTTACGACGACCGAGTTGAATGCAGGCTGAACACTACGTTCGGGGGCGTGGCGGGGCAGTGAAGAAGATGTGAAAATATTGCCGGAAGTTACCGGGCACAACTAAAGCGGACATTTGATAAACAAACTCAAATGCAGTTTTGTTTGCGGGTGGGTTCAACAAACATCGAGTGTCGAGTCAAAGCTGAATGAATGAATGATGCTCGCACGCAAGCCTGAAGACGTCAGTATCCAGGCTAATTGCACGCTCAAGGCGTTGGCGGACACCCGCGCGAGTTGCCGGCCGCCTGACTGATCAACGAGGCCAGTTGTTTGACGTTGTTCTGCTGAGCCGCCACCAGATCATCGATGCTCGGCCCGGACGGGGTTTGTAAGGTCGAGCGGCAAGTCACCAGCTCGCTGTCGGTATCACCGAGCGGACGCAGGCGCCATTTCGCATCGATCAAACCATATTGGCCGGGAATCGAGTCAAAGCGCTGCACCTCGATGCGCACCGAGACGTTGCCGCGACCGCTGCTGTTGCTCAGTTGATCGGTCAGCGCACTGCGCAATTCATCCGCCAGGCTCGCGCCCCACCATTCGGTTTCAAGAATCGCCAGGCCACTGTTGCCCTGGCGAATGACGATTTGCGGGCGGTCGACCTGCGGCGGCACGCTGATCCCTTCAATCGGGATTTGCGCGCCGGCGCGGGTGCTGCCCAGTTGCACTGGCGTCAGGGTGTGAAAGCTGATCGGGTCGCTGCGGCAGGCGCCCAGCAACATGAACGCAGCGAGCACGGTGATCTTCAGCGGTACAGCCATCGGTTTGACTCCTGTGCTCAATTGCGTGGCGGTCCTTTCAGATCCAGTGGCGCCGCGTTGTCCGGACGCCCGCGTATCAGCGATTCCGGATGCCGGCCGAGGTAATCCGACAACTCACGCAGCGAGCGCGACATGCGGCCGAGTTCGTCGAGGGTTTCGGTGAGTTTCTCGCGTTGCGGCGAATCTTCGGCCAGGGTCGAACTGGCTGACTGCAGGGTTTTGCTGACATCGGCAAGGGTGCTCTGCACGCCCGGCAAGGTCTTGGCGTTGAACTGGGTCAGGCCTTTGCGCAGTTCGACCAGATTACTGTCGAGGTTGGTGGCGATGCGATCGACCGGGACTTTATTGAGCTTGTCGATTACCGCTTCGAGTTTTTCCTGCAATTGTTCAAGGCTGCCGGGCACGGTCGGAATCACCACCGGACGCAAGGTCGGATCGAAGGCGACTTTTTCGGCTTTCGGGAAGAAATCCAGCGCGACGTACAACTGGCCGGTCAGCAGGTTGCCGCTTCGGGCCTGAGCGCGCAGGCCGTTGTCGATGAAGGTGCCGATCAGGCGAATGCCGGCCGCTTCATCGTTGGGGTCGTGCTTGAACGCCGTGAGCATTTTGCCGTAGGCCATACCGAGGCGCTGCGGGTAAATGACGATGCCGACGTTAAGCGGGAAACTGCGTTTTTTTGCGTCGAAATCGAGGTTGATCGCCACCACCCGGCCGATTTCCATGCCGAGGAATTCCACCGGTGCATCGACCTTGAGCCCGCGCAGGGACTGGTCGAAACGCAGGCTCAGGTATTGCGCCTTGCCGTTGGGCGGGGCGAGGGCGGTTTGCTGGTCGGCGAACAGTTCGAAGTCTTTGTCATCGGCCGCCGCCACGTCGTTGGGGCTGTAGTCCGGCGCACGGAAGGCGATGCCGCCGACCAGCATGGACGACAACGACTCGGTTTTGACCTGGAAGCCGTTGGCGCCGACGCTGACGTCAATCCCGCTGGCGTTCCAGAAACGGGTGTTTTCGGTGACAAAGGCATCGTTGGGCGAATGAATGAACACTTCGATGTTCACGCCTTTGCCACCTTCATCAAGGGCATAGGTGACGACCTGACCGACCGGAATCTTGCGGTAGTAAACCGGCGAGCCGATGTCCAGCGAGCCGAGGTCCTGGGTGTGCAGCATGAAGCGCTTGCCCGGTTCGCCGTAGGTGATCGGCGGCGGATTCTCCAGGCCCTTGAATTGTTTGGCGCGGTTGTTGGCCTGGCCGATATCGGCGCCGATGTAGTCGCCGGAGAGCAGGGTATCGATGCCCGACACGCCACCCGCGCCGATGCGTGGGCGCACCACCCAATACTGTGAGTCTTCGCGGGTAAAGCTTTCGGCCTGTTTGGCCAGTTTGATGGTGGCGTTGACGCTTTTCTGGTCATCGCTCAATTCGACATCGGTGACCTGACCGACCACCACGTTGCGGTATTTGACTTCGGTCTTGTTGGCCACCAGACCGCTGCCGGTCTTGAAGTTGACGGTGATGGTCGGTCCTTCCTGAAGGATGTTATGCACCACCAGCGAAATGCCCACCAGCACCGCCACGATCGGCACGATCCACACCAGCGATATGCCGAAGCGGCGGGTCTTGATGGGGGCCTGGCCTGGTGCTCGCGGCTCGTCGGTGGCTGACGACTTCATCCGTGTCCTCCTCGAATAATTGGGCACTGAGCGTCAGGAACGCAAAAGCACTTCATCAATATAGAAGTGCTTGGCGATAGAGCAAATAAGTAGGGAATGCCAAAGCCGAACCGGTAGGCGCTGCCGCAGGCTGCGATCTTTTGATGTTGTTTTTAAAGATCAAGAGATCGCAGCCTGCGGCAGCTCCAACAGGGCCCGGGTGATCCGGGATCAGCCGAGCATTTCGCGCAGGCGATACCAGAACATGCCCAGTGCCAGCAGCGGCGAGCGCAGGGCCGGGCCGCCGGGGAAGGTCATGTGCGGCACGCCGCTGAACACGTCCATGCCTTGACTGTGGCCGGCCTGTATCGCCTCGCCGAGTAACCTGGCGCACCAGTGGGTGACGTTCAGGCCATGGCCGGAATAGCCTTGGGCGTAGAACACATTCGGGTGTTGCTTGAGACGCCCGACCTGCGGAAAGCGGTTGGCGGTGATGCCGATCTTGCCGCCCCATTGGTAATCGATGCGCACGTCCGCCAGTTGCGGGAAGACCTTGAGCATTTTCGGCCGCATGTAGGCGGCGATATCCGCCGGATCACGCCCGGAATAGTGGCAGGCACCGCCGAACAGCAAGCGCCGGTCCGCCGAGAGCCGGTAATAGTCGAGGCCGACTTTCTGATCGCAAACCGCGACATTCCGCGGGATCAGTTGCGCGGCGCGTTCCTCGGACAACGGCTCGGTGGCGATGATGTAACTGCCAGCCGGCAGCACCTTGCCCGTGAGTTGTTGCTCGAGTTCGTCCAGATGCGCGTTGCAACCCAGTACCAGGCTGCCGGCACGCACGGTACCGCTGGCGCAGCG